>ONCE01000008.1 GCA_900316245.1 uncultured Bacteroidales bacterium | reverse complement strand
AAATGAAGCAAAAACCAGAAAAATGAATACCTTTGCAGACGATCTCTAACTGTTCAACTTTCGTTGGCAAAACTGTTCACTTTTCGGTGGCAATTTACAGGCGGAGAACGCGCTGTTAAAAAAAGTGAAAGCCTTAGTCGAAAAGAGGGAGGCCCAACTACGCGAGACTGGGTCGAAGCCATCCAAGAACTAAGGCCAGAATATGGTCTCAGGCGTCTCCTGAGACTGCAAGGGATGGCCAAAGCAACATTCTATTACCACCTTAGTCGACTGGACTTCGACGATGGTTATGATGACTTGAGGAATAATATCAAGAGAATCTTCGAGAAGCATCATAGCCGGTATGGTTATAGGCGCATAACGCTTGAGTTGCGCAGGTATGGGATATATGTAAATCATAAGACTGTTAGCAAGTTAATGCGCCAGTTACATCTAAAGGCTCTGAGGACACCTCGTCAGTTCCACACATACAAAGGGAATGTGGGGAAGGTCGCGCCGAACACCTTGGATCGTAACTTCCGTTCAAAAGAGCCAAATAAGAAGTGGACTACTGATGTAACTCAGGTTATGATAAAAGATGAACGAATGTATCTTTCTCCGATTCTGGATATGTTCAATGGAGAAATCATAACCTATACAGTGACATCAAGACCGGATCTAAAAATGGTTATAGATATGGTCAATAGTGCCATGAAAAAGATCCCCAACCATGATGGCCTAATCCTTCATTCTGATCAAGGATGGCATTATCAGCATGTTAAGTATCAAGATACACTGAAAAAGAATGGAATAGAACAAAGTATGTCCAGGAAAGGAAACTGTCTTGACAATGCTATGATGGAGAACTTCTTTGGGATAATGAAAACAGAATTGCTATATTCGCGTCAGTGGAATAGTATGGACGAGTTCAAGAAGGAACTCCGAAAGTATATACATTACTACAACCACGAACGAATCAAACTGCGGTTAAACGGAATGAGTCCGGTGCAGTACCGAACTCATTGCATATAAAAATCTATTATTAACCGTCCAACTTTTGGGGTTCATATCAGGGGCTGGGGGGATTAACCAGATGGGAGTCTGTGGCCGGCTGTGCCGGACACTGTCTCCCATACCTTTCTCCCTTTATATGTGCGGGAGGTTGGGGCGTTGGCCATGTGTGCGGTGGGGCGTCAGGGAGTCTGTGACGGACTTGCTCCGGCACAGTCTCCCAGCGAAGGGTGGCAATGAAGGTTGCCTTTCTGGGCGGCTTGTCCGTCCCAGAAGGGCAAGTACCGCTTTCCTTATCGGCCCGGATAAAAAAATGCCGATGGAACAGAGCCCCATCGGCATATACGAATACTTACTTCTTTCCCTGCATTAACATTCAAGGGTTTGATGAAGAATGGGCCTTCTTAAAAGTGCCACTATTCCAGGTACTCTCGCCTATGATAGTATTAGAGTCCTGGATTTTGAACATTATATCAAGATTCTCCGGGCCGTCAACAATAATATGCCCATTATCAACCTTGTAAGTAGCAGAGAGCTCCATTCCAAAGTAGGTTAAGATGCAGGAACTGCTTCCTACAAACTCGATTTGATCAACTAAGCCTGATCCATCATTTACATATGTGCCAGACACTCTGCTGCATGATGCCAAAACGAGTATGCTAATTAGGATTACAAGTATCTTTTTCATAGGCTGATTATTGAAGTCAATTATTACTTTTGTAAATAACGTAAAATCGTTAGAAAGGTAGCATATAGGTATTAAGATCAAACTCAAGATCCACCTTGCTCATTGATTGCCCATGTTTTTTTATCCACGAATCAATATTATAATCGTCTTCGCTGATGACATTTGCATATCGACCAAGAGTATCACCGATATAACATCCCTCTACGGTTGCATTACTTGATCCTTCATGCCGGATGAATAGATGTAATAAATCATTATTGATGAATTCATTATACAAGTCATCCACATTCTCGAATCCGGCTTTTTTCATTCGATACTTTATATAGTCCACCGGCAAATGGCAGAAAAGTTGTAATTCCCACTTCTCTCCACCATAAACCGATTTGGCGAAAGGGGAAAACAACGAAAAAATAAAGTCCTCATATTTGCGTGCATATGCACGCTTGATAATGTATTCTTTTTCCCGTTTTTTCTCTTCAGCCTTAAGACTATTTGCATATCTCTCCTTTTCTATGCGAGCTTGCTCTAAACGTCCTGTTTTAACAAAGAATCTCCATGCCGCTTTTCTTTCTGTCCAGTGCGGATGCTGCATTCGAAAGCGCTTAAATTCCTCTTTCAATGCGGCACTATGATAAATAATGTCAAGGCTCTCTTTCTCCTCGTCATTGTGACGATCCTCTAAGGTAACGAAGAAATAAGTAATTAAAGCGAGAAGCGTAATTGCGCCCACAAAAGCTAAAAATTGCATAATCAAAATACACAATCAGGTTAATTAAACACGGGGTAATAGTGATTGTACATCAGGAATAATGAAATATCAAAAGGTAAAATGAATTACATGTCATCCGGCACCCATTCTCCATCAAGATAGGCGTCTTCCAATCGTTCTTCATCAAGAAACCCTTCAGAATCATAATAATCAGGATACTCTGGGTACTCAAAATCAAGACTTCGATGGCGCACTTGTTTCCTTACCCGCGCAGTGCGCAGCGTTGGATTCAAATTATACAAAGACACTTGTTGAGATTTGCCATCTTTCTCAACGGTTGTATAACTGATGTCTCTGTTGAAAAATCCCCAGATATCATCGTATTCCAAAGGCAATACCTCCTCTCCACGTTCATTAATAATTCCCCACTTGGCATATTTCTGCGGATTTATCTTTCGATCTTCAGCAATATATCGTTTTACTTCGGATTTGCCCAAAATATTAAGCGGCCCATCCAAATCCACCACTCCTATGGTATTACCGACCCTTCCCGAGTGTCCTTTAGTCCGCACTCTGGCTAAACCAAAAGAAAAACCATCTATCCATCCATACTTCCCAAAAGGCACAATGATATGACCTTCATTATCTACCACCCCGTAATCACCATTTTGGTGCTCTATAACATATAGGCTTCCACATTGAAGCGTTTTCTTGTTAGTCCCGAGACGGATAGCATCAAGTTCATTTTGGTCGATCTCCATTTTGGAAATCGCGTCAGCCGCACGTTTTAATTGGCGCTCGTCCATGTCCTTAAGTTATGATTCATTCATTCAGACAATTTTGCCACTTCTTCATCAATCCTCTCAAAGCACTCTTCTAAAGCTTCAGAGTCATAATAAGCCCTATTCTTTTCCAGATATTCTTTGAAATTCTCCCATGAGCCTAGTGCCCAATCAGGTTTCCCATCTTGTATGTATAAGTTGGTGATGTAATAAGTTCCGCACAGGTTGGCATATAAAGCATCTCCGGTAAGTCCCACTATGGCATGAATATAATCCTCAAAAAGATTCATCGCCTCATCCAGGTTCCCTGTAGAGACCAGGGTATTACCGAGATCTTGTATGACATATGGATAGACTTCGGGGATATAACCTGTTGATTCGGCGCTCATTGCAATGGTATTGTCTTCCAGAGCTTTTTCTAATTGTAACAAGCTTTGATACTCCTTTGTCGCATATTCTTCACCCTTGTATTCCGCCATCAAAGGTCGAAGAACCGATGAGAAGAAAACAAAACGTTGGTTAGAATGCTTTAGGAAAACAAGAAAATCACCAGAATTCTTTTTTATGTAATCCTGCCCCTCACCCAGATAAAAATCCAATGCCTCTTCATACTTGTCGGAATCAATAAGCTGCTTAAATTCATTCCAAGTAATACGTGCCTCATCATATGCACGCTGCTCGATGGCGTGTCCATTCTTTGATGGTTTCTCTTCACTGGGATGAGATTCGTTATAACGATCCATCATATCGGCGACAAGTGTGTCTATAGATGAATTATAAGTAGAATCACGTGGCTCCCATCCATACATAGAAGTGACGGTAGAATCAAGTGTGGCAACATAATGTTTAACATCCTTCAGAGATTCTGGCACTTTTTGTTTATTGCCGCACGATACAAAACAAGCCGCCAATATGAATATGGGCAAATAGGAAGAAACTCTTTTTGCTATCTTATTTCTACTTTCCATGATTAATCAAATTAATGTTTCTCTGTTAGATTACTGTTCCTTGTGTGTAATCCTTTATACTCATCCGGAACAATAAAATCAAATAGTTTCCAGCCCTCTTCTGTATTTAATTTGCACGCTTTCTCATATTCTTCATCAAGTCTTGCTCGAATAAGTGAATCCAAAGCTGACTCTGCAGGACTACCTGGGACTTGATTCTTAGTATTTCTAATTTTAAGTAGGTTATTGTTTTCCCACGACATCGGAGTCGGCTTTCCATTCACAGTGGGGATAGTATATGAAGGGAGTGATGAAATAAACTCTAGCAATGTATCGCTAGCCTCTTGTGCATGCCGACCTTGAGGCTTTCGCTTAAGATATTCAAAAGCGGCAGAATTAGATTCAGAAGCAGGTTTGCTATGAATAACCCGAATCATTTTAAACGTTGACTCGTTGTAAACAATAGCAACAACAGAAACAACAACGATAATAATGGCCAACAAACAGCCTGCTTGTGATTGCTCCTTAGAAGGAGTACCTATACGTATCCAACCCATAATAGAAAAACCTGCTTAAATGCAAAGATACTAATTATCCGGAACATACATATAAGAGGTACTAATTCACACTTCGTCTATGATTTTGGTTCCCTGTGATGGTTTTGACTATTAAGACTGCCTTATTATTCGTATCTTTGCTTCAGCGATGGAAGTCAAAGGGCGTTAATGCTTAAACGCTATGAAACGCTTGATGATTTTCTTTCTTTTGATGGCCATGGCTGCACTCTCTGCGGCGGGCCAGGTTTCTCCAAAGACTGCTGAACTTGGCTGGCTTGAACTGCCATCGTTCAGTGAAGATCCTGAACATTTCTTCGTGTCCCACTACACCGATGAATACTGGGGCAAGCAGCGGAACTATTCCCTGTTCTGGGACCAGAATCGGTTAATCCCAATCTGGGTGGCATATCCGCTCAATCAGAAGCTTATCGGCAAAGGTCCTCGCTCTGGTGCGTGGCAGTACGACAAATTCATGGCTACCAAGAAGCAGCCGAACTTGAAGCGGACTTACCAGATGGGTTCCGTGGAGGGGTACATCCGTGGGCATTTGTGTCCTTCAAATGACCGATTGAAGACAGGGATGAATGAGCAGACTTTCTATTTCACCAATATGGCCCCGCAAGACCCCTACCTCAACGGCGGTCTATGGGCCTGGCTGGAGGAGTATGTCCAGCAGCTTGCTATATCGGCCTGTAATGCTTGGGTGGTGACTGGATGCATCGACACAGATTACAGTAACTGGGTAACGGACGTGACCGGGAAACACATTGCCGTTCCGGAGGCCTTCTTCAAGGCAGTGCTTCTCTACTGGCCAGCCGACTCCAATGGCGGGGAACGCTATGAAGCACACGCCTGGATCGTGGAGAATCGGAGCTATGGTTTCTCCGGCTTTGAACAGAAGGCATCGGCCTTGGAAGTCAGCATTGATGAGCTGGAAGCTATTATCGACCTGGACCTATTCCCTAATCTGGTGAGATTGGTCGGGGCTGCTGCAGCTGAAGTTGTGGAGGCCGGAAAATGATGGGATTAGGGCAAAGTCTTTGCGCATCGGTTGTATCGCTTGTATTGGGTGCGATATGTTCGATACAGGATAATACAAATTGGAAATCTGCTTAAAAATACATACTTTTGTGACGTGCATCAAGAGTCTCCCCAGAGGAGCACCAACCGAGCAGCCAGAAGCCACGGTGGTAAAGCGATGCGGATGTTCAATCAAAAAAATCTGTTGCTATGTCACAGGATCTATTTAGGCTTGGCCACGGCTTTAACTGTGTGCCTCAGGGTGATGAACGTATCGCCCTTCGTCTGTATTTCAAACACGCCGCCACACTGCTGCGGGAATTCGACCGGTGGAAAGAGATCGACCGCTTCTACTACATTCCCATCAAGCTGAATATGGCGTATTTCTGCGCCGGATGGGCTGCTGCAGTAGCATTCCCTCCCTACTTCATCGGCACAATTCTCCGGAACTCTATCGTGCATCCGGACCTATTCGGCACTCAATGTGAGTGCCGCCACCAGGCCTACGGGTACAGTTACAACGGTTCCCCTCTGAGCGGCCGCTTTGACATCAGCCATGCCTGCCCTTGCTGCGGCTTGGTCACACGTACCACTGAATCCGGCTGGAGAATTCGTAGCGAAGCACTCAAGGCCACGCAGGAAGAGGACCTGAAGCGGGGCCGGAGGATGCAGTTCTGGCACCCGGGCTTTGAACCGGCCACTATCCAGGAGTTGTTGCGTTACCTCAACGTGTCTGAAGAAGAATTGGTGCTGCCGCCGGAGGAACACAAGATTACCAGGCACAGACTCGGAAATGGACGTGTGCTGGTAAGCGATAGCGCTGGAGGGTGTGTGGTTGTGGAGGAATGATGATGGTAAAAGGTGTATCGGTTGTATCGCTCGTATCGGATGCGATACGGCCGATACGCTTCGATACACACTGTGCGTGTTAGCGCCTAAAATGCGATAGTATTCCTTCCAGCTCGGCAATGTCCTTCACAAAGACTTCTCTTGGCTTGGCACCATTCTGAGGGCCGACTATTCCAGCAGCCTCTAACTGGTCCATCACTCTGCCTGCTTTTGCATACCCCAGGCCAAGTTTGCGCTGAAGATCAGAAGTTGACCCTCTTTGATTTAGAACCACAGTTCTGGCAGCCTCTTCGAATCTTTCATCGAGGGAGGCAATGTCTATGGTTCCATCCGGAGTCACGCCGATGTACGGGTCATATTCAGGGAATCGGCCGTCTTTCCTTGATGTGTCCACAAACTGATTGTTCCCTGGGAGGATTTCTCCCGCTGGGGAAAGGTCAAGAGGATCAACCGGAAGAATATTCATTCTTGCGCCCAGTTCTATGGTATGCGGGAAGAAGACCAATGATTCGTACGGCAGGAAGGATTTCGGCTTAATGACCCAATTGAAGGTTTCCCTATCGAATACTATTGCATAGAGGGTATCCTCTTCAAATGTTGCTGTTTGGGGGTCTAATCGCTTTACATATGCCGAAATGTAGACATTGTCAATCCTTGCCGTTCTATCGAAGCAATTCGCTGCTATGACATAAGCAAGAGAACAGACGCAATCAAGATAATCTCTGTTTACTTCCGTTTTGGTTTTTGGCTTAAGTGAGGTGCCTCTTGAATGAACCACCGCCTTCTCCAGAGGAATGATTCTATCTGTAGGAGCCTCAAAGCTGATATTAACAAGTTTATGAGGCATGTCAAATTGATAGAACATCGTAAAATCGTACGGGAAGAAAGGATCTATCCATTTCAGCATATGCTCGACCTCTTCTTGACTCGCATACTGGAACATCTCATTCAGCCCATGCTTTTTATTGTACTCCTCGATCTTTGCATTAGCGGCCTCTTGCTTTTCTTTTTCTTTAGCTTCGTGAACGGCAGCGTTTTCGTCCTCGGCCTTATCAAATGCTTCCTTTGCAGCAATCCATTTCCTCTCTTCCTCATCAAGACGGCTACCACGCCTCTCAATGACATACATCTGACGCTTCTTTTCAGTATTGCCAAACAATGAGATAAGTATTGCCTTGCGAGCCTCTTTCTCAAGCATGGCATCTACCGACTCTTGAGTCGGATGCGGGACATCGAATTTCTTCCTGACATAAGGGACTGGGGTGTATTCTTCCGGACGTATGAGTTTAGCGTCTTCTTTAAGAACGTCTTCTACCGTCCTGACAGACTTGCCGACCCACTCATAGAAATTGTATGAGGCAAAGTCCTCTCCCGCATCATGGTTGATACTGTCATAAGGATGAGTCGTTTTATGCAGCGTCCATTTGCCGGTACCGTGCAGTTTATCGCCGAAGAAGTCCAGCGAAGAGGGTTGTATGACGTAGGGAGGCTTATACATATGCGACGCTTTCTATTTCTTGAGATGCATTTTTACCAGCAGGTAGATGAGGTAGCCAGCCACAACTACATCAACAATATTCCAAATAACCCGGCCCAGGGCAATTGGTAACAAAGGTTGGAATAACAGCGCAAGCACAATGAACAGTATCATCCGGTCAATGCTCTTGTCCTTGTGCTGCAGATATGCCGAATAACCGAATCCCGCGAAAGCCAAGAATCTAACTACCTGATAGAAGCCGTAAGGCATTTTGGCAAGGCAAAGCAGCAGCAGAAACGCCAAGGCAATGTATATGATGGTAAGGGTGGATTTATCTTTCTTTGTCATAGTAAACTATCTCCATTCGGCCAGATTCATCTGGTTCTCAACTTCCTCCTCAATCTTGTCGTTGAGGCGTGTAAACAAATCAATGCCAAGGATTTTCTCCAGCTCATTCACCGTCATTGCGAATTCATTTACCGGCTTCCCTGTATACTGGTTTGGCATTACATAAGCGATAGAGTGGAACCCGGATTCGTCTTTATAAAGCAAGGCCTTGAAGAAGTAATCGGGAATGGCTACATGATTCCGTCCGAGCCGACCATATTCGTTGGTCGTCACTAAAGGTCCGCAGACGATGAAGACTGATCCCTTCTTCCGGGCGATGGAACGAGCCTTGTCTTCCAGTTTTTGCCAGTCCTTCTCATTGAAGTCATGATTCTGAGGGCAGACGTTGGTGAAAAAGAAACTCTCAAACATGGCCTGCTCGCTCCATTTCATATCGGCACAAGGAGCCAAATGGCCTTTATCCCATCCGGTGCGTGAATAATCGCTTCTGTCCGGCTGCTTACCGCGATAATCTGGATCGGGCTGGAACGGAGAGTTACTCGGCCGCCTTACCGTCCCCTGCAATTCATCTGCTGTCAACTCGTATGCAACCCAGTTTGGAATCATCAACGTTGAATTGAACGACGATGTGTATCCGGCATGGACAGTTATAACCTCACCTTGCCTTACTGCTGGCAGTTCGAGCAGACTTGCACCAGTTGGACGCTGCTGCCTTCCCGTATTCCCATTGGGACGAGCAGGAATGCAGCTAACCGCAAGCACGACGCTCAGCAGAAAGTATGTGAGCAGTCTACTCATCGATGATGCCTGGCTTGGGGATAATCTGAATCAGGAAGCGTTGGTTATCTTCATTCTTGGCCGCACGAGGCTTTCCTTCCATATAGCCCGCGCCTGCAATCACAACCTCGCATGGAAGATTGTAGAACTGCAGCGTAGTTTCCTTTTGGTTAGGGAACCAGAATTTGAACAAAGATAATGCCCTCTCGTAACTGAGCTGGTTGTTCAAAGGGTAATTGTCCCTTGAGGCTTGTCCTTCAATAATGAGAAGATATGACGCACTCTTATCTTTCGCAATAAGGTCATCGAGGAAAGACTTGATGGTGTCCCTGACTGCGAGGAGTTCATTTTGGGTAGCCTGGTCCAAATCATTCATATTTGAACTGCCAGCCCGGAATTTCACTTCGGTCTTCAGAATATGTTTTTTGTACGCAGGATCATACGAGAAGTAATTGGGGTCAATACTCTGAACAGCCGTACGTATTTCATTGATTTTCTGAAGTTCAGCTTCCGTCGCTTCCTTGTCTTTCCCAATCTGAACTACCTCTCTGTGTAGCAAAGCAATGGCCAGGACAAACAGCGTGAGCATGATGAAGAAGAGACTCGTCATCATGTCCGAATAGCTTGTCCAGAAAAAGGATTCTCTTTTCTTCTTGGCCATCTTAACCGAGGAACTTTATCAATAGCGGATAGATGATAGAGAACAGACCGGCAGCAATGAGAACGCCGCATGTAGTGAAAGCCAACCAACGCGGTACAGGAAGGTTAACTTTGACTTTCACGTCTTGTGGCTGTTGAGGATTATCGAACAAGGTTGCTTCTCTCACCGCCGGGGTTGCATTAGCGGGTCGCTTTGAGACAATCTCTATCAGGCGGTTTAGGGCCGTTTCAATTCGATCTAATCTTCCTATTTGGGTATCAAGTTTTGCTATCTCCGCATCGGCCTTTCCAATGAATTCTTCGGACTTAAGCAGCTTATCCAACTGGCCCTGAATGGTTTCAAGGCGTTTGAACTGTTCAAGATAGAGTGAGGATTCTGAAAGTTTCTGCTCGAGTAATCTCTGCTGCTCTGCTACGGCATCCTGGAAGTCCAGATAAACCTTATTGAGGTGTGTCTGTAGTTTTCCTACATGTTCCGTGGAGGAAGTCTGAAGGCCGTCAAGCGAGTTCTTAAGGTTTAGGTCAATCTTACCAACCGTTTCGGAAAGAAGGGCCTTGCGTGCGGAGATCTGTTCAATCTCACTTTGGAAGAACTGTCCCATCCGCTCGATGGCTTTTGTCCTTTCATCAGCAGTATCCAGCTTATTAGCCAAGGCAACAACGCTGGCAAGATATTGAGATGACCCCTTTAGGAACTCGTTGAGATCGTTAATCTTATCCGTAGCACTTCCCAACGCTGCAAAGGCCATCTGGGCCTTGGCAATGTCCAGCTTATTGAGCTCCTTGGTGTATTCTGTCTGGCCCGCATAAGCGGTTTTGATGGCTTCAAAGGCCTTTTGCAAATCCTTGGAGTTCTGAGAGAACGTCCTATTGAATTCATTCAGATTCTGATAGAAGTTTCCCAGCGTGCTTACGACATCACTGCTCATCTTGGGGAGCAGATTGCTCTGAATCCAAGACAAAAACTTATTGCGCCCTTCCTCATTTGCAGAGACCGTTTCCTTGGTATGACGTGTGCCGATGATTGTCAGTATAACGCCAACCAAGCTGGCTATCATAGCGACAGCAACACCTCCGAGAAGATGCTGAATACCCTCTGATGCTGCCGCTCCTGATACCGTGCTGGTAGATGATGCTGATGCTAAAAGCGATTCAAGACCACCTGCCCTAAAGAGGAAGAAGATACCGAAGATTATCCCCAACATCGTACCGCAAAGGCCAAGATACAAAGGAATGGGGTTGTATGAATCAACCTCATCCTGGATCTTGTCACAAGTGCGGTCAGTCAAATCCTTGATGATATGATAATCTGTTGCACCTTTGTTATTCTCGAGATAAGAATTAATAGGGGCAACGATTTCATCATTTAAGGTGCTGCTGACATCGTTGGAAGCCCATATCTTGGCTACTCCTTCTACATCTTTAGCGACTTTAAGTTTCTCATCAAGGTCCTTGGGAAAGATATTCTTCAGTATGTTTCTCTTCCAAGAATTTGCAAAGAAAAACCTGAACTGCAGAATAACAATTATGGCAACAAAGATCAGTTCTGGGATGAACTTGGTAATACCTATTCCTGTCATTTAATCTATCAGTTAAACTCTGCCACGATGGGCTCTTTAACGACCCAGGTGCCGTTCTCTTTCTGAACGGTACCGGTCTTGGTTACTTTGAGTTGTGTACCATTCCCGCTATATACACAGGCATTCTGTAGGTAGTCGGGAGTTTGTGCAATCTTATCGTATGCGCTCTGGTCTACGTTGAGGATACCGGTAACCGCCTCTTTACTATCGGCATAAATGGTATAGATCGTCTTACTGTCCGGAACAGTAGTGACGTGCTTGAATGCGCCATCCTTGCAGATTCCAGTGTAGAGAGTCACAGGCTCCGGCAACGAAATCTCGACAGGGGCCTTCTCTGTTTCTGGCTCTTGGGTGGGAACAACCTCAACGGGCTTTTCTTCTTCCTTTGGAGCGTTCACAACCGTCTCTGCAGGCTTAACCACTTCCGATATAGGTCCTTCTTTCTTTTGCTGCTCTCGTACCAGTTCTTCATGAACCATATTCCTAATCTTCTGATTGTAATTCAGAAGCATATAGTTCTCAACCGTGCGCTTAGCAATACTTTCAATTCTTTCACCACGGCTCTTCTCAAGTGCCTTAAGGGCTTTAAGTAAGGCAATCACTGAGGCCACCAGCGCAAGGGCAACCGCAATCAGAACGACTATCAAAATCAAGTAATTCGAATCCATCTGTACTGTTACTTATTGCTAATCTCGCGGGCGAGGTTGTTCAACATGGCTACGATTGGATAGAAGAACATGGTCTCCTCAATAGGCGCAGACGGATCTTGTCCCCAATCGCTGAGTTCGTTCAGCTTGGCCTTGAGGCCCTGGCGGGTAAATTCGACGAGGTTGTACTTGCAAAGTTCAGGAATCTGCTCGAACAGGCTCGGGTCGGCACCCAAGGAGCGCACCATGAACTTATTGGCATCGGTGATGTGGAAGAGTTCATCAATGAACTTGCTGACATTGTTGCTTACTGCATTGATGGCAGCATCGTTGTTGACCTCGTTGTACTTCTTCCCTTCGGTGGAGGTGGTATCGTCATCCCCAAGGAGCGAGAAGCGAAGTTTCTCGATTCCTTCGTAGGACAAAGAGTTGTCGTAATAGATGCCGCCCTTGCTGGTAGCGAGTTTTGGTTCAGCCTCCTTGATAACACGGATGTCCGGGCATTCACCAAGTACTTTACGGAAGATGCGGGTGACAAACTCGGAGATGGTCTGGTCCGAAGGTGAAAGAACATTGAGGGTCTTAGAGCCGTTACCGCTGAAAGCAACAACCTGAGGAATGGGCAGGCCCTTGGCCTTAATCATCTTGGCGATATGGTAAATCACTGAGCCATAGAACACGATGAAGACATACTTCATCTTAGTGTCATTGCAGAGCATATCCATAAAGTCAAGAGGAATGCGGTTCTTCACAACGGAGGCATTGCCAGCTAACGAGAAGAAGAAGGCTGCGATGTCGCTTGAATTGTCGCTATTCATGATTTCCTGATAGGCGTTGAGGGCGTCTTTCAGGTGCATGGAGTTACCAACCAGGCGGTCATTAATATCGCCCTTGTATTTCTTCACGAAGCCATTGGTTTCAGGACTCCAGTTATAGCCGTCACCAAAGATGGCGTTGGAAGCAAAGCGGAATGAAGTCATTGCTACAGGGACATCATCCTTGATGACAAGGACATCCGTAGTGCCACCACCCACATCGATTGTAACAGCATTGGATGTCAGACCACGACGGTTCTTGTAGAAGAAGTAAGGCGCAGCAGATTCAGACAGGCAAAGGAGTTTGTCTGCAGAATTGGCATTGATGTACTTGGCAAACAATTTCTCCCAAACGCCACGGAAGGCGTTGAGGCGGAATTCCGTCATACTTGCCGGGTAGAACCAGATGATCTTAGTATCGGAAAGGCGGCCACCGGAAAGGAGGACCTTATTCCTCATCATGATAAACAGGTTCTCAATATACAACTTGACGCGGGTATTCGCTTCCTCTGCCTTAGACCACTTAAGATTGGTTTTAACCTTGTTATACAGAGGGTTACGAGCCTTCTCATAGCGGAAAGGAATGTTTCCTTCTGCCAGAGTCTCCGTGTGCTGCTGGTAATTGACATCGGTCCACTCAGCGTATACGGTACGCATCGGGAAGTGATAATCAGAAGCATCACCAATAGTGGACGGGATGAATGCCTCATCAAAGGCCACATTGATATCAATGGCTTCCTGCTCATCATAATCGGTACTCAGACGGCAAAGCTGGCTTTCTGCTGCCGGCATATCAAACGCCTTAGGAGCAGATCCATCCACCGAATACTCGATATGCGTATTGGTCGTACCAAAGTCAATGGCGAATGTGAACTGGGAACCACCGGAGGCCTTCCGGAAACGAGGGATAATCACGTTTGTAAGGCCGTCAACCGTGGCGTAAATAACATCGAAATTGTGCTCCATCACATAGGATTCTACGCTACAAGCATTTTGGCCGGCTTCACGACGAGTGATGTGATGCTCAATCTGGCAGGTGTTCTCGCCATTGGCGAACTCCAGTTCCGTACGGTTCGACTTGCTGAACATCGCAATACGATAACTGGGAAGGATGCCATCCCCAAAGCGGACAAGAGGCATCACGCCAAGACCGAACTGCTTTTCAGTAATGCAGCCAGAATTATCAGTAAAATCGATGGCTTTTCCAGGCACATACATTCTGGAGTAGCGGATGTATCCTCCCTTCTTAATGGGAATACGGAGTTCGACGTTCACACTTCCTCCCTGGAGAGGCTGAATTTCGAACATATTCTTTCCATCCTTCATCGTGCCCATCAAGTCATTCACGGAGAAGTACTTGAAGAAAGTCTTTGTCAGAGGGAGCAGGAAGGTATTGTTGCTCTTCCTGGGGTCTTTATTCCCATTGTAATAGTCGTTCGCATTGAAGGAATAAGGCAAGAATACCATATCCCTTGCAAGGAAGTCGTCAATGGTGAGATAAGGATACTTCAGGCCAACATAAGGAAGCTGACGATTTGCTAAATCTGCATCGTCATGCATGGGGGCCTGATAAGTCTCCTTCCACTGGCCCTGAACATAATTCAGATTCTTGTACGTGTTACCAGCCTCAATCGGGAGAACGAGAGGCTTAATAGCACACTTGTTGGTGGCCAGAATTTCGAAATCGCTTTCGATGACACCAGTCTCATTGCGTTTACGGACCGGATAACCAAGGATGTCAACACGGTTGCTGCCACCGTCGGTAAGAACTTCATAATTCTCCACGGATTCCTCGTTCAGGGCATCAATCTTAGCCTTGTATTCCTCGCTGAGATAACCGTAAGAGAGATCCATATAGGAATCCACAGCGCCGAATAAGGCAGCAAACTGGGTCTTTCCAATACTGAGCCTCAACGCATACAGGAACTTCTGGAATTCGATGTCACGTTTATATAGGGGCGTGTACTCGGAATCGAATGGACGGTCGTTGTTACGGAAACGGAGATGGTCTGAAACGTAAGTCAGATCGTTGGCAGAGCTGAAGAACAGCGTTGCCGGCGATGTGGCACCGATGATGTTAATCTGCGGGTCTTTACGGTCCGGTCCTTTATAGTTGAGGAGATAGACCTTGTCCATCTTGTCAAAGTTGTAGGCCTTGGCATCCTGATTAAGATACATATCAAGAGTCTCGCCAACAATCTTATGCTCCTTTACCGGAGACGCCTTAAGTTTCGCAATCTCCTGGGCGCGGTCCCAAACAAGAATTTCAATCTTATTCTTGCTGTGGTCACGCGGGTCTTTGAAATTCTCCGCATTGAAGAAGATCTCGCCAATATCAAGGCAGTCGGACACAATCTTATGATAGATGGTCGTACCTTCAAGCCCGGCTTCAACCACGGTCTTAAACGCGGTGACAGCCAGATCAATTCTTGAGAACGGCGAAGGTATGGAGGTAATCTCCTTGGTTGCCTTAGCACCAAAGGGGTCGGTAATCTGTTTGATTACGTTGTCTCCGTACGAATGGCTCTTTGCCCAGTCAATAATGTTGCCAGAGCCTTCCTTATGTATTCTGAAAACCTTTGCCATAATCTTAGAAGTTATATTTCTTGAGGGTCAACTTATCTGTGGCACGATAGAACAGTTCCATGAACTTTTGTTCCTTGGTGGCTGTCTTGTTCCATTTGGGCCAATTTGTGTTGAGGAAAGAATCCATCAACGCGTAATTCTTGGCGAAAAGGTCGTGCAGCGGCCAGAAAATCTTATGAGCCTTCTGACCATTTACAAGGTCGAAGAGCGGTATAATCCGATCTTCATCGAAAGGCTTAAAGGAACGCTTATTGTCGTCCAGTTCCTGCAGCCATACGCGGAAAGCATCCTGGAACTTGACAAGGTCGGCGTAATACTGCGAAGTGAAGAAGTTCTCGTCCAAACCGCAGTCTTTTGCCCAGGGCTGGAACTTATACTGAGAAGAAAGAGAACTCTTCATGTACTTGTTCATAAGCAGGAACATGGTGAGCGGTTTCTGTATGAGGCGGCGAGTCTCAGAACCGAGGTCTTTGAAGATAACCTGCTTGATGTCCTCGTCATTGGTATCGATGCCATACTCGTAAGTTTGAGTCCTCTCACCGAATTCGTTATCCGGTGTGGCGGCGAACTTCAAGATAGAAAGTGCAGCGAACAACTCAACCATGTGTGCATTGTTGCGTTGTTCTGAACCACCGTCATGATTCTTGTAAGTAGCCGGCATGCTGTCACCAATGTAATACAGGGCATTCACCGAGTTGTTTCCGGTGATATTCCTGTCATAGTAAGCAAGAGCCGACTTCGTCTTGGAATAGAACGTGGAAGAATCAACGCCGCTATCGTCATCCTGCTCGACGCTGAAATACGGTAGTACAGTCACAGCACCAATTTTGGCGTTCTTGATATAGTTCCAGTGCTGAGAAGTCTGGTCGTTACGAAGCGTCTTAAGAAGCAGAGGGAATCCGCTGGCTCCGGTACCACCAAAGATGGAACTGATGATGAAAACACGATCCCCCTCCTCGAAATTGTTTGAGAAGGCCTTGTATGCATCAGAAGTAGAGAACTGATTCAGCACCACGCTACCGATATTAGGGTTGCCTTTGAAACCGACAACCATATCGGAATCGAGGTTGGCCTGAGAGAAGAGCATATTGATGAGCGCCTTGCTGGGGGCGTCCATCTGATTCGTCTTCATATAGTCACGGAAAGTGACATTCTCGGTATTCTCCAAAGTGAGTTTGAACGTGGACATGTCCTGAATAGGGCAAATCTCCGTCTTGAAGAAACGGTTCTCGTTGGCCGAATTGAAGTCCAGGGATTTGCGGACCTCCATATAACGTGTCATCGCATCCACTGTACGGCTCATGTCCGCTGCGGAAGCATCCGGGTCGATGATTACAGGAACAACTGTGTCGAACTTGCATTCAACACCGCTGGCCAGCATCATTGTGAGGGCGCGGAGGGTTCTTGAACCGGTACCGCCTATACCAAATACATATAACTTTGCCATGGCTACTTCCTGTTAATGAGTGATTTCCAAGGAGAATTCTTGCAGTTCTTGCTTCCAAACCTACCCACGATGGAGAAGAAGAGGAAGAAGATGGCAGAAAGAACTGCATTGTAAACTCCGAACATCAAAGCGTTATCTGCGCTGACATTGAGTGCGGGGTCAACCGGATGTAGGGAAACACCAGCAATGTCGGACATCACAAGGCCTCTTGACCAGATAAATATACCGATAGCAAGAACCGCCATCGTGATAAGCCAATGCCATACCTTGTTGAAACGAGGATGGTTCAGAATGTAGTAGTAAACCACAAACACCAGCAAGGCGGAGAAGAATGTAACCAGCCAGATGGTCGGGAACTGGTTATTCGCAGCCACAAAGTCCTGCATTCCGTTATCCCACCCCTTCAAGTGGTAGAACAGATCCTGCCCGTAGACATTGAGCTGATAGAATAGTGAAAAGAATTCCATATCTGTGTTTTATTTTATTTCGAAGTCAAACTGGGCAAGGATGTTGTCGTGGTTGCCGCTATTGAAACCATTATAGACACCATTGAAGATGTTTATAATGCCGTATGTCTTGTTGTTATTGCTTCCATTGAAGGTTCTGTCATCGTCATCGTTGCAAGCCTCAACCCATTTGGGAACCTTCGGGATAAAAGCCAGGGTGAACGGACCTTTCTGGAAAGGATTCTGGGATTCCACCCTGAAGATGTTCGTATACGGTGAAGTGCTACCTTCGTCTTTTTCAATTACGCCATAGAATTCCTGCTTGGTGGCTTTGTTGACAAGATGAACGTAATTGTCCGTGTCCTCAATGTAATCAGAGCCCATAAGATACTCTGCGGTTCCAAGGTAGGCACCAAATGAGAAGCGGTATCCTTCACCATATCTCTGGATTCCCCTTGCTGTTGTGGCATTTACACGGGTATAATTACCGTTCTGCGCGCCAGTTGAAAGGAGCAAGCCGTACTTGTTCTCAGGCTGAAGTTCAGCAAGTGGAGTATTGAAAATAAACCACTGGTTACGGATAGGAGCGATACGGAAATCTCTATCAGGGACATGTTTCAACTTAAGCATTGCAACCTGGGCTGTATGGCCAAAAACCCAGATATAGAAGGGACGCTCCATGTCAATGTTCCGGTGAGCCGTGTTCAAGTAATCGTAATAAGTACCTTTGAAACCAGAATCAAACTGATAAACCATGCAGGCTAAATCCTGATACTTGTTCACATAACCAACAATAGCATCACGCACGTCCGTCATCTGCCCACGCGCATACGCTTGAGGATTATTGTTTCGTCCAGGCGAGATAATGCAATCAGATATGAAAATCGAGATGGTATTGTTATCCGTTGCATCCAGGATTGTTTTGAAGATGCCGCCAATATCGGTCGTGGCGGTGTTCCCCTGAGAAGAGAAACTCTGAGGAGTCAGTTTCGTAATATACTGATCCAAGTCATTCCCTCTGGGGATAATCTTGCTATTGATGTAGTTGTAATTAACTGCCGAAGCAAAATTGGCGTTATTAATCCCGGAAAGGTATTCCTTGACAACCTGCTGGAAAATAGAAGTTCCACCATTCACGTAGCCGTTCATGCTGCCAGAAGTCTCCAAGTAAACATTAACAACCGGATTAGGAACGGTAGGCGCTACATTTGATTGCGTTTGGTCAGAACCAGCCTGCTGAGGATTACTTTGATTACCATCGTTGGCGGCCACAGCAGGAGTATTCCTTTTGACGGAACTGTTCCCAGAATTACCGGGAGTTCCATTAATGCATGCCGTTAGAAGCAATGCAGAAATGCTGAGGGCCAAGATTTGGGTCAATCTATGAGTTCTCATTGGTTATAGATTTTAATATTTCTAACGTACGGGTATAATCGAACAAATTTAATAATTTTGGAGCAAAAACGTATAAAAAAGTGTAATAGAGTTACTAACGATACACAAATAGACCGCACTCACAATTGCGAATACGGCCCTTCTACACACCTCAAATGGGGTTATTTGTTCAAAATGTAATTACACTTTGGATAGTTGGAACAGCCATAGAATTGGCCGTATTTTCCGTTGCGAAGGACCAAAGTGCCGCCACACCGAGGACATCTACCACTGGCAACGGCTTCATCACGGCGTTCCTTGTTGCGGTAAACATTACCGAGATGCTCCTTGCGGTCAGATTCCGATGTGGAGATTACCTCAAGAAGTCGCCGGCGATAAAAGCCCATCTGATCTGACGACAGAACCACGTCCCGGCACTGCTTGATGTATGGCACAACGTTGTACATATTCAGGACCGGTTGCTCAGCTGTCACATTGATGTCGGTATCGCTGGGGAAAACAACTATACCATAGACGGGAACATCGTTGCCAAATACAAGTTTCCTCAGCGTCTTGATATGCCCGTCATTCTGCCAGATGGGATTCCGCAACTGATGTTCCTGAGTGAAGCCGTAGCGTTTATATCCGGTGTCCGGCAAATACTGCTTCCAGAACTCGGCATTACCGCCGCCATAGACCTTCCCGTGAACATTCTTAGTCTCCAGCACAAATACGCCATAGCGGGAAATAACAATGTGGTCGACCTGCGTTGTGTAATTCCCGTTACGCACCAGTAGATCATTGTAAACCCTGTAGTCTTCGCAGTCCAAATCCTCCAGGAAAGAAGATACCCTCTTCTCTCCGTAATCACCAATGGCCTCTGCCCGGCTGCTATACTTGGGAGTAAACAATGCTGCCCAGAAGCCTTTCTCCTCCTTTACAGCACTGCCCGAGAACTGAGTCTCACGGTTCTTCTTACGGAACTGCTCACGCTTGATGCTCTCTATGATAGATTTGACTATCAGATAGAGAATGAAAGCGCCTAAAGCAACAAGGCCAACATATATGAGGGCTTCCTTCAAAGTTTAGCAATTAAACAAAATTAACGGTTGCCCTTCGCTCTATTGTGAGTTTTGCAGAGCATCTGGCAATTGGAGATATCGGTTTCTCCACCCTTACTCCACGCAGTAACGTGATCGGCGTCCATCTCGATGAGTTTCCAGATGCGGGTGCGGTTTGCATCGTGTCCAATGGCACACAGGGGGCAGTTGGAGATGCCTTCGGCTTCTGCAGCATTGGTCTGCTGGAGGTACACAGTTTTCTTGGTAGGCTCGTCAAAGACGCGGACGTTAAGTAGGCGGGGTTCCTGGCAGCCACCGAGGATGTACTCGTAGATTCCCTTCTTCTCCTTGACGTAGAAACTCTCGTAGAGTTCCTTTACCTTGGCCGCTACTTCTTCGGGGTTGTAGCCCTTCTGGTGGTATTTCTCATAGAGTTCGCCCCACTTCAGACCGCACATCTCTTTTTCCGGGGCCATATCGAAGACAGAGGTGATCCAGTCAATAACCGAGGTGAAGTAGGCCTTGAGTTCTGTGATGTCGGTGTCGTAGCGGTGGGCAGCCATGTAAGCTTCAGTATTACCCTTACTTACCCAGTCCAATGCTGCTGCCAGATAGTCCTGGCGCCTTGCGGTACCGGGGATGAAGTAGCTCCATTTGTTGATGTTGGTGTTGTTGGAATTGGAGAATTCTTCCTTGGCCTTAGTCACGAACGGACCAGAATAGATGGCGTTGAGGGTCTCCTGGGCATTCAGCGGGATACCCACGATATTGATTGTACGGAACCAGTCCTTGATTTCCTTTTCTGTTCCTTCGCAGACGTAGATTAGGAGTTTTGTGTTCAGGAACTTCTCCTGCTCGTCTTTGTTGAAGGCGGTAAAATACCAGGGCTTGCCGTCCTTGTCAATCCAGGCAAACTTCTCGGTAATAAAGCGGCCCAGAGAGGTGATGCGCTGCTGGCCATCGAGGACTTCGTAGCGGTCTTCTCCCACCTTGGAGAAATAGATGAGGCCCAGCGGGTAGCCATTGAGGACGGACTGGATGACATCGATTTCCTTCTTGCCGCCGTTTTCCGCATACAGATAGTGGCGCTGGAATTCGGGCTGGATGGTCAGGCGTCCTGCAAGACCGTAGAGGCCTTTGCCTTCGTATTCGTTGTACTGGAAACCTTTGCAGATGTCTCCGATGGTCCAGTCAAGGTATAGTTTAGCTTCCATGGCTATTGTTTTTTACGGATTACAAGTCTTTCGTATAAACGGATAAGATTACCATCGTCCTCAACATAAAATCTGGGGCCACCTCCGGCCTTTCCCATCCGTTTCTTTATAATATTCATATCAGCCAGTTGTAGACTGTGGCCAACAATCACAAACTGTTCAGGACAATACTTATCCAAGAAGGTAATTGGCACGCCCATTTCGCCAGAATAGTCGGACGGAATAGAATCAACATAAGGGACCTCAATAGCATCGTAGTTTACATAATGACGATACCCATGTTCTCTTAATTCCTTATGCTTACTGTATCTTTGGTTATCCTGAAACGACATAAGCATCATGGGGTGATGACGTCTACCATGGTCCAAGTTTGTAAACCAGCATGAATTACCCAACCGTGTATAATCACCCACATAACCCAGCTTAGCAGCCTTTGCTCTGTCTTTAGGATCAACTACAGCACCTTTAGGCACGGCAAAGACCATGTCAGTCATATAACCAGTAGCGCCTAACCACAGCATGTTAGACTGAATGAGGGGGAAGACTTCCTTGTATGCAATTGAATTCTGGTTGCCAATAATCAGAAAAGATTTGCCAGATTCTATCAGCCATGCCATAAACTCTCTGAAGAGGCTAAACGGCGGGTTTGTCACGATAACATCAGATTCGTCCCTCAACCTACACACTTCAGGACTCCTGAAATCCCCATCCCCTTCTAAGTATTCAAATTGGAGATCATCTATATCAATTCGCCCACTTCCGTTGACATCTCTTTCGAGAACAAAGATTTTACCGTGAGTGCGTGTTTTATCGGCATCGAAGATAGGACTTTCTGTTTCAAATAGCGTAGGTTCGTAATTCTTATATCGCTTACTTTCTACAGCGAAAGAAGTGCTAATCAACTTCTTCAACCCGAGGCGCTCGAAATTTTGAGCAAAGAATCGGGTGAAGTTAGACCATTCTGGGTCATCACAAGGCAGGAGGACAACTTTATCCTTGAACGTATCCGGATTATACTCCAGATACGCATTGATTTCTTTCTGTATGTCAGCATATTGGGTGTAGAACTCATCGTTCTTTGCCATTCTTGCTGCTCCAAGGCTATTGTTGTTGGCCATAATTATCTGACTGTTATTTCTTGCGAATCAAGATTCGCGAATAAGGCTTTATGGGCATTCCGTTGTCCATATAGAACAGTTGCCCGTCACGTAAACTCTTATTTAACTTCTTAAGTTCTCTATCAAAAGGCTTTAGACCTAATGACTTTCCCGAATCTCCTTCCGCACAACCAATAATTGTAAATTGCTCCGGACAATACTTGTCAATGAACGTGGTAGGGACACCCATTTCTCCATCGTAGTCACTTGGAATAGCATCGGTAAATGGAACATCAATAGCATCATAATTTTCATAATGAGGATATCCCTTTTCCTTCACTTCCTTGTGAGGGCTATATCTTAGGTTGTCCTTCATAGTCATAAGACTCAAAGGCTCATGACGACGCCCATGGTCAATATTAGTAAACCATATTACGCCCATTATATTTTGAATGATATTGCCCCGCTCATCAATTCGATATTTCTTAAGCTTTGTAGGGTCAAAAGTGCCCTTTGGCATAATCATATCCATGCCTCCACCGAAATTCTTATTCCCCGTCCAGATCTTATTGTCTCTAATAAGAGGGAATACTTCCTTGTAGTGAATGGCATTGAAATTACCAAGAATCAAAAATTGCTTCTGAGCCACCATAATCCAATTAAGAAACTCCCTAAAAAGACTAAATGGAGGGTTCGTTACAATTATGTCAGACTCATCTCGAAGTTTACAGACTTCCAAACTACGAAAATCACCATCACCTTCAAGATACTCGAATTCAAGGTCATCAATATCGATATGACCATTTTGGTTTACATCTCTGGAAAGGATAAAAATCTTGCCATTTGTACGAGTCTTATCGACATCAAAAATGGGGCTTTCCGTTTCAAATAGAGTGGGTTCGTAGTCTTTAAATCTTTTACTCTCTACAGCGTATGATGTACTAATTAGTTTCTTCAGACCAAGGCGCTCGAAATTCTGTGCAAAGAAACGAGTGAAGTTACTCCATTCAGGGTCATCACATGGTAGAAGAACAACCTTATCTCGGAAAACATCCGGATTGTATTCCAGGTAGGCATTAATCTCTTTTTGAATATCAGAATACTGAGTATAGAACTCATCGTTCTTTACTGACTTTGCTGTTCCGAGATTTATATTATTGGCCATTACTATATTTTACTGCTATATCGTACAAATTTAACGAAAAAACTTTAAAAGATAGGTAACAAAGTATAACAGAGTTAAAATCAGCATACAAAATCGCCTCAACTTCCAAAGAAATCGAGGCGAAATTGCAAAAAGTGTCAAATTGATAGTTTACCAACCGTTGATGTAATTCTGGATTCCATCTACGTGAAGGTTCACTATCGCCCGCTTCCCTTCATCGGAGAGAAGGAAACGGTAGTCAGGCAATGCATCCATGAACATGTTTTCTGTGAGCACGGCTGCGCAGTAGGTATGTTTAAGGATGTAGAACGGTGCCTCAAAGTCCGGGTCATCGTCGCTGTAGTCCGTACGCAGGCGCTGGCCTTTCAAATAGCGCTTGGCAGATTTGTACAGGCACGTGGCAATCTCGTCGGATTGAGAGTGGCCAGGATAGGTGTAAGCACACCAACCGGTGGCATTCATCCACTGCTGGCCATTACCGGCCGCATTGACGTGAATAGATATGACAGCGGTATCGGCAATCCCATTCCGCATAGCAGCCACATTGATGCGGCGACAGCGTTCGGAGAGAGAGATGTCGGCCTCCTCCGGCACCACCAGTTCGGAGTCAATGCCCCGAAGCTGGAGGTGTTCAAGGATGGCGCTGGCAATCTCCCGGTTGTAGGCGTACTCCAGCAGAACTCCGTCTGGAGAGCGTTTGCCAGGGGTCTCAATCCCGTGGCCGTTATCAAGCAGGATTTTCATCGTCCCTTGGGATTATACGTTCAACTGATACGATTTCCAGATCCAATTCCTCGATGAGCGCCATCACATTATCCAGGTATTCCGGAGAGATGTAGCGACGGATCTCCTCAAGGATTGGGTTTGTCTCCGGCACGGCTGGAGGTGTAGTGAGCCTTCCCAGCTTCCAGGCGATGAGAATGTCGGCCACATCAGCACCGGCGGCCTGTTGCTCGGGCGTAGCCTTGCGCAGAATGTAGTCGGATACGTGGATGGCGAGCCAGGGACGTTCAGCCACTTTCTCACGCCAAGTGTCGTAGGCATCGGAGTCCGGGAAAGCAACAACCTTGCGGCCTTCAAGTACGTCCACACGGTCGTTTAGCTGTCCCTTACCACCGGTGGCCAGCCAGTTGCACTCGGGCATCACGGCAGCGCCGATGATGGCGGTCTTCTCGGCCTCAACCAGCACTACAGGCTTATCCGGGTACTTGGCCAGAAGGTGTTCACCAAAGAGGCACTGCTTGAGTTCCCATTTCTCCGGGAGCTGTTTCTTCAGGAGGGTGTGAACCCAGGTGATACGGCCCGGCTGGGCTTCGTCCTTGATGCGATGGCCGGTATCAGGATTGTACTTCATCACCTTGCCGGTACGGCAGCGACCCTTGATGTCAAACTGGTAGAAGATGACATCGCCGGACTTGGTGACGCCGATAAGGTAATCGGCAATCACGCGCAGGATGGTGTCGGTGTCAAAGAGCTTGGTGAGGAATAGAAGGAAGGCGCTGAGAGGATTGGTCCTGATGGTTTTCTGGACAATCTCCATCGGGAGCGTGGAGACATCCCCCTCCGGTTCCGGAGTGGGTTTCCGGAGTGGTTTCGATGTCTTCTTCTGCTTGGAGAGCCAGCCCGGCGGCTGACGCCAAGACTCGTCCTGAGAGGGCGGGTACTTGACGTAGCCACAGCTGGATTCGTGGTCACAGCGGCCGTACTCCTCGCCGATGATGTTCTCGTCATCATCGACATAGGGCGTGAAGCAATGCGGACGGCCGCACTGGGGGCAGGTCAGCCTGCTGGCCTTACCGTGGTACTTCAGAAGATGGTAGCGGTAGTTCCTACTCATGGTCTTCAGTAGTTAAGGGTAAAACCTGCTGGGCGGGTGCCGTATCGGGCTGAATCGGTTGTATCGGTTCCGATACGGGCGATACATTCGAGTCAGCGGCGGCATCATCGTCCGGGAGCGTGATGTTCTTCTCACGGGCCTTCTCCAGGCGACGCTGGACCTTGCCAAGGGAGATTTCCAGGGTCTTGGCAATCTCGCGCTGGGACATTCCCTGCTTCTGGAGACGAAGGATGGCGTAGATTTCATCCAGGTCTTCGGCGGGATTGCCGTGCTTGAGATGGTCGTTCTCGTTGCCGTGGCCCTTGAAGTCGTAGGTAAGGATGCCGGATTCCTTGGTCACCTCATAGATGATGACGTTCTCTTCGTCATAGGTCATGGGGATGGAGCGGGTCTTTACCTGCTTGACATAGCGGAGGTTGGCGTCCCGGGCGGATTTACCGATGGCGATGCCCTCGTCAAAGAAATTCATCAGCTTGGCGCTGCCGGCCATGTGAGACGTTGTAAGCGGCTCATAACCACGGATTTTGGGCGTGTGCGCCACGCAGATGATGGTGAGATTGTACTTCTTCTTCAGGCGGATGAGGCGCATCATGAACTGCCCGGCGGTGGCACCTTTCTCGGAGTCGTTGCAGGCAAAGGTGATGTTGTCAAGGATGAAGAAGAGGATACCCTTTTGAGCGGCGGCCTCGATGGAATCGAGAATTTCCAGTTCCAGGTCCTCCCGAGTAATCAGATCCGGGTCGATTTCGGCACGGATGAAGTTGTCCGGGAAGACGTGGATAAGGCCCGTCTCGGGGTCGGAGAAGCGCATCTGGAACTGCTTGGCGCTGAGTTCCAGGTCGATGTACATGACCTTGAAGAAGCGGGCGATTTCCTCCGCAATCATCATTGCGAAGATGGTCTTGCCCGATCCCGTAGGTCCGAACAGAGCGGTAATCTCATACTGAACGATGAGACCGAAAAAGAAAATAATAGGTGCAGCCATGTTGATACAGTCTTCTATCCAGGAGTTGCCGGACTTGGCGGCGAAGATGCCGTACTTGTCCGGTTGACGCTGTGCTTTCTCTACCTCTTCCATGAGTTCCTGTACCGGGGTGTTGTCCCCGGGAAGGTCCTCGGCGGGAAGAGTTCCCTGCCATTCTCTATCGTCTGACATAAGCATGCCTCCTATAGTTGTAGTATCCGCCACCAATGCGGGTGGTGCGGCTGCCCGTGGGCTTGTTCCAGAGGAGCGGGGTTGTGCTTTCTGGCGTGAACTTCCCATGGTTCACCTTGTTTTGACCTAAACTCAGACGCTTCATTACTTTGCCCTCCTTTCGTTAAAAAGTTCAAGCGCGTAGTCCGCGTCCACGACAATCTTGCGACCATTCTGCTTCACGGCTTCCTTGATCACATTGTCCTTGTAATACTGCGCCATCTTGTGGGAGCAGTTGAACAGGGACTCGATACCACGGAGACCGTAGACCAAGCGACCGGTAGGTCTGTTAACAATGTTCTGAGAAGAGAGGGGTTTCACTCCGTAGCGCTGCTCGTACAGCTCCCAGAACTCCTCGATAGGGATGTCCCCTATGAGACGAGAGTCAGAAACTTTTGACATACTGTTGTGATTTTAAAATCACTTCAGAGGCCTCTGTCGTGAAAGTTTGTGCTGCGAAGCTATATGAAAAAAACAAGAAAAAACCGCCACATAATGATTGTGACGGTGATTGGGTATCGGTTTGTGGATTGGGGTGTTAATTGTGGAGAAATTGTGGCATGAAGAGTCTCCTAACACTATATCGTAAGCATTTTTTCAAAATCTTTCCTCATGTCAATATCATCTATTTCATCATACCCTTTGAAGGCCCCCTTCAATTGATCGACGGTCAATACAGTTCCGTCAGAAAGAGGAAATATTGGAATCTTTGCCCAACTGACATAACTACCCCAGTCTTTTCGATGTACCTTGTAATACAGCGTTTTCAAAAAAACAGAGTATTCCTTCCTGTCAGTGTTGTACCACTTGCCATTTACAAAGTACGCAGAAGCCTTTGACAGGTAATCTTTCATACGAGAGCTTAGGACAAGCTCACCTACTTTGTCTGGAGGGAACTGGCATGACTTGGATTCTAATTGAACATCCTGGGTGGGATTTGAAATAGTAACCTGTTGATTTGGGGTATTATTAGGCAGTTCGGCACTGGTATACTCCTCTCCTTCGTCATTGACACTTCTGATAACACGCTCAAGATAGGTAATTGTATTCTCTCGTTTCGATGTATCCAATTCCGTTCTGTGACCAAACTTCTTTATACGAGAAGAAAGAACATGAGGTGTAAGGTTTGTTATGAAGGTTAGGCTCATGTAATCAATGTCCTGTCCAAGATCGATTCCAACTTCATCTTCGTAATAAAGATAGTCATTTTTAACGCCGGCTTTGAGAAGAGCAGATTCTAATGCGCCCTCTACATGATTCAACGAACAATACAATAAACGAATTGCGCCCATGGTCGGATTCTCTTCATCACCTGTGCGCTCAGGAATACGTTCAAGCAAATTCTTGAGCATATATAAATAACACTCCTTCTTGTTTGCCAGCTGTTTGTAAGGAACGGCATCAATAGAAGCAGCAAGGTGAGCCTTATATTCATCCAGAGTACAATGATTAAACTCTCCCGCACAAACAAGAGTTATCAGACTCAAATAATCAGCATGTGCATTGCAGAAAGGGCGCAATGACCAGGCGATGTCATAAAAGGGAGACAAAAACCCGTCGATGAAATTTGACAACTCTAATTCATCGTCTTTTAGAGATTTAATCTTTTGCGCAAGCTGTTCCGACAATTCGGATGCTTTCTGGTAATACAGTGACCAGGGTGGCGTAAGATGCTCATTTATAAAATCTTCCAGTTCATTTTCAACGGTATAATTGACGTCCCAAGGTGGCGTAATAGTCAAGTATAATGACACACAATTCAGGAAAATATCAACCTCTTCCGAGCAAAGGGTTTTGTGACAATCCTTAATGTAGTCTATCGGCTCTGATGGGATTGAGACTATCTGCGGGGTCTCATCATTCGGTTCTGCAGCATTGGCATCCTTAATTTCAAGTTCCGGATTACCAAAACCATAATCAACGTCCGCATAGTATTTCTTAAGCCCAAAACGGAATCTACATTTCTTTTCTTTGCAATCCCGGCACATACGACGTTGATGGTAAATCATTGAGGAACCGATGTTCTCAAATATTATCCCGTCCTCCCACGTTGGCATTTCAAGCCCATCCTCCTCTCTATTCTTTCTCCCTTCTTCTGGAATATTCGGGTCAAGGTGCTCAAATATTAACGGGTCACCGACCTCTTGTGCAATGCGGCGGACGCAAATCTGTTCGGGAACCTTCATAAAGATCTCGTCCATCTTGGCGGCAAATTGAATCACATACGGTAAAAACTTCTTCTTCTCACCGTAGTCATAAAAGCAATATGACTCAAGTAATACATCCAAGACTCTGGCAATCCATGTCTCTTTCCTCTTGACAGAGATATCGCTTTCGGCAATCCTGGTGCATTTCTTGGAAAAAGAAGCCAAGTCGGGGTAAAAATCATCATTGGTGTAAACAGGATTATCTTGTAAATCCAGGACGAACAGGCGGTCAATCTCGTAAACGCCACAGAGTTCGATAAGGTTCAGGGAATCAATAGTATCCGGCTTCCCCTTATATATGACAGACAGCTCTGTATACTCCCTATCGCCTAATTTCGGAGATGATACCGGATCAACGATAACAGGCTTGTTAGTGGGCACAGACACCTCCTTTGGATAGAACCCCGGGAAAGGTTCGTACCGTTTACCAATAGAAGGCAATTCTTTTTCATATTTGGCAAAATCCTCATGTGATAGGAAATGGAATTCTTCGCATAAGAAGTCTTCAACCTCTTCCTTTTTCACACCGGGATATAGAGAATAGATGTCAAACCAGGAAGTTTTACTGTTTATCAAATAAATGAAGTATGCATAAGCTAAGTGATGGACAAACTGCTCACGAAGCAGTTTTACCATTTCCCGACATGGATGCGGAGCAAAAGTATCATTCTTAAGGAAGAAAGTCACTTCGCCCCATAACTCGTACAAGTCGTAGAAAACTGCGGACATCTCCCTGATGCTCTGGTCTTCATTAAGCAAATAAACATAATCCTTATAGCAAGACAGATATGTGTTGAGGTTCGCTTTTCTAATATCATTCGGGGCCGCTATCACTTTGGTATATAACTCCCGTGTCATATTCCAGACTCCGGTAGAACGATACTCGGCAACCTCATCACGGAAATCCCAAAGGAGAAGACCAGAAGGTGCAACATCTTGGTAGAAACACCTGTCAAACCATTTCTTTTTGATGCGCTCTGGGTTAACGCCAGAACTGGAATAAAGATCTATTGAATCCAGCTCGTATGTAAGAACAGAATTAGCAGACTTTTGGAAGTAAAAATAATCCTGGTCGTACCCACATTCGAGAAGAGCAGCATCGATAAGACTTGCGACATACCGAAGTGTATTGTAGGTCGCAAAAACATATCGGTAGTAGTCAGAATCAATGAACTTTTGAAATAGTTCAAGACGATAATTAACAGCTCGCTCAATACCCTCATCAGAAAGAGATGGATTGCAACGCCTCTCGTACTTCCTCCATTCGTTGAGAACACTATCGGCCGGATGATAATGCTGCGTGGTATTCCAAAGGGTAAAAGCAGCCACTTGAGTGTCGTAATCGCCAGAAGCAGGAATTGGATATAGGTAACGAGAGATACCGTTGAACTTGGCAATGATATCACAAATAAAGAATTCCAGCTCCGCAGGTTTGTCCTTGTACGCGGCTATTGTGGAGCGTATGGAAGGATATAATTTATGGCTATCGAAATCAAGTGGGATTTCCTTGAGAAAAACACTTATATCCCTGGCACTATCCACAATACTATCGATGGTGTCTCTGTCGGCGGCTGATCCTGGAAAGCCCAGCAAACGGACTGCCTTTAAAAAAAGCAGGTTGGTATTCTCCTTACTGTATATGTCAAGCGCATTAAGAACGACGTCTCTATATGTATCCATATGTGGTTTCCTTCTACTACACACAAAGATACTGATTTATCCTCTAAAGAATAAAGAGATTCTCGAAAAGACCGATATATTTGTGCCCCACAATGTCCCAAAATGGGAAAAAGAAAACGGCCCTCCAAGTAGCTGGAAGGCCGAAATTAGGTGGTGCTTGAGACACCATTACTTTTTCTTCTTTGTCTTGAACGCTTGTTCCATTTTCTTGATGGCATCTTTCTTCGCGTCCTCGGTGATGTCGATGTACGGTTTCATAGACTTGTAATCACAGTGGCCGGTAAATTTCATCACAACGTCAGGTGCAATGCCGTTGCTGAGGGCGAAGCATATGAAGGTTTTGCGACCGGTATGCGTGCCTATAAGTTCGTACTTGGGATAGACCTCATCATAACGGGTTCCGTTTTTATAGCATGTGATGGTGTACGGAGTTGTAAAGCCACATATTTCCCCCAGCTCCTTTAAACAACGGTTCATCTGCTGATTGGTCATATAAGGGAGAGCCCTGCCTTTGGGAAAATCCGTTTTTTCGTATTTCTTGAGAATTGCCTTTGCGTTCTTGTGAAGGACGATGGGAAGGCGGTCATGGGTCTTCTGGGTTGTAATGGTCATTACGCCATTGTTGATGTCAGTACGACGGACTTCAACGACATCGGAGTAACGGAGGCTGGTGAAGGCGCAGAAGCAGAAGAGATCCCGAGCGATGGACATCCCATCATGCTCCAGAACAGTCTTTTCATACTCATTGCCGTTCATATCTGTCAATTTAAGTGTGGTACCGGTTTCCGGAATCTCAAGGTTGTACAGTTTATCCAACTCCTCCTTGGTGAGGAAGATTACCGGCTTCTTAACGGTCTTGAAAACAGGTTCGTAGGTTTCAACGTCACGCACCTGGGTGTATCCTTTCCGTATGGCCCAGCGAAGGAACCAGGTGAGGTTTTTGTACTGCTTCTGGACAGAGTTCTCCTCGCGGTCTTTGGAGGTGCGCAGGAAAGTGAGGAATTTGTCGAGCCCGTCACGATTGAAAAAGTCCAGGCCGGCTTTTTTGTTGAATTCTTTCAGTATGTTCTGGAAGGATTTGACCATCTTGAGGGTCTCCCAGCTCCATTCCTTGAGGCGGCTTTCCTCATTGATGAATTCATCCATGTATTCAACGGCTGGTTTGACCTTGGGCTTGCGCTCTTTCTTCTCGGCTTCCTCTTCCTTCTTCTCAATTACCTCTTCAGAGGAGCCGGAGTTGATGGCGGCCAGCTTTGCCTCGTGCTTGGCAATTGCTTTGGCGAGTTCTGCGCGGAGCTGTTCCATCGTGAACTTCTCCGTAGTGCGAAGTTCCAGATTTGCAAAGTGGGATTCTATGTCGGACAGACGGGATTTTATGATGTCACTATCCACTCCATCCGCATTCGATACCCCCTTTTTAAACTGCTTTCTCTTGGCATCCCACATTGCCAAAGGGACATTGTATCCGATCGTCCCCACCATGCGAACACCGCGCATTGCCACCGTAATGCGGACCTGATGCTCTTGTTTCTTGTTTTCCTTCTTGTCTAGATAATAATGGAACTTCATAACTATCAGCACTTTGCGTTAAACCTAAACCTATGGAAAATTTGTTCACACTTTTGTTCACACTTTTTCCTACACACAAAGATACCACAAGAAACTCAAATAAACAATAATTTGCGTAAAAAGTTGTTATTTCGATAGTTACGAAGGAAATTTGAAACTCCGGAAAACTGTAAAATACTCATTTTCCCAGCACCACAAAAATAGCCCGCAGGATGTCCTGAGGGCTTTATTTTTGTGGTGCAAGCACCTCTTATCCCCCGCCGCTTCGCGGCTGCCCCCAGGGGCAGGGGGAAAGGATTCCCCCACGCGGCTGCGCCGCTCCCCCTTCGGTCGGCCTTCGGCCTCCGAAAATGCTCCGATTATTATTAATTGCCGCGTTGACAGAAAATCGGCCTCTGGCGGCACTTCAACTGTCAAGGCGGCAACAAAATCGGGGAAATCGGCCCATTCCCTTGCCGCCTCGACAAAAAATCCCTTCCAGAACACATTCTGGCTGTCAACGCGGCACGGACCTATTTAAATCGAGTTTCTCGTATTTTGTAAAGTCCTCGGAAGGAGACGCTGGGTATAGAAAAAATCTTTTTTGAGTATAAACTGAATGCACGCATTCGCTCTTGTACCAAATACGTGCATCATTACAAATCCCGAAAGTAGGCCGTCGGTGTGGCATACCATTTGAATAAAAAAGGGCCCAGAACATGTTCTAGTTATTATTTGTAAAAAACGAATCTAAAGAACCAAATGAAAAAAATTCTCATTTTATGGCTAGGAGCCTTGCTCCTGATCCCCAGCCTGAATGCCCAGGAAACCAGAAAGTATGAAATCGGAGCAGATGCATTGTTCAGTTTCGGGAATAAGAACCGTGAACACAACCATTACAGTTTCAGTATCTTCGGAGGTTACAAGGTAAATGACGCCCTGTCTTTTGGCGCAGGTTTGAATTACGCCAAATTTCAAAGCAGGTGGGACCTCCCCAGTGGAATTGAGGATGTTTATATCATTACCAATCCCTATCAGGCTTTCCGTCCTTTCGCCTATGTCCATTATGACATCCTGCCCAACTCCAAATGGACGCCCTTTGTAGATGCCAGACTGGGATATGCCTTCTTCTCCAACTCCAGCCTTTCCTACGGAGTCAATCCGTTTGCGCTGACCGGACCGGAAGGAGGTATTATGTATGGTCTGGATACCAGTGAGTTCGATTACTTAAGGGATTTGGACCACTCCCTGGGCGTAAAAGGCAATGTATTTGCTTCCCTTGGCGTCGGAGCCGCCGTCCATCTGGGAAAGCACAGGAGAGGCGGGAAATTGAATCTCGGCGTTTCCATGGACCTTCAGCCGGTAGCCTTCAGCTACTACAACCATCCCAAGCAGAATAAAGTCAATTTCTCGATAGGCCCCAAGCTGGGTTATACCTTCTAGTCAAACGTAATACTTTCGATTCTGAGGTGCAGGACTCCGGAGGGGACCTGCGCCTCTGCTATTTCCCCCACCTTCTTTCCCATCAGAGCAGCGCCAATGGGTGATTTCAACGAAATCTTGCCGGCCTCCAGGTTCATCTCGTGGGGGCTTACAATCTCGAATTTCATCCGGGTACCCGTGGCCAGATTCGTAAACTCCACGTGGCTCAAAAGACTGACCCTGTCTTTGGGGAGAACGTTGGGGTCAATCACGCGGGAATGCTCCAGGATCTTCTGCAGGAAACGGATGCGGCTGATGGTTTTGGCTTGAATGCGTCTGGCTTCACGATATCCCGCATTGTCACTTCGGTCCCCTTGGGAGCCAGTCTCCTGAAGATCCTCCTGGACCTTGGGGTAGACTACCTCGATAAGGTTCTTCAGTTCGGACGCAATCTCTTCGTATCTTTGCTTTGAAAGGTATTCCATAGCCCTTTTACTGGTTGACAATGTGCAGCACAAGGTATTCCGAACGGGTTCCAATGCGGATCTTCGGTCCCCAGATGCCCAGGCCGGAACTGATGTAATACTGCGTATTTCCGCGTCGGTGATGCCCCCAGGCCTTTTCATACATAGCGTCGGTGGCCCAGGACAAAGGCCATACCTGTCCCCTGTGCGTGTGGCCGCTGAACTGGAAATCGATTCCCGCCTCCTCCGCCTCTTCCAGATGGTAAGGCTGGTGGTCCAGCAGGATGGTGAAGCCCTCCAGACCCTCTGCGAGATCTTTCACATCGGCCCTTTCCTGGCTGGTGCGGTCGTTTCGGCCTATGATATCCAACCCTTTGAAATGGGCTACGGAGTCCTTCAGGAGAAGGATTCCGGCATCCTCAAAGAACTTTTGGGCACCATCCAGGTTGCTGTAGAACTCGTGGTTTCCCAGGACGGTCATCACCGGCGCATTCAACTTATGGAATTCTTCCTGGCAGTTTCCTTCCATTACGGGCCGAAGACTGAGGTCTATGACGTCTCCACCGAAGAGAATGAGATCCGGATTTTCGGCGTTGATCAGGCGGACCCAGCGGGCCAGTTCCGGCTTGCGGTTGTGATAGCCCACGTGAAGGTCACTGGCCAGAACCAGCGTCAGAGGCTTCTCCAGAGGCTTTTCGGTGACAAGCGTCATCTCCTCGCGGTACTTGTGGTGGTAATGGAAACCGCCCAGGGTGAGAATGAGGGCTACTATTCCTACTACGGTGCAAAGCCCCGCCAAACTATCCTTCAGGAATGTCTTGGGAAGCACGTGGACAAGGGATAAAAGATCGGCCAGCAGGAATACCAGCAGAAAGTAAAGAAAAGCGACCAGCCAGGTATTCCCTACCTCATACAGCACGGAGGCTGCCGTCATAGGGATTCTGTCATTGAGGGCAAATCCAGCAAACAACGAAGCCATCCAAAGCAGGAAAACGCCCACGGCAACCAGTTTCCACCCCTGCGGCGCAATCCGCCACAAGTGCCAGCAGACATAGCCGGTAAGCGCCAGGACAAGCGCCATAATGGTCAGTAGGGCTCCAGCTCGCATCGTTTTATAGCTTTATATACACCGTCATCTCTTCGTCAAAATTGCGCAGGAAGAGGCGATAGGTTCCGGGGGCAAGATCGAATGAGGCGCTGTATTCGTTTTTGTCACGGTCCCAGCGGGCCACCATCCTATAGTTCTTCCCCTCTATTTGCTTGCTACTGAAGGTAGACTGGCTTGTGGCCACGCACACGTCCTCGGTCTCGGACCACATTTCCCAGTAGAGATCCTTTGTGCCACGCAAGTATAAGGAAGAAATCAATTCCAGCGTAAGCAGCTCGGATATCTTCTTCCCTGGATGGAACTCCAGATAGGCATTGGCCGATTGCTGGACGGGTACCCACTGGTCTCCCATCCGCTGGGCCAGTTTGAGGCAGTCGCCCTCCTCGATGCTGCAGGTGATGTTGCAGGTAACTTCCGGGATATACGGGTTGGAACTACTTACCAGGAAAGGCTCGCCTGTAGTGGCTTTGAACCGGCCCTCCCTGTCAAACAGCACGAATCCCAGCCACGCCTCGGTATCTTCCGAAGTATATATATCTACTTCCCGACCGCCTACGGGGAAAGACTTGCTCCGGAAATCCCACGGAAAGGGAATCAGTGTGTCGTCCGTAAAGATGGGATACACTTCCCCTCCCCTGTCCGGATATAGGTTGGTAACCATAGCTTGCCAACTGCTGAACATAGTTACCTTTCCCGGATCCAACTCCACCGTAGGGCGGAGCAGAAAGAATCCATTAAAGTACCCACTCCAACCGTAGTTAAAGCTGAAATAGGGGCCCTTATAGCCATCCAACACAAAAGCGTGACCTTCATCACCCGACACCCCCATATAGTAGAGGGGGCGGTTGGCGTCAATCTCGGCTTTTATCATATCCTCCCAGACGTCTCTGACATAGTAATCCCAGTCCAACACACGCATTTGCTTGTCGTATCCGAAATACTTGGCAAGGCATAATACAGCGTCCACCGCTGCACCGGATCCATACGGGTTGAAATCCATCTCGCTGGCGATGGCCAGATCAAACAGCAGCTGAGCAACCTGCCTGCCCTGTTCGTCCGTATACTGCCCACTCTCATAAACGAGCGGCATCTGGGTCCAATCATACTTATGCCCCAGGGCATGCCCTTCCATCTCCCTCTTGCCGCTGTACCAGTAATAGCTAGGCAATGTGCCCGTCCCTTTCTCGGGCCACTGATGGTAGCGCATGACAATGGCCATGGCTGTAGCCACACAACCGGCATGACAATCCATTCCATCCAACTTGGGAATCATTGCGTTCCAGGGAAGACCGCTCTGGTCCCAGAGGGCTGTTTCCAGATGCACTTCTTTTTCCTCCTCCTCCCCGTTTAAAGACTCCCATTGCTCCCGGATGGCCGATGAAGGCTTAGGGCCGTGGGTACGGGCGTAATCAATCATGGAAGCGTGCCAGTCCAGGATATAGCGAACGTTGCACGGAATCTCACCCTTAGGGAGCCGGCCCGTTGTGGAATACCCGACAATCGGTTGCGACACATCATCGGCCGCCACAACCGCGAAACCGCCTCCATTGCGTTCAAAGAGGTAGAGAGCCGGTTCCTGTGCTGCGCTCTTGGTCTGCGCCTGGGGCCAGGTGCCGGCCAGACGGAGGGTACCTGGGGAAGATTTGGTGGAGGGAGATTGGGCCTGCAGAAAGCGTTCTGCCACCGCTGCGGCCTGCTGCGGCGTTACTTTATCGGCCCAACCGGGAACCGATAAGGCAAGCAGGAAAAAACTGAATAAGATGGATTTTTTCATTGTGCCTCCTCCTTTTTCTTAATGCGGCTGAAATCAATCACCATACCGTCTTCCAGTTCGGGAATCCGGACCGGAAGCAAGGTATTTCCCTCTACCTGGACCGTATGCGAACCAGGTCCTGCATAACGATGGACCAGGTTGGGGGCATAGGGTTCAAAACTGCCGTCCCCCCAGAAGACCGTTACTTCCTCGACGTCTTCACTGAGCCAGGGGCCTTTCACTTCCTGCTTGGAAGTAGAATAGGAGAATCCGGGCAGGAACGCCTGACTTACGTGCAGGGTATCGGAGAGTCCGTATTCCGCGTTCTTGAAAACCAGGGACATTTTACGGGGCTCTTCCGTATCGTTGGCTGCCGCCGTGAAGGAATACGTATTGGTGGAGATGGTTTTGGTCTTCACCTCCTCTACCCAGTCGCAGGTGGCGGGCAAAAGTTCCACCTCTACGTCCAGATTGCTGGTTATCCGTACATCAAATTCACCGCCCACGGTGGGAACTTCCACTTCCCGTTCACTGATAACCAGTGCCGGGTCCTCGCCCATCTGATAGATGGTCACCTCTTCGTTTCCAAGAGTGCTTTTGACCGTAAGGACGGCCTGACGGGGATTCAAGTCCGTATTGGGATCCACCTCAATGGTCATCTTATAGGGAATCAGTGCTTTGGTTTCCGCCCAGTGAACCCATTGGGAAACCTCACTGGGGATGGATAAAGTATACCCCACGTTGGTTTTAACCTCAATGATGAAATTTCCGCCTTCCTGCGGCAGTTCCACACGGCTCGGAGACATCAGCAGAGCATCTTTTTGCTTCTGCGTCACCACTATCGTGCGCTGTACCTCTTTGCATTGGAGAACAATGGCCGCCTCGCGGTCGTCGTAGGTTGAATTCTCCTTGACGGAAACCGTCAGCGTAAAAGTGCCTTTCTTTCCGCCTTCTTCAGAAAGGGAGCACCATTCCCTGGCACGGTCATTCACAAAAGTGGCCGTCCATTGCTTGTTGGTCTGGATGGACAATCGGGCCGATCCTGCCTTGGAGGATCCAAACACCAGCGAGACCCTATCCTCGTCACCGGCAAGGATGGCATCCTTGGATTCGAAGGAATCTGGCAGGAAGTTCAGTTCCGGCCGGCAGGCCGTCACCGCAAAAAACGCCAACAGAATGATAATCAGTTTCTTCATAGGCCTTATTTTTTGCGTTTATCGTTGATCTTGATACCCCGGTACCGGCTGATATCAAAGGTTACCTCTTCTTCTGAAACACCGAATTTCAGATCCTTCATGGTCATTTTCACGCCTTCCACCTTGGTGCTCAGGCTGATGGGATGATAGGTGCCTTTGGCCACGGCCAAATCCATAGTTTCGGGCACTCCTTCCTCGGTGTTGCTCTTGGACTTCTTGCACAGGATGTACCAGGCATCGGCCGTCTGCTTACTGATGGAAACGTCGTATCCGTCTGCAATTCCGGAGAACATTTCCAGGTCTCCGCTCTCTTCGGCAGGTTCTCCGGAGCCGTCGGCTATGGTGAGTTCCTTGCCCTTGACATCGTAAGTATACTCCGTTACGCCGTCGTCCCAGATCATCAGCTGCCGGCCCAGCATCTTGGTATCCATACGGGTTTTATTCCCCAAAACCCAGGTCTTGGCGCTGATGGTTCCCAGGATGGGAATCTTGGTCTCCACCACCATAGAAACCCCGTCTTTCTCGTGCCGGTCAAAAACTTCTTCCATTTTGGCCAGGATTTCCTCCGCCGTCTGGGCCATACCGCCCACAGCGAAAGCAAAGCCTATGATAATACTGACTAACTTTTTCATAAAGAATTAAATAAGCGTTAAAGAATTCCCGGAGGAAGGGATGTACTTTTGCAGGAGATCCTGCGTATGGAACTTGACAAAGCAAGTGGGCGTACCATCCGTGCAGGCAAACCATTCCGCCTCCGCTACCCCTTTGTCCATTACCAGGTGGACATTTTGGGCCGACGGAAGGATGCAACTGAGGATGGTGGTGGCCCCCACTTCCACGCCGGTGAGCTCCCAGAGCTGGTCCGAAGGGGCGAAGGAGACCCGGGGAATGCCCAGGGTACCGCAGAAATCCCGCGTGACAAAGGGTTTGTCGTCCGTGGTCACGTACAGATAGAACTCCGTCTGCTGCCGGTTGCACAGAAACACCGTCTTGACAATGCGTACGCCAATCTTGGCGTCTATGTGCTGGCAGTCCTCCATAGTTAAGCCAGGGTCCGTATCCACCCGCTCAAAGGGGATGGACAGGGCCTGGAAGGTCTCATATACTTTCTGCTGCAGGGCCGAAGCAAAGGCCTCCGGCGGCGTGCTGATGGGGTCACTGACTTTAAACATATACTGCAAAGTTAGAATAAAAATTAGTATCTTCGCACTACTATGAACAAAGCAGCCCAACTCTTCCAAAAGTGGATGGACAGCAGCCTGGTCATCCGCATCCTCATAGGTCTTGTCATTGGCGCCGTCCTGGGCCTCTGCGTTCCGGGATGGACGTGGATAGGCATTCTGGGACAGATCTTCGTAAGCGCCCTCAAGGCGGTGGCTCCCGTGCTGGTGGCCATCCTGGTGCTGTCCGCCATTGCCAAGGCACACGGAGGGCTGGGCTCCCGTTTCCGCACGGTAATCCGGCTTTATATTGTAAGTACCCTTACCGCAGCCCTGATAGCGGTCATAGGCAGTACCCTCTTTCCCATTACGCTCAAGCTGCAGGATATGGCCCACGGAAGCGCCCCCAGTGCCCTTTCCGACGTCTTCAGCAACTTGCTCACCAATCTGGTGTCCAATCCCCTGGCCTCCATCTCATCGGCCAACTATATTGGCATCCTTTTCTGGGCCATTCTGATCGGCCTGGGCCTTAAAATGATTGCCCGGCCCGCCACCATTGAAGTGGTCTCCGATTTCGCCGATGTCATTACCCTTATCGTCCGATGGATCATCCAGTTTGCACCTTTCGGCATCCTGGGCCTGGTATTCAGTGCGGTATCCGAGAGCGGCCTGGACATCTTCACCACTTATGGCAAGCTGCTCTTGCTGTTGGTGGGCTGCATGGTGTTCAATACGCTTATCATGAATCCCCTGTGGTCTTTTATAGCCACCCGTAAGAACCCCTACCCGCTGCTCTGGAACTGCCTGAAGGTAAGCGGTCTCAACGCCTATTCCCATTAACCTGTCCCTCTGCAAGAGCTTGGGACTGGACGAGGATTTCTATTCCGTGAGCATTCCGCTGGGCGCCACCATCAACATGAATGGTGCGGCCGTCACCATTACCGTCATGACCATGGCTGTGGCGCATACGTTGGGCGTGGAAGTGAGTTTTGTATCGGCCCTGTTACTCTGCATTATTGCCACCCTGGGTGCGTGCGGCGCTTCCGGAGTAGCTGGCGGTTCCCTGCTGCTTATCCCCATGGCCTGCTCTTTCCTGGGCATAGGTAACGACGTTGCCATGCAGGCTGTAGCCGTTGGTTTCATTATCGGCGTAATCCAGGATTCCGTGGAGACGGCCCTGAACTCCAGCGCAGATGCCTTCTTTACGGCCACGGCAGAATACAAGGACAGAATGAAACAGAAATGCGATGAAGCATAGATGGTATTTGATTCTCCTGGTCCTCTTATCGGTCCAGTGCAATAATAAGAAGGCCGATGAACCCGTGCGTATAGGCATAGCCTGGCGCTCGGTGGCGGACTCCACCTCCTACGCGATCGTCTCCCGCGCCATCGAGGAAGCCGGAGGGATTCCGGTAATCCTGGACCAGGTAAAGGAGTATACCCTCCCATATGAGGATTACAAGCTTTCTGACGAGTGTCTGGACCGGAATGAGGTTCTCCTCCAGGAATACGCCAATAACGTCAAAAACGAGCCTAAAAACGGCTTTTCCTCCTGCAATGCGGCCGAGGCTGTGGAGGGTGTGGACGCCGTGGTATTTACCGGAGGCCAGGACATAGCCCCTACCCTGTTCCGGGTACCCGAACCGTGGCACGGACTGGAAGAGGAAAAGAACTTCAACGCCACCCGTGACATTTCCGAATACCTCACTATGGCTTATTGCCTGGCACAGGATATTCCCATCCTGGGCCTGTGCCGCGGTATGCAGATGCTGGGAGTTGTCTCCGGGGCCAGCCTGATCCAGGATATCCCGGTCCATTATGCCCAGAAAGGGGTCCGTTACGATTATGACCACCGCCAGCCGGCCGTTCCCGGCATCCGCAGGGACTACAATCCCCACGATGTCATCGTTCTCTCCCACGATTCCTGGATTTACAGGATAGCCCAAACCGATACCATCCGCAACGTTCCCTCCTGGCACCACCAGTCGGTGGCAGCCCTGGACAGCACGGCCCTCCGGCTCACCGCCTCCTTCCGGGAAGAGGGAATGGAGATTTATGAAGCCGTCGAGCGCACGGACCAGCACTTTGCCGTGGGCGTGCAGTTCCATCCGGAAGTAGCCGTCATAAAGCACCTGGAAGGCGCCGACAACGCATCCGACTATATGGATTATGAATCGGCCCTGGCGTACTTCCGTGCCCTGGTGCAGGAAGCCCGCGCTACAAGAGATTCAAGAAGAAAGTAATTACGCCCGTATTGATGATGTCCACGAACATGGCCCCTACTACAGGGACTATGATGAACGGTTTTACGCTGTAGTGATACTTGTAACTCACGGCCGACATATTGGCCATGGCATTGGGCGTAGCGCCCAGGCCGAAGCCGCAGAGACCGCTCACCAGCATGGCGGCGTCGTAGTTGCGTCCGAAGGCCGGGAAGGCCACGAAAGTGGCGTATAGGGCCATAAACAGGACCTGGGACATCAGGATAACAAACAACGGGAGCATAAGGCCGGCCAGTTCCCACAGCTTGAGGGTGGACATGGCAATGCCCAGGAAAATGGACAGACTGAGTTCCCCTATGCCTATGGTCTCCTTCAGGCACAATGCCTCCTCTTTGTGGCCGAAAAGATTGCGCAGGATGGCCGCCACCACCAGAGAGCCGAAATAGGTGGGAAAAGTGATGCCCGACAGGGCCAGGAGCCTGCTCAGGCCCATACCCAGAGCCATGGCTACAAACAGCTGGCCCAGTGCCTGCGTATAACGCTTGAGGGAAGATTCGCCCTCGTGGGCCTCCAGGGTCATGATTTCGTCGTTGGTGTTGGTTTCTTCGGCCAGTTTATGCCTGCGGATGAGCATTTCACCCAGCGGACCGCCAATCAGGGAACCGGCAATCAGGCCGAAGGTTGCCGCAGCCATCGTGATGGAATCGGCCCCTTCCAGGCCCATCTTTTCCAGAAGCGGAGAGAAGCCGCCGGCCGTTCCGTGGCCGCCGCACATAGGGATGGAACCGGTGGCCATACCCACCAGCGAACTTACGCCCATGCCTTTGGCAATGCCCAGCGAAAGAAGGTTCTGGGAGACAATGAGGACCGCTACCAGGACAATCATCACGACGAGGGGTTTTCCACCCTGTTTCAGCACACGCACATTGCTCTGGTAACCCACCGAAGTGAAGAACAGGGTCATGGCGATATCCTTGATGGTGCCGTCAAATTCGATGTCCAGCCCGAATACCGCATACAGAAGCAGGAAGAAGAGCGATATTAGCAGACCGCCCGACACCGGAACCGGGATGCAGAACCGTTTGAGGAAAGGAATCCATTTGTTGAAACACATTCCCAGCAGGAGGGCTACTACGCCTACTCCGGCCGTCATATACATATCAAGGTCCAGGGTCATATGCGTTTTAGTTCTTTTTCAATCAGTGGCAACAGCTGCACATCGGCCGGGAGCCAGCGGACTTCGTCCAACTCTTCCTTGCCCAGCCAGCGGGCCGCTTCGTGTTCATTGAGGTGCAGGGCCTCCCCTTTGAGCGAGCAAAGGAAGCAGTGCATAGTAAGGTGAAACTCCGGATAATCCCACTCGATGGTGCTCAGGAAGCGGTCTATGGCAATATCGGCCGATAACTCTTCCCTTATTTCCCGCACCAGGGCTTCTTCCGGGCTCTCCCCTGCCTCCATCTTCCCGCCGGGGAATTCCCACCAGTCCTTCCAAGGGCCGTACCCCCGCTCGGTGGCAAAGATCTTGTCCCCTCTCCGGATAATGGCGGCTACTACCTCAATGGTTTTCATACTACGCAAAGATACAAAAAAATAGCCTCCTGCAAAAGCGGGAGGCTATGAGAGAGGTTGGGAAGATTACTCCAGGGTGATGAGCTTGTTGTAGTCGGTCTCGTTCTTGGGGATCTTCCAGGTCCAGCGGTTGCCGTCTTCCACCTTGATGGTAACAGCAAAGGCGTCGGCGAAGCTGCCGCCATTCTTCATGGACTTGCGCACGATGGGCTCGTTCCAACGCTTGTAGTCGAACCAGTCGAAACCTTCACCCCAGAGGTCTACACGGCGGTAGAGCTTTACTTCGGTGAGGAGTTCGGCACCGGTCTTGGTGCAGTCGTAGGAAGGATCGAGGTTCTTGTTCAGTTCCTTCAGCAGGCTCTGGACCTTGGCGTCCTGACCACCCAGGTGGCAGAGGGCCTCGGCCTCGGAGAGAATCATCTCAGCGCTGCGGTAGATGTTGAAGCTGCCGCCGCCGGGATAGAAGGTGCACTGGAACTTGAACTGCATATACTGGCAGACAAAGCTGGTGCTGTACAGTTTGGTGCCGTATTCAGCGAAGGCGCGCTTGTACAGGGTCTTGGTGCTGCGGCCGAAGGAGTCGAGTTCCTTCACTTCAGCAGCAGTGGGCTCCAGCCACATCTTGCGACGGACGTCGGTGGCAGGAATCTGGTCGTATAGTTCCTTGCTGATGGCCAGCGGATACTGACGCTGCATGGAACTGGAAGCATTGGATCCCTGATAGGCGAAGAAGGCGTAGTAGTAGATGGTCTGGTCTTCGGCATCGTACACGCCCCACAGCCACTCGTTGTTGGCATCGCTGAAGCCGCCGTCCACATACTGAGCCTTGGTCATAAGGGGGTGACCCTTGCGGGCTTCGGGAGCGCAGGCCACGACGGTGCTCCAGTCTTCACGGACCAGGGCGGCGCGGGTCTTCACGGCATAAGCGACATTGATGTTGGGCTTGTAGAATTCCTTGGCCTCACGGTCCATGCCGCTTTCCTTGAAGAGGCGGATGGCCTCGTCGCAGTCGTCGTAAATCTGTTTGTAGCACTCAGACTGGGTAGAAAGGGGAATATCCCATTCCACCTCCGGATCCGGATCGGCGTCGGGGCTCAGACGGAGGGCAACACCGTTGGATGCACCGTTGTTGCTGTCCTGCCAGCGATAGGCATACAGCTGCATAAGCATCGTATAAGCGTGGGCACGGAACACGAGGGCCTGGGCCTTGAGGTACTGGCGCTCGGCCTCGGTACCTTCGGCGTCGTCCACGTTCTTGATGATGGTATTGGCGTTACTGATGATCTTGTAGTAGTAGTACCAGGGATAGCAGAGGTACGAGGAGTTCACGTTCTCGTGATAGCTGTGGTTCCACAGAGGAGCCCAACCGGTCTGACGGCAGCGCTGGAGGTCGTTACCAAAGTTACCGTACCAGGTCTTGATGACACCCTCGCCATTGAGGCCCTGCTGGCTCCAATACTGGGTGGTCATCATTTTGCAAATACCGTTGATGGCCAACTTGACGTTGTCGGTAGTGGCAAAGATGGTGGCGGGAGATTCGGCACTCTCAGGGGCGGTTTCCATATAGTCCTTGGCGCAGGAGGCCAGGGAAAGAGCCGCAATCACTAAGGAGATTCTGAAGATATTTTTCATGACTTTCATCTCTTTAACAAATTAGAAGCGGACATTGATACCGGCGGTGACAACACGGGCCGTTACGAAGTCGTTGCTGCTGGTGGTACCGCTGAAGTTGTACTGGGGGTTCAGACCCTTGCGGGCAGCGAACGTGTGGAGGTTCTCGCAGGCCACGGAAACGGAAAGACCCTGGACCTGGAGCGGGGTGAGCCAACGCTTGGGCAGCTCGTAAGAGAGGGCGATGTTCTTGATCACCAGGTAGTTGCCGGAGGTAAGCCAACGGGTGGAAGTACCGGCGTTGTTGGAGATGTTCACATCCTGACCGTTCATCTTGTAAGTGGGGAACGTGTACAGCAGAGGAGTACCGTTGGGATCGATACGGTCTGCGCTGGTTTCCGTCATACCGGCGGGAATCTCGCTCCAGCTCTTCAGGTTGTCCACGTGTACGCTGCTGGGGCTGGTGGAACCAACACCCATCTTGCCGGCATAGAGGCCGTCATATACCTTGGAGCCCAGGGAGTAGGTGAAGAGGGTGGAAAGGGTGAGACCCTTCCAGCTCAGATTGAGGCCGAAGGAACCGTACACGGTAGGAGTGGCGGTACCGGACCAGTCTTTCTTACCATAGGAACCGGGGTTCCAGACATAGGGCTGACCATTGATGACGGTGTAGTTCTTGGCCTCCATCAGGGTATGGGCGTTGCCCTCCTCGTCGGTGGCGCTACCATAAATGACGTTACCGTCCTTGGTGTTGTCGTCGGTGATGTAGAAACGGTCGTCGTCGAACTTGTAGAGGGACAGACCTGTCATCTGGTCCACACCGGCGTACTGATACAGCCAGAAAGCGTAGCGGTCACCGCCTTCCACGAAGCGCTTGGTACCGTCAATGATACCTTCCTTGCGGTTCTGCTCAGGCAGGGAGATGATGCGGTTCTTCAGGAACGTTGCGTTGGCAAACACGTTCAGTCTGAAGTCACGGCTGCGGACAATGTCCACGTCGGTTTCGATTTCGACACCGCGGTTGGACATGGTACCGATGTTCTTGGTGATGGACGGGTTGGAAGCGCCTGTGGAGGTACCGCCGGCGGTAATGGGCAGGATCACGCTGAAGAGCAGGTCCCTGTTGCGGCGGTCAAAGTATTCGATATTGAGATTCCAGCGGTTGAACAGGCGGGATTCGACACCGATACCCCAGGACTGGCCGGTTTCCCACTTCAGCTGGTCGTTGGCCAGCTGGGAAATCCAGTAAGCACCCTCGTTGGCGTTCTGGCCGGAGGTGTAGAGGGCCTGGTAGCCATAGAGACCGGAACCGGAGTCGTTACCTACCTGACCGAAGTCGGCGCGGACCTTGAGGCTGTTCACCCAAGTTACGCTCTGCATGAATTCTTCCTTGGAAACCATCCAGTTGGCACCGATGCTCCAGAAGTTACCCCAACGGGCGGTGTTGGAGAAACGGGAAGAACCGTCACGGCGGAAGGAAGCCTCCACATTGTACTTGTCCATATAGTTGTAACGGACACGGGAGAGATAGCTTTCCGTGCGGTAGTTGTTACCGTAGTTGTACAGGCTGGTGATATCGGTGAAGTTACGGAGATGGTTCACGTTGGGGAACACCTCGTTGGTCTTGTAACCGTACAGATAGTCGTAGTAGTTGGCATAGTTCTCGTGGCCGATGAGGACGTTCACGCTATGCTTGCCAAACTGGTGGGCCCAACGCAGCTGCTGCTGGAACGTGTAGTTCTTGTAGTTGTACTCGTCGCGGCTGCCACGGCCGTTGTTACCCTTACCGTCACCGATGACGGCGGAGTTGTAGGTCTGCTCGATGTCGCTGCGGAGGCCGATGTTACCGGTCACGGTGAAGGTGAAGTCCTTCAGGAAGTACACCTCGGCGGTAGCGATGGCGTTGATGGTGTTGCGGACGCTCTTGTCCTGGTTGAGTTCATTCTCCCAGATGACGTGGCGGTCTGCATACTGGTTACGGGTAACGATCACGGTGCCGTCGGCGTCGGTGTAGGAACCGCCGTCATACTGCTTGTTGCCGTTGGCGTCCAGGATATATTCGCCGGTGTTCACGTCGTGCAGGTGCACGGGATAGATGGGGGCGATGTTACGGCAATACATGAACGGGTTCACATAGGAAGAGGAGCCCGTGGAAGTATTGAGGAAGTTCTGGTGGGTAGCGTTCACATTCAAACCCAGTTTCAGGTAAGTGGTGGGCTTGATATTGACGGAAGCGCGGCCGGACAGACGGTTGAAGCCGGAAGTGCGGAGGTAACCGTTCTCATCCAGGTAACCGACAGACATATAATAGTCGCTCTTGTTGGTGGCACCGCTGGCGCTCACGTTGTACTCCTGGCGGAAACCCTTGCGGATGGTCTGGTCAAACCAGTTGATATCCTCTGCGAATCCGGGCTTGATGGTAGCGTCGGAAACCAGATGGCCATTGCTGAACAGGGCGTTGTCAGCCTTGTCGAAGATATTCAGGAAGAGGCGCTCGGCGATGAGGTTCTTGTCGGCATAGGCGGCGGCAGCAGCGGCGTCGTCACCGTAGTTATACTGACGGTCGTTCTTCATGGCACGCCATTCAATGTCCATGAAATCACGGGGATTGGCCAGTTCGTACTCGGGAATACCTCTCTCGTACACACCGGCAGAGATGCTGGCCTGCACGGAGAATCGGCCCTGGGTACCCTTCTTGGTAGTAATGAGGATAACACCGTTGGAAGCGCGGTTACCGTACAGGGCGGCGGAAGCGGCATCCTTCAGGACGGTCATGGACTCGATATCGGTAGGGTTCAGGTCGGCGATACTGCCACCGAAAGGAACACCGTCAATCACATACAGAGGAGAGGAGCTGCCGTTCACGGTACCGTTACCGCGGATCATGATGGAGGGGCTGGAACCGGGGTTGCCGTAGGTGCTGTTCACCTGGACACCGGTTACCGTGCCTTCCAGGGCGGAAGTAACGGAAGAAGTGGGACGGGTGGCAATCTTTTCAGCGCTGACGGAAGAAATGGCGCCCGTAAGGGTAGACTTCTTGGCTGCACCGTAAGCGATGGTAACTACGGCCTCCTCCAGAGCTTCGGCGTCGGAGGACATTACCACATTGACAACGGCTTTGACAGGAAGTTCCTGAGACACCATTCCGATGCAGGAAAACACCAGCGTGGTGGCGTTGTTGGGAACGCCCATAAGCACATAGGTACCGTCTACGTCGGTTACCACACCCACTGTGGTACCCTTAACAAATACGGAAGCGCCCGGAATCGGGGATCCGTCCTCATCAAAGGTGACCTTGCCACGAACCGTGGAGGGGGCCTGTGCAGAGGCGATACCTGCCATGACCAAAATACTGGTCAAGAAAAGAACTAATCTCTTCATAGGTAAAGTTTTAAGTTAAACATATAAAAAATAAACATATCCAAAGTAACAAATTAACAGAAAACGGTCGTTAATTGTTAAGTCTTTTCAAGGTCTTTTCTGCCTGTTAAATATCTACACTTTTTAAGTAAATTTAATAACAAGTGGTTCACAAGATAAGCATATTTTGTGAAAAAAATGCTATTTCCTGCGATAAATATGCAGATTCCATTCAAAAGGGACCGTTATTTTTCTCCTTCAAATATCTGGACAGCGTATTGGGATGCATCTTCAGCGTAGGGCTATCTGTCTGATAGTTTGTCCGTTGTCCAGATTCCGTAAAATCATTTCATAGTGGTCCTCAAAACATTTCCGTTGTTTTGAGGGGCCGGAAGGCCGTCCCAGCTTGATGCCGGCGTATTTTTTGGCAGCGAGCGCCTCGCGCGTGCGCTGGGATATTAGGTTGCGCTCAATCTCGGCCGCCAGGGAGAATGCGAAGGCAATTATCTTCGAATTCAGGGAGTCTGAAAGCTCAAAATTGTCCTTGATGGACCGGATCTGAATCCCTTTCTGCGAACAGGTGTTCAGGATGGACATCACCATCATCATATTTCGGCCCAGACGGGAGATTTCCGTACAGACAAGTATGTCTCCTTTTCGCATCTGTTTCAGGAGTTTACCGAGGGTTCTTTTTTGTAAGCGCTGATTTCCAGACACTTTTTCCTGTACCCACTTGTCTATGATTATACCGTTCTGGGCACTCCAGTGCTCGATTTCGAAACGCTGGCCTTCATAGGACTGTATCTCCGTACTTACCCGAATATAGGCGAAATTCATAAAGTTGGACTTTTTATGCTTACAAATTGCTACAAATATAGGACCGTTTATTAGTGGGTAGTGTAAGATAAATAGCTCAATTATATCAATTTATTGTTTAACTTAATCATTTAACCTATGAAGAGATTATTTCTTTTCGTGACCGCTTTGCTGGTCATGGTAGGTATCGCCTCCGCTCAGGCTCCCTCCACCGTGCGTGGTAAGGTTACCTTTGACGAGGACGGCTCTCCCCTTCCGGGTGTGTCCGTAATGGTCAAGGGCACCAACGTGGGTGCTATCACGGACGTGGACGGAACCTACCTCATTACCGGGGTCCCTTCCAACGCAAAGGAACTGGTATTCTCCTTTATCGGCCTGGTTACCCAGGAACTTCCCATCAAGGCCACCGTCAACGTGGTTATGACCTCTGATGCCGAAGCCCTGGACGAGGCCGTGGTCACCATCGCCTACGGTGCCGCCAAGAAGTCTTCCCTTACTGGCGCGATTTCTTCCGTAACCTCTGAGAAGATTGCTAATCGTCCCACTTCCACCGTCACTTCGGCCCTGGAAGGTACGGTAACCGGCGTGCAGGTCAACAGCACCTATGGCAACCCCGGTTCTGCCCCTTCCATCATGATTCGTGGTAACGGTACCGTAAACGGTAGCTCCTCTCCCCTGTACGTGATTGACGGTGTTCCGTTCGGTGGCAGCATTGCAGACTTGAACCCGGCCGATATTGAGTCCATGACCGTCCTCAAGGATGCTGCTTCAGCCGCCCTGTATGGTAACCGAGCCTCCAACGGTGTGATCCTCATCACCACCAAGAAGGGTACCCAGGGCCGCATTTCCGTGCAGGCCAGCATCTCTGCCGGTGTGTACGAGAGAGGTATTCCCGAGTATCAGCTGGCAGACGCCCGCGAATTCATGGACATCTCCTGGCGCGCCCTCAAGAATGACCGCCAGTATTACTATGGAGATTCCGCCGAAGCGGCCATCACTTATGCCAACGAAAATCTCATCACCGAGCGTCTCATTCTGAACATCTTCGACAAGGCCGACAACGCCCTGTTCAAGGACGGCCACCTGGTATCCGATGCCGCCATCAAGAGTGGTTATGCAGACGATATCAACTGGTTTGACCAGGCTATCCGCCGTGGTTTCCGCCAGGAATACAATGTGAGCGCCAGCGGCGCTACCAACAAGAGTGACTACTATATGTCTGTCGGATATCTGGATGAGAACGGTTACCTCCGCACTTCCGGCTTCAACCGTCTGTCCGGCCGTGCTTCCGTAAACGTCAAGCCCACCAGCTACCTCAAGTTCGGCCTGAATGTAGACGCCACCCATCAGAACTTCCTCAATACCTCTACGGGCTCTTCTTCCTATATCAACCCGTTCATGTATTGCCGCAACATTGCCCCTATCTATCCTGTTCACCTGCACAATATCAATACCGGCGAATATATCCTGGACATTGACGGGAACAAGCAGTACGACCCCGGTTCCTATGTAGACGAAACCGGAACGTCTGTTACCACCCGTAACCAGTATCCCAACCGTCACGTGATATGGGAGAACGAACTCAACCAGGACAAGACCCTCCGCAATACGGTCAATGCCATTGCTACCGCCGAGGTCTACTTCCTCAAGGACTTCACCTTCAGCGTAACCGGCAATATCAGTCTGCGCAACTCCGTGAACCAGACCTACGATTCCGCCGTCATCGGCGACGGTGTAGGTAACCACGGTCGTGGAAAACGTGTAGAATACGTTTACAAGAACTACACCTTCCAGCAGCAGCTGCGCTGGGCCCACCAGTTTGGCAAGCATAGCGTAAGTGCCCTCCTCGGCCACGAAAACTATGCCAACTACTACGACTACATGTACGGTTACAAGACGGCCGAAGTGTTCCCCGGTGTAAACAACCTGAACAACTTCACCTCCATCACCGACCTGTACAACTATGCCAACAACTACCGCACGGAAAGCTTCCTCTCCCGTGTCCGTTACAACTATATGGACAAGTACAACGTGGAGGCTTCCTTCCGTCGTGATGGTTCTTCCCGCTTCGCCAGCGATGTCCGCTGGGGTAACTTCTGGAGTATCGGTGCCAACTGGATGATCTCCAAGGAAGAATTCATGCAGGACGTCACCTGGGTCAACAGCCTCAAACTCCGTGCAGACTTTGGCCAGGTAGGTAACGACTCCGGTTCCGGTCTGTATGGCTACCAGGCTCTCTATACCTCTGACCAAAACGCCAATAAGGGCGCTTACTACCTGAGTCAGCTTGGCAACGAGCAGCTCAAGTGGGAAACCGGTCAGTCCTGGGGTGTAGGTATCGAATCCCGCCTGTTCAACCGCTGGAATCTCAATATCGAGTATTTTGACCGCCGCAACAAGGACCTGCTCTTCAGCGTGATTCTGCCCATTTCTGCCGGTCCTACCTCTACAGGTGGCACCAACCCCTCCGTTACGCGTAACGTAGGCACCATGTCCAACCGCGGTGTCGAAATCGAGACCGACGTTGACATTGTGCGCAACCGCAACTTCAGACTCAACGTCTTTGCCAACGCCACGTTCCTGAAGAACCGCATCATCTCCCTGCCGGAACAGAACCGCAAGGACGGTATCATTGACGGTACCAAGCGCTTCGTGGAAGGCGGAGACCGCTACGCTTTCTGGCTGTATCAGTATGCCGGCGTGGACCAGCTCACCGGTCTGTCCCTCTATCAGTTCGACGACGAGCGTTTCTACATCACCGACGACAACACCAAGGATGGTAATGTGATTTACGGTTCCGCTACCGATGAGGATGGCAACGCCCACACTCTGATGGAAGCCCAGAACTACACCATCATCAATGGTCAGCCCTACGTTTGGAACCCCGGTTCCTATGGTAAGAAGGACTGGTCCGGCACCGCTACGCCTACTGTGTACGGCGCCTTCGGCCTGAACCTGAGCTGGAAGGGTCTTACCCTCTCCACCCTCTTCACCTATGCCCTGGGCTCCAAGGTCTATGACGGCCTCTATGCCGGAAAGATGGGCGTAAGCGCCAATCCCAGCAGCGCCCACCAGGACAACCTGAACAGCTGGACGGAAGCCCCCGTTGGCATGTCGGTGGACAGCCCCGACCGTATCGATCCCAACGGCACTCCCATGCTGTACACCTTCAGCACTTATAAGATGAACGGGAAGGATGTTACCATCTCCAACGATGCAGGCACCTCCACCCGTTGGCTTACCTCCGGCAATTACCTGGTGATCAAGAACATTGCCCTCTCATACGAGCTGCCCAAACGTTGGCTCACTCCGCTCCAGGTCCAGGGTCTTTCCGTATCCGTGGCTTGCGAGAATCTCTTCACGTTTGCTGCCCGCAAGGGTCTCAACCCCCAGTACAACTTTAGCGGTACCACCAGCAGCAACGACTTCGTAACGGCCCGCGTTGTCACCGCCGGAATCAATGTGCGCTTCTAACCTGTTAATGAGATGAAAGTTATGAAAAATATCATCAGAATCTCTTTAGTGATTGCAGCTATCTTCCTGGCCTCAGCTTGCGCCAAGGATTATATGGAAACCGCTCCCGAGAGCTCCGTATCCCCTGCAACTATCTTTTCTACCACGGAGAATTGTAAGCTGGCCATCAACGGTATTGCCAAAATGATGACCAGCCAGTACCTGAGCAACCAGGGCCTCAATGGTGAAGGTGTCATCAAGACCTGGTACGGTAACTTTGGTAACGACCTCCAGCGATGCAACCATACCGGCTGGGCTGTCCTGTGGAACCACACTTATAACGAGATGGTAAACTCCGTTTACCTGACTTATCCCTGGTTCTACTATTATAAGGTTATTGGCAACGCCAATATGATTATCAAGAATGTGGACAACGCAGAAGGTCCTGAGGCCGAGCGTAAGTTCATCAAGGCCCAGGCCCTGGTTTACCGCGCCCATGCTTTCACCATGCTCATGCAGCTGTACGCCTATCGCTGGCAGGACAGCAACAACGGCGCCGGTCCTGGTGTGGTCCTCCGTCTCACTCCGGACCCCGACGAGGATCCTGAAATTGGTTACGAGATGGCCCTTTCTACCCAGGCCGAATGCTACAAACAGATTTACGACGACTGCGACGAAGCCATCCGTCTCTTCAACGAGAGCGGTCTCTCCCGCGCAAAAGCGGACTTCTTCCTGCCCGATGCCAACGTGGCTTTTGCCGTGAAGGCCCGCGCCGCCCTGGTCCGCGAAGACTGGAACACGGTAGCGGCCTGCGCTCCCGAAGCCCGCAAGGGCCACCCTCTCATGAGCAAAGAAGAGTACATGGACGGAGGATTCAGTACTCCCAATAACGAATGGCTCTGGGGCGTGTATGACGCAGAGGATCAGACCATCTACTACTATGCGTTCTTCTCTTACCAGGGTTCCAACGCTTCCAGCTCCATGGCACGTCAATATCCCTTGGCTATCAGCAAGGAACTCTATGACCAGATTCCTTCCTCCGATGTGCGCCGCGCCCTCTGGCTGGAGCCCACTGCAGAAGAAGCTGCAGAGCTCAATGCTGCCGGCCGCAGCACCAAGAAGCTGTTTACCCGTGCCTGCACAGAATACGGTAACAAGCTGTACTATGATTCTTCACAGAAGGCATACACAAGTCATGTCTACCAGTACATGCAGTTCAAGTTCCAGTGCACCTTCTATCCCGGCGGTGGCAGCTTCAATATCTATCGTTCTGCTGAGATGTATCTGGCCGAGGCCGAAGCCCTCTGCCACATTGGTGGACAGGACGCCAAGGTTCAGGGGCTGCTGAATGAACTCAACAAGAACTTGGATCCTTCTTATAGCTGCACCAAGACCGGTGCCGAACTCCTCACCGAGGTAAAGCTCTACCGCAGAGTAGACCTCTGGGGTGAAGGCTTTGACTGGTACGACTATAAGCGTTGGAATGAGCCCATCGTGCGCAAGAACAAGGCCCAGGGCGGTAGCTTCGCCGACGCCTTTGCCATTACTATCAATGTAGGAGACGGCAACAAGTGGACCTGGAAGATCCCCAGGAACGAAACAGACTACAACGATCTGATCACGCTGGATTAATTCTCACCGCTTAATAGAGGCCTCCCCTTTCGGGAGGCCTTTTTTATTGCCAAGAAATTAGTATCTTTGCAATCACAAAGACGTGAAAATGAAACCTGAAATAACTATTCGCACGGTGGAAGACCGTAAAATGCTCAAGGCATTTATCCGCTTTCCCCTGGACCTATACAAAGACTGCGAGAACTACGTCCCGGCTTTTGAAAGCGACGAATTCAACTCCCTGGGACCGGAGAATCCTTCCCTGGAGTTCTGCGAAAAAGAGCTTTTCCTGGCCTACAGAGACAAGAAGATCGTGGGCCGTGTGGCGGCCATCATCAACCACCGGGCCAATAAGAAATTTGGAGAAAACACCGTCCGTTTTGGCTGGATAGACTTCATCGAAGACTTTGACGTAGCCAAAACCCTCATCGATACGGTTATTGTCTGGGGCGCCAAGCGCGGCGCCACCCAAATCAAAGGTCCCCTGGGCTTCACGGATATGGACCGCGAAGGCCTGCTGGTAGACGGCTTCGAAAAAGAGAGTCCTTTCACCGTCATTTACAACTACCCCTATTATCCCGAATACCTGGAGCGGCTCGGCTTTACCAAAGACGTGGACTGGACGCAGCGTTTCCTCAATTTCAACGAGGAACTGCCCCCCATGTACAAATATGCCGAAATTATTGAAAAGCGTTTCGGCCTGCATATCTATAAAGCCCATTCCCTTAAGCAGATGGCCCGCCGCGGCCGTGAGATGTTCCATGTGCTCAACGCGGCCTTCGATCCCCTTTATGAGTACACCAAACTCTCTGAAAAGCAGATTGACGGATATGTAAGACAGTACGTCCCGGTTCTGGATAAGGACCTGGTAGCCTTTGTAGTAAACGAAAAAGACGAGCTGGTGGCCTTTACCGTTACCTGCCCGCACATCAGCGCCGGCGTGCGCAAGGCCAAGGGCCGCATCTTCCCCTTTGGCTGGATACACATCCTCCCCTGGCTCAATGCCAAGAAGAACCACATCACGGAAGGCCTTCTGATTGGCGTGCTGCCGGAGTACCAGGCCAAAGGCGCCGCCCTCCTGATGACCAAGTACCTGCACGAAAATTACATCCGCCTGGGAATCAAGCGGATGTTAATGAACCCGCAGCTGGAAGAAAACTACAAGGTGCAGACGCTCTTTGAGCCCTACGACCCGCAGCCGTATCAACGTCGCCGCAGTTATGTAAAGGAAATCAAGGCCGAAGAAATCTAGCCTCTCTCCTCAATTATAGTATCACACACTTCCCCGACGGTTACCGGCAGCGGTTTTCCTTCGGGGAATTTCATTTGGAATTTCTCCTCGGAGGCCAGGGCCAGCAGCATCATGGAAAGGGAGTCGATGCCGAGCTCGCGGACGAGCTCGGTATCGAAATTCACCTTGGACAGGTCCGTCTTGGGACGGATCACGGACAGGACCTCCTTGAGGCCTTCAAACACTTCTTCCCTGGTCATCATACGCGGGATACTTTCATGCTTCCGGTACGCTTGAAGTCTTCCGTACGTACCGTCACTTTACGGATCTGATGGGTAGAAGGCAGGGTGGCGTTAATCTTGTCCACCAGCTTGTGCATGTAGGCTTCCACCTCCTCGAAGGGCTTGCCGTCGAAGGCGGGCATCAGCGGGAGAATCTCCACGGCGATTACCTGGGTGCCATTGAGCTCGTCTTCCTTCACCATGGCGTCGCGCACGCAAGGATCGGCATAGAAGGGCTCTTCCAGGGCCTCGGGACTCACATTCTCGCCGTTGGCCAGCACGATGATGTTCTTGATTCGGCCCGTGATGTAGAGGAAGCCTTCCTCGTCAAAGCGGCAGAGGTCTCCGGTACGGAGCCAGCCGTCGGGGGTGAGAGCTTCGGCCGTACGCTCGGGATCCTTGTAGTAATAGGAGAAGATGTTGTCTCCCTTGATCCACAGTTCTCCGTCTACGAGTTTGGCCTCCTGACCGGGATAGATGCGGCCGATGGAAGTGGGATTGGTAGTAGGATAGGCATTGGCGCTGGTGAGGTTGGCGCTTTCCGTAAGGCCGTAGCCAAAGCAGAACTGCACGCCCAGCTTGGTGAAGATATCTGTCAGGCGCGGCGGAACATTGGCGGCGCCGGAGATAATCATGCGCAGCTGACCGCCCAGGAACTGCGGACCGTACATCTTCACCAGGCCGGCGAGAATGTCGCAGATACCGGGCACGATGACCAGGATGGTGGGCTTGATGGCGGGAAGCTTGCCCACGGCGGCCTTCATATCCTCGCAGGTAAAGATGAGGTTACCGGAATAGAAGCAGCCCATGCAGCCGGCAATGAGGCCGAATACGTGGCTCAGCGGAAGCAGGGCCAGATAACGGTGCACGCCAATGATGGGACCGGGTTTGAAGATGGTGTTGAAGTTGCCTCTCATCAGGGCACGGTGGCTCAGGACAGCGCCCTTGGGAGCACCCGTGGTACCGCCGGTGAAGAAGATGGCGGCGGGGCTGTCGGGATCGATCTGGGCCGAAGGAACACCGGTCTCTGCGATGGAAGCAGCCGGCAGCACCTTGGTACCCTGGATCTTGGCGGTGAGGGGCATGAACTCCTCCCGCACGAAGATAGCGGCAATATCAAATTTCATGCAGCAGCCAACCACGGCCATTTCCGGCAGGGAGGCCGGGAAGTTCATGGCCACATAACCGGCACTGGTGATGGCCAGGAACAGTTCCATGGCATCCTGGCTGTTGCGGTCCATAATGGCAATATGGGCGCCTTTCTGAAGGCCCAGGCCCTCGATAAAGGCACGGCGGCGGGCTACCCGCTCTCCCAGCTCCTTATAGGTGATGGTGTTGGTCATGTCAGAGATAGCCGGATTGTTGGCATACTCTTTAGTAAACCAGTCCACAAACTCACCCATGGTGGGCAAATAAGGGAGGCGCTCAATTTCCTCTTTGGGAAGCAGCGAATAGAAATACTCTTCGTTGGTCATAAAAAAATGGTTTAGTTTATTAGTTAAGGTTGATTTCTTTTTCCAATTTCATTAAAAGTTCATAACGGTCCCAGTCGTTGCGGTTGGCAAAGATCAGGATCAGGAGGTCCTCATCCGGATAACGGGCAGCCATAATCATGAATCCGCCGTTGTCTCCGGTATGGTAAACGCGCCTGGGAGCACCATCCAGGGCCGGTTCAATGAACCAGCCGTAACCATACCAGGTATTGGGACGGTTCTGGTAATCACTCCAGCGGCTGTAACTCACTTCGGTATGCCCCGTCATAGCTTCTGCCAGCAGGTCCGGGGACAGCACTTTCCCTTCCCTGAGGGCTTTCTCCCACTTTACGAATTCGTGGGTAGTGGTGTAGATTCCTCCGTCCGGACGGGTGGCAAAGAAGGTTTCTTCTCCAAAGTCATACTCCTTCCAGCCGTTGTCATAGATGTATCCGTGGGCGGCGTCCGGACGCTCGTTGTTGCGGTCGAAATAGTAGGTATCGTCCATGCCCGCAGGATTGAAGATATGCTTTTGAAAAAACTCCGTAAACGGTTCTCCACTAACCTTTTCAATGAGGAAGCCCAATAAAGTATAAGTGGGGTTCATATACTCGTAGGCGGTACCGGGAGCAAAGTGACGGTAGTCCAGGGTCTTCATATACTCTATGCTCAGGTCCTCGTCTCCAAAAACCCTCTGCTCTCTGGTCAGAATATCGGCCCGCACATCAGGAATACCGGAGCTATGAGACAACAGGTGCTTGATATAGACCTCCTTCCACATGTCGCTTTCAAATTCCGGAAAGTATTGGCTCACAGGATCGTCCAACGAAATCTTTCCTTCCTGAACCAACTGTAAAACGGCTACAGCAGTAAACTGTTTGGAAACAGAAGCGATATTGAAATGGGTATCTCCGTCAATTAATGCATTCTCCGGGAAATTATTTTTCGGAAGGCTTTCCGAAAAACCAATTTCCCTCCGAATTGAGCTATCTTGTTCTAAGCGGGCCAGGCCATAGCCTTTGTCAAAGAGGATGTCGTTTCCTTTCAGGACCAGGACGGCGGCGCCGGGTTCATCGGCCGGGAAAAGGGGCTTCAGAATGCGGTCCAGGCGGCTCTCCAAGGTGTTATTGCAGGATACCAACGCCATGGTTACAAGTGCGATATAAGGTTTCAGGCTCATACGGGATCCACGTCTATGATGATATGTCCAGGATACTTCTGGGCCTGTTCAAAGGCCGATACGCAGCGGCTGATGGCCTGCTTGCGGAGGCCCAGGTCTTTGTCCCGCGGGAGCAGGAGCAGCATCTCCTGCACTTTTTCGTCCGGGATGGGCCACCAGGAGGGCGCATAAGGACCGGTAACCGGGCAGATGTCACCAAGTTCCCGGGCCAGTTCTCTGCTCTGGGAGGCCAGCCGTTTCTCATACTTGTCCCTCACCTGGACTTTTACCAGGCGGGAGAACGGCGGATAGCCAAAGGAGCGGCGCTCTTCCAGGATGCGCCCGGTGGGATCCGTCCCTTCCCGGATGGCCTCGAAGACCGGATGATGGGGCTCCCGGGTCTGGATCACAAAACGGGAGCATCGGCCCTTCTGAAGATGGAGCACCTGGACCGCCCTTTCATCGGCCCTGAAGTCCTGACGGGCTAGAATTCCATCCGCTGCCACAATGGCCACCAGGCCCAGTTTCCGGCTTTCTATTCCTCTGGTGGACAGGTTGTTGCCTACCAGTATATCAAACTCTCCTGCAGCAAAGCCGCGGAGGGTTTCCAACTGTTCTTCGGGGGTTCCTTCGTTCAGGCTGGCCAGGCGGACATCCGGGAAAACCTCCAGGACCTCGGCCTCCAGTTTCTTTCCTTCATAGTTTCTGCGGGGGCCCAGGACCATAATCTGCTCTCCAACGGCCAGGGCGTTTTGCATATGGGCCAGCAGCTTGAGGGAGAACGAACCGGCCATCCCCTTTTTGCGGGCTTCGGCCGCCGTATTGATAATCTCTACCTCGGAGGGCACATTCTTGGAGGTGTCCTTCAAATCAACCCTTACAAAGCGGCCGCACTGAGCGTTATAGACCGACTCCAAAGAAGGAGTGGCGCTACCCAGCAGGACCTTGGCTCCGTGGGCCAGGGCCAGCATAATGCCGCTTTCCCGAACGTGGTAACGCGGGGCCGGAGCATCCTGCTTGAAGGAAGGGTCGTGCTCTTCGTCCACAACCACCAGGCCCAGGTTGCGGTGAGGCAGAAGGAGGGCGCTGCGGGTTCCCAGCAGCACGTACGGCTCACCGGACCTCAGCTTTTCGGCCACGGCTTTCCTCTTGCCGGGCGTAAGGCGGCTATGATACAGGAGGGCCGAAGGAAAAACCTTCCGCACCTGCTCCTCCAACTGGCTGGAAAGGGCCACTTCGGGAACCAGGATCAAGGTACTCTTGCCCTCTTTCCAGGTTTCCAGGGCCAGGTTGAGATAATGGTCCATTCGGGACGGGCCGCACAGCAGCACGGGCTTGCCTTCCCGGAAACCGGACTGGATGGCCTTTACATCCACAGCGGGAGCCTCTTTAGGCTCTTCCGTTACCGGCAGGGTCAGGCGGGACTTATGGTGGGCCATCCGGGGATAGGCGGCCTTGTAGACCTCCCCCACCGTACACAGATAATAGGCGGCCAGTTCTCTCCAAAAATGAATCTCTTCCGGGCCCACGGCAGGAAGGTCCTGCTCCACGGCCTGCACGGGAAGAATCTTCTTGGCTTCCAGCGTGGGGGTAACATTGACGGCGCTTACCGTACCCACATAGAAGGCATTGGCAAAAATGACCCTCACACGGTCCCCTACCTGCACATTTACCTCATCCGGTACCTTATAATAAGGTTCCCACTCCAGGCGGAGAGGCAGGATAACCTGTATGAAGGAAGTGCACGTCATTAATCTTGCGAATATAACAATATTTTCCGGTAAAATCAATGTGGAACTTTGTGGAACATTTCTTGGGGATGTCAAAATTTTAACCTATTTTTGTGAGCTAAATAGAATTAGAATTATGGGCAAAATCATAGCTATCGCCAATCAGAAAGGCGGCGTGGGTAAAACCACCACAGCCATCAATCTGGCCGCCTCCCTGGCCGTCCTGGAAAAGAACGTTCTGGTCATTGACGCAGACCCTCAGGCCAATACCACCTCCGGTCTCAACTTTGACCCCGAGAACGAGGAACACCGTACCCTGTACGAGATTCTCATCGGAAAAATCGCAGCCTCGGACGCCCTCATCCAGACCGAGCTTCCCAAGCTGCATATGATTCCCTCCCACATCAACCTGGTGGGTGCAGAGATCGAGCTCCTGGAAACCCCGGACCGCGAATCCATCCTCAAGAAGGCCCTTGCGCCCATCAAGGACCAGTACGACTATATCATCATCGACTGCTCCCCTTCCCTGGGTCTGATCACCGTGAACAGCCTCACGGCCGCAGATTCCGTGATGATTCCCGTACAGCCGGAATTCTTTGCCCTGGAAGGCCTGGCCAAACTCATCCAGACCATCCGCCTGGTGCAGAACGGCATCAACCCCAACCTCACCATCGAGGGCTTTGTGGTCACTATGTACGACGGCCGCACCAAGGTCCACAACCAGGTGGTGGCCCAGCTGCGTGAGCATTTCAAGGATATGGTGTTCAACACCATCATCCAGCGCAGCATCCGCCTGAGCGAGGCTCCGTCTTACGGCAAGCCCATCATCCTGTACGACGTAATGAACAACGGTACTTCCAATTACCTCAATCTGGCAAAGGAAGTCTTAGACAAGAATAAAGATGCCCAATAATCCGTCCCGCCTGGGCAAGGGCCTGGGAGCCCTCCTGGGAGGAGAAGACCTCTCCGAACTGCGCAAACCGGTAGGTTACATCAACAAACAGGTCGTTTCGGCCGAAACCAAACCCCAGGACACCTCCGATGTCCTGCGCATTCCCGTGGGCCTCATCGAGCCCAACCCCTACCAGCCCCGTATGAACTTTGACAACGAAGCCATGCAGGAGCTGTGCGAAAGCATCCGTTCCTTCGGCCTTATCCAGCCCATCACGGTGCGTCGCAGGGGAGAAAAATTCCAGATCATCAGCGGTGAGCGCCGTTACCGTGCTTCCATTATGGCCGGTATGGATATGGTGCCCGCCTACATCCGAGATGCCTCCGAGCAAGGTATGCTGGAAATGGCCATCGTGGAGAATATCCAGCGAGAAAACCTGGACCCCATCGAGGTAGCTATGAGTTATCAGCGCCTGATGGAGGAATGCCGCCTCACCCAGGAGCAGATGGCAGACCGCGTGGGCAAGAAGCGCGCTTCGGTGGCCAATCAGCTCCGCCTTCTCAAACTGCCCGCCAAGGTGCAGCACGATTTGAAGGTGGGCCTGGTGAGCGTGGGCCACGCCAAGGTGCTCCTGGCCGTGGAAGATCCCGCTACCCAGGAACTGCTCTGTGACCTTATTGTCAAGGGCGGCCTGTCCGTGCGCCAGCTGGAAGAAAAGGTGAAGGCCCTGGAAAACAAGGCCCCATCGGCCAAAAAGAAAGAAGAGCCCGGCACCCTGCCGGAAATGTATTACCGCCTTCTGGAAAACGTGGGCAAGTACTTTGGAGAGAACATTTCCCTTCGCCGCAACCGCGAGGGTAAGGGCGTTCTCACCATCAAATTCGATTCCGACGCCCAGATGGAAGAATTTATGAAGGCGCTGGACCAGCGATGAATTTCAAAGGGCTCATAGCGCTCTCTCTGGGATGCCTGCTGGCTTCCCTCCCCCTCCGTGCACAGTACAGAGACGACCAATTCAAAAGGGACGCCTTTACCCAGACGTACGCAGATACCACGGAAAAGACAAAGACCGACACCAGCCAGCTCTTCAGTTTCAAGGAGTATTTCGGCGGTCTGGCCCACAAGAGACCCGCTTCCCTCAAGACGTTGAGTATGGGATCGGCCATCCTGGTGGGCGGCACCCAGATTTACAACAAGCAGTACTGGAAGCTTCCCATCATCTATGGCGGAATCGGCGCCGGCATTTACGGCGGTATCCATTTCAACAAACTCTACAAGAATACCGGAGAAGACAAGTACAGACTGTACAGCACCCTTTCCTATGTGGGGGCCGGATTGTTCTACTGGGGCAGTATGCTGGACGGAGCCGTCTGCTATCCGTCCACCAAGAACCCGGATCCCGCCAAGTCCACCCTCTATTCCATCCTGCTTCCGGGCCTGGGACAGCTCTACAACGGAGAGTTCTGGAAAGTGCCCATCTACTGGGGCCTGATGGCCGGCAGCGTCCATTTTGTGATTGAAAACAACACGCAGTACAAGCGCTGGAAATGGACCTACGACCAAGCCACTTCCCAAGATCCGGAAACGGAAAAACCGCCGCAGAGTGCAGAGAATGCCAAATATTACAGGGATGCCTACCGCCGTCTGAGAGACTATTCCATCCTGGCCGTAGCCGTATCCTACGTCTTGCAGGTCATCGATGCCAACGTCTTTGCCTATATGAGGGATTTCGAGGTAACGGACGAGATCAGTATGAAGGTAGCCCCCTCCGTCCTCCCCGTGGGAGAATACGCGATGGCTCCCCCCGCCGTGGGTTTGTCCATCGGCGTCAAGTTTTAGTATATGAAGAAAATTGCACTTATAGTTAGTAGTATCCTTATCCTGTCCCTTCCCGCCGAGGCCCAGTTATTGGGCCGAAAAAGCAAGAAGGCGCTGGAAAAAGAGAATGAAGAGCTTCACAAACGCATAGAAGTCCTGGAGGCCGAGGTAGCCGCCTACAAGGCCGATGCCATAGACCGCGAGTACATAGAAGAAGAACTGTCCGGAGAAAACGAGAACAAGGTTTCGGCCGGCCTGGAAGACTATTCCCCCGCCAGCACGGACACCCTCCTCTCCCAGTGGTATATGCACCGCCAGTCCCGCATTCCGGGCCGCGAACAGTTTGATATGGATTCCGTCCACTTCTCTACAGACGTTCCGGATTCCGTGCTGATGCACCGCCTGGAGGAGATGAATTCCTTCATCACCCTCCCCTTCAACGAGACGGTCAAGAACTTTATGATCCTGTACACGGAGAAGATGCCGGCCAAGATGTCGGAGATGATGGGCCTGTCGCAGTACTATTTCCCCCTCATTGAAGAGACCCTCCGCCGTTACGACCTCCCCCTGGAGCTCAAATACGTGGCCATCATCGAGAGCGCCTTCAACCCCAGGGCCGAATCCCGGGTAGGAGCCAAAGGAATGTGGCAGTTTATGTACAGGACGGCCCTGAGCTATGGCCTTCGCATCGATTCCTACGCCGATGAGCGGATGGATCCCGTGGCTTCCATAGACGCCGCCGCCCGCTATTTCAAGGACGCCTACCGCATCTTCGGAGACTGGTCCCTGGCCATTTCCTCCTATAACTGCGGTTCCGGCAATGTGAACAAGGCCATCAAGCGCGCCGGCGGCCGCAGAGACTTCTGGAGCATCTACGATTACCTGCCCCGCGAGACCCGCGGCTACGTTCCGGCCATGGTTGGTGCTATGTACGCCTTCCGTTACGCCAACGAGTACGGTCTCAAGGCCGCTCCTATGTCCCTTCCCACTTACGTAGATACCTTCCACATCCACAAGAACCTGCATTTCAGCCAGATCAGCGAAGTGCTGGGCATTCCCCTGGACGACATCCGCGACCTCAATCCCCAGTACTATACGGACATCGTTCCCGGCGCCCACTCCGAAGAAGTCATCCGCCTTCCCTTCAACTACAGCGCTTCCTTCCTGGAGATGCAGGACAGCATCTACCGCTACAAGGCCAATGTCCTCTTCGCCTCCAAGATTGAAGACGGCCGTGAAACGGTGAACGGACGGCCTGTACAGACCGCCCGTCCTTCTGCAAAACCGCAGTGGGTTTATTACAAAGTCAAATCCGGTGACAATCTGGGCAAAATCGCCCGCAAGTATCACACCTCCGTCCGTCAGCTCAAGAGCTGGAACAACCTCAAGAGTGACCGCATAGCCATAGGCCAGCGCCTCAAGGTAGGAAAGCGGTAGGTTTTAAAGGCCCGGTTGCTTCCGTGTGTTTATAAGATGTATTAACTTTACAGGCATTATGAAAAGAATCTTCACACTTTTGTTTGTCCTCACCGTCTTTGCAGGGTGTAATAATCTGGAATTTAAGACCAAAGAGTTTACCCACACGGGATGCAACAAAGAATTGGGGACCAAGGCCGATGGACAGTACCATCAGATGCCTGCCGCATCCGTGCTTATTTTGAAATACGAAGGCGGAGACCTCCGCGTAACCCGAAGGAATGTCTATGCTTCCTGCGGCATCAAAAGCGAGGATGGCCTTGTCTGTGAAGTCTCTGTGGAAGGAGATGCCATCCACTACATGGTTTACGAAACCCATCCGGCCAATTGTTCCTGCACCATAGACGAGATGTCCTCAGCCGTGAGCGGCCTGAAAGTGGGGAAAGAATATCAGTTCTATCTGAACAATTACAAACCAATCCGCTTTACTTTTAACAAGGAACTCTTCCTGGTTATGGATGAAGAATCCATGTTTTATGATTTAGCCTACTAGGCTTCTGCCATTTATTGCGCTCGCGGCGGGGCTTATCGGCCAATAAAAAGGCCCGGAGTTAACTCCGAGCCTTTTTGTTAGAATTTATCCATTTCCGAGAAGATTCTCTCGCGGACTTCGTCTATGGTGCCGACGCCGTCGATTTCGTGGTAGCGGCCGGCCTTCTTGTAGAACTCGATGAGCGGCTCGGTCTTGGCGTGGTAGGTTTTTACGCGGTTGGCTACTACCTCGGGGCGGGCGTCATCGGCGCGGCCTTCGATATTGGCTCGGTGGGCGATGCGCTCGTGGATGAGATCGTCCGGAATCATGAGCGAAATGCAGGCGGTAACGGCTTCACCGTTCTTGGCGAGCATGGCGTCCAGAGCCTCTGCCTGGGCAATGGTGCGAGGAAAACCATCCAGTAGGAAACCCTTGACATCCTTTACACTCTGGAACTTGGATTCAATCATTCCTTCAACTACCTCATCGGGGACCAGGTTACCGGCTTCGATGAGGGCTTTGGCCTGCAGGCCCAGGGCGCTGCCAGCGGCAATTTCACTGCGGAGGAGTTCCCCCGTGGACAGGTGGCAGAGATTGTAGCGCTCTACCATAGCGCCGGCCTGGGTGCCTTTACCTGCACCGGGAGGGCCAAAAAGAACATAGTATTTCATGGGGTAAATGGGTTATTCGTCAAGTACGTAAATATCTTTGATGTTGCGGCCCAGTTCGTCGTAATCCAAGCCGAAACCTACGATGAACCGGTTGGGGATTTCCATGGCTACGTAATCCAGTTTAACATCTTTCTTGTACACCTCCGGCTTGACCAGAAGGGTGCAGACCTTGCAATCCCTCACTTTGGCGGCTTTCAGCAAACCCGTGAGGGCCTCGATGGTGTTGCCCGTATCCACAATGTCTTCCACGATGATGACCCGGCGGCCTTCCAGATGGGCGGGAAGCGGCACTTCCGTCTTGATGGAACCGGTTGACTGCGTACCCTGGTAGGAGGAAAGCTTGCAGGCCTTGAGGACGATGGGGAAACTGAGCCGTTTCAGAAGTTCTGCCGCAAAGATGATGGCTCCGTTGAGCGTGCACAGGAGCACCAAGGGATCCTCGTCCGTGGCATCTGCGTAATCTGCGTTCAGGCGTTCTGCCACGGCGTCGATGGCCTTCTCGATTTTTTCGTTAGGAATGAAGAGTTTGAAAGTTTTGTCGTGAAGGGTTACTTTATGGTCCATCGATTTGCAAAATTTAGTTATGCAAAAATAGTAAAAAACACACAAAAATACATCTGAAACAACACAAGTTTTCAACAGGCCCCGGGGATTATGGCCGGCATTGTTTAACTTGCCCGTATGAGACGTATTGTGTGTGTGGCCGTTGTGGCCTTGATGAGCCTTCGGGCGGCTTCTCAGGATGCTTCCGTCCTGCGGGCGGCCCTCTACCTGTCCGGGGCTTCCAGCATAGAAGAAGTGGACCAGGACTGGATCGAACGCCTGGAAGGAATGGGCCGGATCAGGATTAACGCCAACCGCCTGCGGCCGGGCATCCTGACGGACTATCAGATAGCCGCCTTGGCCGATTACAGGGCTACGCAGGGAGACATCCTCTCCTGGGAAGAACTGATGCTGGTAGACGGCTTTGGCCGGGAAGCGGTGGAAGCCCTGCAGCCATTCCTTTCATTGGAATCCCGCCGGCTTCCGGGTTCCACGGACCGGGCCCGTACGCGCGCAGAGGCCCTGGTGCGCACTACTCTAAAACAAGTGGGCGTCAAAGCAAAGGTTTCCGGCGAGAACTGGCGGGTGGGCGGAGCCTGGAGAAAGCCGGACTGGACGGCCCACGCCGAGGCCGATACCCGCTGGGGCCGCCTGGTGGTGGGAGATTTCAACGTCCGGTACGGCGAAGGCCTGGCCCAGTGGAGCGGGTTTTCGATGGAAAGCCTCTCCACGGTAGACGCCTTCATCCGCCGCAGTTCGGGCATCGCTCCGGTCTGGTCCTACACTTCCTCTTCCGTGCACCGCGGCCTGGCCTACGAGTACGGAGGGAGGCACTGGCGGGCATCGGCCTGGGGAACCCTTGCAACGCATTTTGGCGCCCACGGAGAATATCTGGGCCGATGGGGCCAGGCCGGTGCATCCCTCGCCTGGAGCCCGGAAGGGATAGCCGCCTCCCTGGAAGCCAGCCTCAATCTGAAAGGGGCCGATTACAGGGCCGAGGCAGCCTACCGAAACCGCTCGGTGGCCGGGAAAGCCTCGCTCCGGCGGAAGGCCGGAAACCAGGGAAAGTGGGCCCTGCAACTGCGGGTGATTCCCAGCAAATTCAGCGGAAAGAAGAATGGAGAATATGGTCTGGCAGCCGGCTATTCCCTTCAGAGCGGGCATTGGAAAACCCTCGCCGGAAAGACCGGTTTTGGCTCTTCCGTTCCTTTATATAAACTCTCTATCACATTGGATGGCGCCCTTTTACCAGTTGGAGGCGTGGACCCTCGGCGCCTGCAGGTAAGGGGGTATTTGAACTTCGACTGGCAAGTCTTTTCGGCCTGGTCGCTGGCCCTGCGCCTGACCGAGCGTTACCGCAATTACGAGCCGCCCCGCACCTCCTTAAGGGCCGATGTCCGCTTTGACCACGGCCCCTGGCTGTCCGTCCTGCGGGGCGAAGCCGTCCGTTGCAAATCCTGGGGCCTGCTGACCTATCTGGAAGGCGGTTACAAGAACGATTTCCTCTCTACCTATTTCCGTTTTTCGGCCTTCAGAATCCCGGAATGGGCAGACCGCATCTATTGCTACGAGCGCGATGCTCCCGGCACCTTTTCCGTCCCCGCCTACTCCGGTACGGGCCTTTCGGCCTCCCTGGTCGCCGGCTACAAACTCCGCCTGTGGCGCCTCACCCTCAAGGCCAACCTCCGCGGCGGCTATATGCTCCGCGTGGGCCGTGAAAGCACCCCCACCCTGAACTTCCAGCTCCAGGCCGCTTTCTGAGAGCACCCACCCCGCGGACACCAAAAGGCCGATTCGGTGTCCTGGTGGCCGAAAAAAACTCATCCGGACACCAAAATGCCTATTCGGTGTCCGAAAACAAAAGATTGAACGATTATGGCTTACGAAAAGAACGATTACTGGGACCGGGAACGGGAGTGCGAACGGTTATTTGCGGCAGGTGGACCGTATTATTTCATCTCCACGGAGGATCTGGACTGGACACTGTACGATAATCCGGAGGAATTCATAGTGGGGACCAATCTCGTTGCCATTGCGTCGGCCCGGTCCGGTTTTATGATTTTGGATGATATCCAGATGAACAGCCATCATCACATAATGGGCACAGGATCATTCGATAGGGCTTGCTGTTTTGCTGAGATTCTTCACGATAGTGAACGGAAGTACCAGCGTTCTCTGCAAAAGCCCGCACTGAAAGAATGGAATATAAGGATAGATGAAACGCTGGATCTGAAATCCTTTAGAAACAGGATCGCTTATACAGACCGGAACGCATATGTCGCCCGTCTGGACAGTATGCCCACCGGGTATCCATGGGGATCGGCCAGTCTGTTCTTCAACGGGAACTTGCGGCTCATGAATCAAGGAATTCCGTTTGACAAAGTGGGAGGACGGGAGAAAAGGATTATCTGCCGTTCTCATGATACAGACTTGCCGAGTCATTACCGCATTTGCGATGGAATGATACTCAGAAGCAGTTTTGTAGATTATCACGCAACGGAAGCCCTTTTTAACAGCGCCAATCAGTACTTTACCCTCCTTACACGAAGGGGGGAGGCCGATGTGGAGATAGCAGCCAAGCTGGGTGAAAAGATTCAGCTTCCAACCGAAGAAGTTTTTCAGATAGTCAGCAGCTGGTTTCAGGGGCAGAATCTCCGTACTCTTGAACTCGAGGCGCGCTTGAATGCAGCCAAGATGATGAAACAGCGCCTTGCTTCCTCAAATCGGCAAATTACACATGTACTTCGTTTACCTGCAGCAGATGTGGACAGAATGTTCCCGAAAGCAGAATAGCACTAGTACCTTTCGTAGGTGATGTCACCTATTTTGACTTGACCGTTGTCCAGGAAGAGAATGGGGGCTTCGTAGTATTTATCGGATTCGGCGCCGGGGTAATAGTAGTCATCGTTAACCAAGTACTTCCAGGGATATTCTCGGTAGAGTTTGCCGTTTTTTATGTAGTAATGAAGCGGTTCGTCGGATTCTTCCCCAGAGCCGTCTTTAAAGAAAGACGTGTATACATCCTCACCCTTCTCCTTGAAGAAGCGGAGACAAGGGACCATCATATATCCCTCATACTTCACATCGGGGTTGGTTTTGCCTACGTACACATAGGGGACTCTTCCGGACTCGTCGACTGGGGCATTGTAAGTGTAGACATACACGGAATTTTCGAAAGACCCGTTGGCATAAACGGGACGCCACGAGCCCTGAAGGCCCTCCACGGGGTATTTTTCACAAGCTGCCAGCGCAAGCAGACCAGCGATAAGAAGTACGGCTTTGATCGTTTTCATAGTTACAAATATAACTCATTTCTACGATTAAAACACGGCACCCCAGGAAATACGTCTCCGTGCGGACACCAAAAGGCCCATTCGGTGTCCTGACGGCCGAAAATGAAGCATCCGGACACCAAAAGGCTTATTCGGTGTCCCGGCGGCCCGAAATTCATTTTTCAAAGAAAAATGCGTATATTTGAAGGATTTAAAACCTAAGAACCTTCCTATGCACAGGATTTTTTTGCCCATATACCACTTTTTCAAGGGGCGCAAGGCATTGTTATATGCCCTCTTAATTGCGTCTACGGCTGTTTTCGCCTGGTATGGCGCCAAACTGCAGTACGAGGAAGACATCATCAAGCTCCTTCCCCGCTCGTCCACATCCAACGAGCTCGCTTTCAGCGACATCGGCCTCATTGACAAAATTTTTGTCCAGGTCACGTCCCGCGACACGCTCAATCCGGTGAGTCCGGAAGAGCTGGGTGCCGTGGCAGAGGAATACTGCAACATTCTGGAACAAAGGGACAGCGCTACCCACTATCTGAAGGGAGTGCTGGTGTCTCTAGATATCGACACGGCCCTGGAAGCCATGGATTTTGCCATGGCGCACCTTCCGTCCTTCATTGATACCGCCTGGTACGCCCAGATAGAGAAGGCCCTGGAGCCCAAGGCCTTTACCGAGCAGATGGCCCGGAACTACGAGATTGTGATGGAAGACGAAACCGGTGACAACACCCAGCTGGTCTCGATGGATCCGCTCAACCTCCGGGACGCACTGATGGGTGAAATCCTGGGTCAGGATGCCAGTATGGGCGGCATCACCATTGACAGCGGCCATCTCTTCTGCCCGGACAAGACCGTGGCCCTGGCTCTCCTCTCCCCTTCTTTCACTTCCACCAACTCCGGTGCCTGCACCCGTCTGGTGAATATGATGGACAAACTCAAGAAGGAAATCGAGGCTGCTCACCCGGACATCCGCGTCCTGGTACACGGTAATCCGCAGGGCAGCGTTTCCAATGCCGGAACCATCAAGAGAGACCTGATGTGGTCCATTGGCATCTCGCTCCTCCTGATCATGATCATCATGATTCTGAGTTTCCACAGAATGGCCTTCCTGTGGCAGCAGGTGGTCCCCGTGCTGTACGGAACCATCTTCTCGATGGCCTGTATGTACTGGCTCAAGGGCGGTATGTCCCTGATGGCTATGGGTATCAGCGCCATCATCCTGGGCGTGGCCCTCAGTTACTGCCTCCACGTTCTCATCCACTACTATTATGTAGGAGACACGGAGCAGATGCTAAGGGAAGAATCCACCCCCGTATTCCTGGGCTGCGTCACCACCATCGGCGCCTTTATGGGCCTGATCTTCACGGAGAGTGAACTGCTCAGCGACTTCGGCCTGTTTGCCACCTTCGCCCTCATCGGCAATACCCTCTTCGCCCTCATCTTCCTGCCCCACTTCCTGAAGCCGGAGCAGATTCACTTCAAGCGCACGCACGGTTTCCCGCTCATCGAGCGCATCAACAACCTGCCCTGGGACCGCAACAAATGGTTCATCGGCGCCCTGGTCATCCTGATTGTCGTGGGCATCTGCTACAGCCCCAAGGTCAAGTTTGACAGCGACCTTATGAACCTGGACTTCGACAACGCCGAACTCCGCGAAAGCCAGGATCTTTACAACCGCAAGAGCGCCGACGGCTACGCCCACCAGTACTTTGCCGCCTGGGACGAGAGCAACCTCAATGACGCCCTGGAATATAACAAAGGCCTGGTCAGAGCCCTGGATTCGTTAATGGAAGACGGCCTGGTGAAAGGCTATGTGCCCGTGGCCAAACTGCTGCTGCACTCCACGCAGGACCAGCAGATGCGCATCAACGCCTGGAACGCCTTCTGGACCCGTGACCGCGTGCGGGAAATGCGCCGCAGATTCTATGAGTCCGAACTTCAATACGGCCTTCCCAGCGGCTTCTACGCCCCGTTTATGGCTATGATCCAGAACAGTTATGAGCCGGCCGACATCGTAGCCTCCGGCATCATCCCCGAGGGCCTGCTCTCCAACTATGTGGAAAGGCAGCAAAGCGGCCGCTATATGGTTTATACAGAGGTTTCCTACGATTTGAAGGACCAGAACAAAGTCTGGAAGGCCCTTACTTCCGTAGACCACGTGCTGGTGCTGGAACCTTTCTTCTACTGCCGCGACATGGTGGAAATCATCCACGACGATTTCAACACCACCCTCTGGATCTCCAGTGCCTTCGTGCTGCTGGTCCTGCTGCTCAGTTTTATGAACATCTGGACGGCCCTGCTGGCCTTCTTCCCTATGTTCGTAAGCTGGTACGTAATGCAGGGATATATGGCAATTTTCGGCCTGGAATTCAACCTCATCAACATTGTCATCTCCACCTTTATCTTCGGTATCGGTGTAGACTATAGCATCTTTGTGATGGAAGGCCTGCTGGCCGAAGCCCGCCACGGAGAAACCAAGATGCTGGAGTACCACAAAGTGGCCATTTTCTACAGCGCCCTTGTACTGGGCATTGTAACCTTTGCGCTCATCTTTGCCCGCCATCCGGCCATCCACTCCATCGGCCTCATCACGCTTATCGGTATGGCTTCCACCATCCTGATCACCTACTCCCTGCAGCCTTTCATCTTCCGCCAGCTGGTCAAGATTCCTTTCTTCCGCCGCGGATTCCGCATACCTGAACCTGAAAAATGAACCTAGACGCACAACTATACCTGAACCTCATCAAGGGCGGCACAGCCCGCCTGGCTCAAAACCGCCAGGAAATCAATAACCTCAATGTCTTCCCCATTCCGGACGGAGACACCGGGGACAATATGTATATGACCATCGAAGCCGGTACGCACGCCACCGGTAACACGCTCTCGGAAATGGCCGCCGCCGTTTCGCAGGGTATGCTGCTGGGTGCCCGCGGCAATTCCGGCGTCATCCTCTCCCGCATCTTCGCAGGGATGGGGAAAGCCTTCCAGGGGCTAAGGCAGGCCGATAGCAAGCAGTTCAACGCCGCTATGAAGGCCGCCGTTGACGAAGCCTATCACGCTGTTTCCCAGCCCGTTGAAGGCACCATCCTCACCGTCCTCAGGGAAGGTGTGACAGCCGCCGAAGGATCCGCCAGCATCGAAGAGTTCTTCGACCTCTGGATTGCCGGTATGGACCTGAGCCTGCAGCACACCCCGGACCTTCTGGACGTGCTCAAAAAGGCCGGTGTGGTGGACAGCGGCGGCGCAGGCCTCCTCTGCATTGCCGAAGGAATGAGAGCGGCCCTTCACGGAGACGTCAACAATGTCATACCGAGCGAAGCGAGTGTATCTCCTACCGCCCCCAAAGTAGACTTCAACGCCTTCACGGAAGACAGCGAACTGGAGTTTGGCTATTGCACCGAATTCCTCCTCCGCCTGCAGCGCAGCAAAGTGGACCTGGACACGTTTGACGAGTCCGTCATCCACGACTGGCTGGAAACCCAGGGAGACTCCCTGGTCTTCTTCCGCGACGGTTCCATCATCAAAGTGCACGTACACACCAAGGATCCCGGAGCCGTTCTCACCAAGTGCCGCCAGTGGGGTGAATTCCTCACCATCAAGGTGGAGAATATGACCCTCCAGCACCACGAGAACCATATGGACGAGCGCTTCAAGCGCACCCGCAAGGCCCTGGGCATCGTAACGGTGGCCTCGGGCGCGGGCCTTTCGGCCTCTTTCAAGGATATGGGGGCCGATGCCGTGATAGAAGGCGGCCAGACGATGAATCCTCCGGTGGACCGTTTTCTTGAAGCATTCGATGAAGTAGGGGCCGATACCATCCTGGTATTCCCCAACAACAGCAATATCATCCTGACGGCCCAGCAGGCCGCCCAGCTCTACGACAAGGCCCAGATAGTGGTCATTCCCACCCGTACGCTGGGAGAAGGCTACTACGCCATGGCCAACCTGGATGCCGAACTCCCGCTGGAAGAACTCACCGAAGTCCTTACCCAGGCGGCCGCTTCCGTTACCACCGGCTCCGTCTCCAAGGCCATCCGCGATACCGCCGAGGCCCGCACCGGAGAATACATCGGCTTCAGCGGCAAGGACGTCCTTTGCTGCTGCCCGGAAAGGAAGGATACGGTCCTTGCCCTCGCCGCCAAGCTGGAGGCCGGTAATGCCGATATAGTGATGCTCCTGCAGGGCGCCGATGCATCGGCCCAGGAAGCCCAGGAACTGCAGGCCGAACTCCAGAAGGCCTATCCCCTGTCCGAGGTCATCCTCCTGGACGGCGGACAACCCGTTTACGATTATATTTTAGTGCTATGTTAAAGATATACACCGACACCGATACCGACATCACCCCCAAAGAGGCGGCTGAATACGGTTACAAACTCATCTCTATGCCTTACAGCGTGGATGCCAAAACCACCTATCCTTACGTAGATTTCGAGACCTTTGACGGCCACGCCTTCTACGATATGCTGCGCGGCGGCGTCCTGCCCACCACCAGCGCCATTTCCAAGGAACAGTACATTGGCTATTTCGAGGAAGACTTCAAGGCCGGAAACGATATCCTTTACGTGCATTTCTCCCGCGCGATGACCAACACCTTCGACGTGATGGACCAGGCCATTGCTGAGCTCAAGGCCCAGTATCCCGGTGCCCGCTTCGAGGAAATCGACACCAAGGGCATCACCACCATCAGTTACGCCATCGTACGCGAGGTGGGCGATATGGTCAAGGCCGGCAAGACCCTGGATGAGATCCTGATCTGGGCCCATTCCGAGGTGGACAAGTTTGCGATGTACTTCTTCGCCGACGACCTCAAGTTCTTCCGCCGCAGCGGCCGTGTCAGCGGTCTCGCCGCCACTATGGGCACCCTCATCGGCGTCCGTCCCCTCATCCATATGAGCCAGGCCGGCAAGATGGAATCCATCGGCACCGTCAAGGGCCGTCCCAACGCTATGAAGGCCCTTGTAGAAAAGGTGGCCGAACTGGGTGACGAAATTGACAAGCACCGCATCTGCATCGGCCATACCGACGCCCCCGAGATTGCCCAGGAAATTGGCCGCATGATCGAGGACCGCTTTGGCAAACAGAATATCGTGTATGTGTATGTGAACCCCACCGCCGGCAGCCACTGCGGCCCCAACGGAGTGGGCGTTTGCTTCCACGCTAAGCACCGCTAATAATGATTGAAGTAAGGGAAGTCAAAACCAAAAAGGAGCAAAAGCAGTTCCTGAATTTTGCCCTGGACCTGTACAAAGGCAACCCGTACTTTGTGCCGCCGCTATACGCCGACGAGCGCAAGATGTTCGGGAAGGACTATGTGTACAAGAGCAGCTGCGAATGGACCTACTTCGTGGCCTACAAGGACGGCGTACCCGCCGGCCGCATCCAGTGCATCATCCAGAAGGACGCCAATGCCAAGAACGGGGAAAAGCGCTGCCGCTTCTCCCGCTTTGATGCCATAGAGGATCCGGAAGTATCCCGCGCACTCTTTGAAAAGGCCGAAGCTTGGGCCCTGCAGAAAGGCATGGACACCATGGTGGGACCTCTCAACTTCTCCGACTTGGAGCGCGAAGGAATGCTGGTGGAAGGCTTTGAAGAGCCGGCCACCTTTGAAGAGAACTACAACTTCAGTTACTACAAGGACCACGTGGAAGCCCTGGGCTACCAGAAGGAGATTGACTGGACGGCCAGCCGCCTGTACGGTCCCGAGAGCCAGGAAGCCTTTGAGGAACTGGAGCAGCTGGTGGCCTTCATTTTCAAGCGCTACAAACTGCATTACGGAACGGCCAAGAGCGGTCCGGACCTCCTCAAGAAGTACTCCAAGGGTATCTTTGACCTGCTGGACACTTCCTACGAGGGCCTGTACGGAACCGTCCCCTTCACCGAGGGTATGCGCAAGTTGGTGCTGGAAAACTTTGCGATGGTCATCAGCCCCAAGCATACGGCCGTAATCCTGGACGAGAACGACAAGCTGGTCTGCTTCGGCCTGTCCTTCCCCGGCCTGGCTCCCGCCCTGGTGGGCACCCGCGGCAAATACACGCCCTGGACCCTCATCAAGCTTCTGTACTACATCAAGAACCCCGACATCCTGGACCTGTGCCTGGTGGGCGTGGATCCCGAATACCTGAACCGCGGTGTATCCGGCGCCCTATCCCTGGCCATTATGAAGATGCTGAGGGACAATCCCCGCCTCAAATGGGCCGATACCAACCTGAACCTGGAAGACAACTACGCCATCCTGAACCAGTGGCGCCGCTTCAAGAGCGAGGAATGCAAGCGATATAGAGCCTACGTAAAGAAACTGGTATGATCAAGATATTAATTGACTGCTTCGGCGGAGACCACAGCCCGCAGGCACCTGTAGAAGGCGCCCTGGCGGCCCTGGCCAAGAACCCCGACCTGTACGTCCTCCTGTGCGGAGACGAAGAAATCCTTCGCAAGGAACTGGCCGGAAAGGCCTACGACGCCTCCCGCGTAGAGATTGTCCACGCCCCGGAAGTGATAGGCTGCGATGAAAAGCCCACGGATGTGGTGCGCCTCAAGCGCAACTCCTCGATGATGAAGGCCATCATCCTGCTGCGGGACCGCGACGACATTGCCGCGATGGTTTCCACCGGCTCCACCGGAGCCCTGGTTACCGGCGCCCTGGTCCGCCTGGGCCGCATTCCCGGCGTCATTCGGCCCGCCTTCTGCCCCATCCTCCCTACTATGGACGGGGGCATCGTGGGTATCTGCGACAGCGGTGCCAACGTGGAAGTGACCAGCGCCCATCTGCGCCAGTTTGCCATTATGGCCTCCCTCTATATGGAGAACGTCTATGGGGTCAAGAACCCCCGCGTAGCACTCCTGAACGTAGGAAAAGAGGCCGAAAAGGGAGACGACGTCCGCCGCGAAGCCTACGGCCTGCTGCAGGAAACGGAAGGCCTGAACTTCGTGGGCAATATGGAAAGCCGGGACCTCCTGAGCGGCAGTTACGACGTTGTGGTGGCCGACGGTTTCAGCGGCAACGTGCTGGTGAAAACCACCGAAGGAACCGCCCTGGAGCTCCTGAAAAAGCTCAAGGGAGAGATTTTCAGCCGCACCCTCTATAAACTGGGCGCCCTCCTGATGAAGAAGCTGTTCAAGGACCTCAAGGAGTTTATGAACTACCAGAACTACGGCGGAAGCGTGCTGCTGGGCACCTCCAAGGTAGTGGTCAAGGGACACGGCTCCTCCAAGGCCATAGCCGTAGAAAAGTGCATTGAGCAGGCCTACAAGATGGAGGTAAGCCAGCTCTCCGGCAAAATTGAAACCGAAATTGCCAAATATGAACATTACGAAGATTAGATATGTTTGAAAAAGTACAAAGCATTCTGGCCAAGCAGCTCCGCGTAGATGCTTCCCGGATTACCCCTGAATCCCAAATCAAAAAAGACCTGGGAGCCGATTCCCTGGATATCCTTCAGCTCCTGATGCGCATCGAAGACCAGTACGGAATCGTGATTCCCGACCAGGCCCTGGCCCAGTTCAATACGGTTGGCGACGTGGTCTCCTATCTTGAAAAACAGGAAGTTAAATTATAAATCCTCTACCGATGGTTCAGGTCTATTGTAAAAACACCAAGGAGAGCAAGCGCTTCCCGGAAGGCACTTCCCTTCTGCAGATGCTTGCCGAGTTTGACTGTCATCGGCCCTACCCTATTGTTTCCGCCAAGGTAAACAATGTATCCCAGGGCCTGAAGTTCAAAGTCTACCAAAACAAGGACATCGAGTTCATCGATGTACGCGAATCCAGTGGGATGCGCGTGTACTGCCGCTCGCTCTTTTTCCTGCTTTACAAGGCCTGCTGCGACGTCATTCCGGAGAGCAAGCTCTATGTGGAGCATCCCATCTCCCACGGCTATTTCTGCCATATCAGAAAGGCCGATGACAGCCCCATCACGCCGGCCGACATCCAAAAGGTTTCGGACTATATGCAGGAGCTGGTGAAGAAGGACCTCCCCTTCCACCGCTACGACGTGCAGACCGAAAAGGCCATCAAGGAATTCAAGAAAGCCGGGGCCGAAGACAAAGTCCGCCTGATGCAGACCAGCGGAGAAGCCTATACGGACTACTATACGCTGGGAGATACGGCCGACTTCTACTACGGCAAACTGGTCCCCTCCACGGGCTATCTGACCGTCTGGGGCCTCCAGCCCTACCACGACGGCGTTCTCCTCCAGGTCCCTTCCCTGGAAGACCCTACCCGGGTGGCCGATTATGTGGACCAGCCCCGTACCTTCGAGATGTTCACCGAGGCCCTGCGCTGGAACATCATTATGGGCCTGAGCACCGTGGGAGACGTCAATGAAGCCATTCTGAACGGCCGCGCCAGCGAACTCATCCAGATAGCGGAAGCCCTGCAGGAAAAGAAAATCGTAAAGATTGCCGAAGAAATCGAGCGCCGCTACAACGACAAGCAGACACCCCTGCAGGTGGTGCTCATCACCGGTCCTTCCTCTTCCGGAAAGACCACTTTCTGCAAGCGCCTTTCCGTCCAGCTCAAGGCCTGCGGCCTGCACCCTATGTCGGTGAGTACGGACGACTACTTTGTAAACCGTGTAGAAACGCCCAAGTTCCCCGACGGTTCGTATGATTTCGACAATTTCGAGACCGTGGACCACAACCTGATGGAGAGCGACATCATGAAGCTCATCGCAGGAGAAGAGGTCTCCGTTCCGGAATTCAACTTTGCCACGGGCCTCAGGGAATACAACGGCAAGAAACTCAAGTTGGGAGAAGGCCGAATCCTCCTGATCGAAGGCATCCACGCCCTCAATCCCCAGCTCACCAGCAAGATTCCCGAATCGGCCAAGTTCAAGATCTTCATCAACACGCTTACCGGAACCCTCCTGGACGACCACAACAGCATCCCTACCAGCGACAACCGCCTTCTGCGGCGCATTGTTAGAGACTACAACGCCGGCGCCTTCACGGCCCAGCAGTCCATCTCCAACTGGCAGAACGTGCTCAATGCAGAGGAAAAGTGGATCTATCCCTATCAGGAAACGGCCGACGTGATGTTCAACAGCGCCTACCTCATTGAGTTTGCGGTGCTCAAGAACCACGCGGAACCCATCCTTCGCAGTGTTCACCAGAACTGCGCCGAATACGCCGAAGCCCACCGCCTCCTCAAGTTCATCCACTATTTCATCCCGGTGCCGGATAAAGAAATTCCCGCCACATCGCTGCTGCGGGAATTTATCGGAGGCTGACCTTACAAGGTTGGATTGGCATAGATATGCAGAAGAATTTCCTTCAGTTCCGGGGGATATTCTTTTGTTATTTTGTCCACGCGCTTCACGAAGGTCTCTTTCTCGGCATCCGTGTAGGTGTGGTTGCGTTTTCCGCTCAGGAGGTCGGCGGCAATGTAGTTGTTGGGATACAGGCGGTAAGCGGCCTTGATGCGGGCGTCTATGAGTTCCGCTACGCCCTTGTTGAACTCGGGATTGGTACAGTTGGCAAACTGCTCCAGTTCCTCGCGGTGCAGCGGCTCGCAGACGGCCAGGTGCACACGGCCCTTGGGCTGGGTGATGCCCGTCAGGATGCTGTTCAGGTCTTCTCCGGGCTTCTTGATATAGGGCTGGCCGGAACTCTTGGCATAGAGTTCCAGGGCCTTCAATTCGTCACAGGGCTCCCATTCGTAGGAAATGGCCAGAGGAGCAATATTAAGCTCATCCAGGGCAGCTACGCGGTCTTCTCCGCCGGAAAGGTTGAACATCTTGATGACGCCCTGGTCCGTGAGGTCCTTTCCGTCCTTGGTGCGGCCGTTGCGCTGGGCAATCCACACGCTCTCCTTCTTCTGGGTAATGGCGTAGCGGATGTACTCGGACACATACTGGCTCTTGAGCAGGAAATCCCGGGCCGATGTCACCGTGGTAGGCCGCTCGATGCGGAACATCTTGTTGCTTCGGCCCACATCGATGACCATCTGTCCCTGCATCAGGTTGGCCCCGAAGGTGATTTCGGAGGTCTTTCGGCCCGCATCGCAGAGCAGCACCTGCAGGAAGCCGGCATCCATCATAATGTCCCGGTGGTTGGACACGAAGAGATAGTCCTTGTTGGGGTCCAGGCGCTCCATACCGGAGACGGAAAGGCCGTCGGTGGTCTTGTCGGCAATGGCATAGATTACCTTATACATAACCCGGAGCTGGAACTCCTCTACGGTGCGGCAACTGCCCACCAGCGCCGCCACCTCCTGCACCGGCATATCCGGGAACAGGAAGTCGCAAACCAGCGGGAAATACTTGTCGGACACAATCCGCTGCATGGCGGCAGGGATTTCCGAATCTACATAAGGGCGGATATCATCAAACATGTCTGGAACGTTTGTCTACAAACTTAATGGGCTTGCGGCTCTTGGCCGGGAAGTTGATGGCGGCCACTTCCTGGACGGGCAGAATCTCGATGGCGGGAGCCACGCGGATACGGGAACGGAAACGGTCCTTGAGGTCCTTGATGGGGTCAAAATCGGGTTCGTATTTGAGGCCCAGCTGCACCAGGACATCGTCGGTTCCGGCTTCGGAGTCCCGCACGATGACCACATAGTTCTCTACATACGGAGTGTTGTCCAGTACGTCGTTCACGGCCGGCGGATACAGGGTGGTACCCTTGAGCTTGATCATATTGTTCTTGCGGCCCACCAGCGGAGTGAGGCGGTAGCTGTAACGGCCGCACTTGCACTGCTCGGTAATCTTGGCCGCCATATCGCCGGTACGGAAACGCAGAAGAGGCATACCTTCTACCCCAAGGGTGGTCACCACAATCTCGCCCACCTGGCCGTCGGGCACGGGCAGGTTGTCTTCTCCAATGATTTCCACAATGATGAGTTCGGGATGGACGTGTCCTCCGCAGCCGTAGGGGCACTCGGAGAAGGTGGCGCCCATCTCCGTGGAGGAATAAGTGGCAAAGAGCTCCACATCCCATTTTTCCTTGATGCGGCGGCCCAGGAGGTTCAGGTCGAAGTTCTGGTCCCGCATACCCTCACCAATGCCGATGATGCGCTTGATGGAGGAATTCTTGTAGTCAATTCCGTGGTCTTCGGCATACTGAATGAGCCTCAGGATAAAGGAAGGCACGCACATAATGGTATCCGGTTTGAGGCGGTTGATGGTATCCCACTGCAGTTCGGGGATGCCGTTGCCCACGCGGATGATGCTGGCGCCCAGTTTCCGGATGCCCAGGAAATAGGCCAGACCGGCCATAAAGCGCTTGTCTATGGTGGTCATCAGCTGCACAATGTTACCGGGGCCCAGGCCTGCACATTCGAAACTCTTCTTCTCGTTGTATGCCAGGCGCTCCAGGTCCTTGTCCGTGCAGCCGAAAGTCACGGGATCCCCCAGCGTACCGGAAGTGGTCACATAGTCCACCACCTTCTCCTTGGGGCAGCAGAGAAACTCCTCATTGAACAGTTGCAGGTCCTTCTTCTCGGTGAAGGGAATCTTCTGCAGATCCTCTATGGTACGGATCTTCTCAATGTCTATGTGGTACTTCTCGAACATCCGCTGATAGTACTTGGAGTGTTCCTTCAAGTAAACCAACGCATCGTGCAGCAGTCCTTCCTGGAATGCCTTAATCTCTTCCGGTTTCTTAAACTCTATGTCCATATCTTATTCGTCATTCCCGGCTTGACCGGGAATCTCTTTTAGCCAATTGATAAATAGTTCCTGCCATTGGGAGGTGTATTCATTCTGCTTCTTGGGGCTGGCCCCAAAGCCATGTCCTCCGGTTGCATATTGGGTATACAGGTGCGGAATGTGCCGTGCGGTAAGGGCCGAATCCAACAGCACCGAATTTCTGTAGTCCACTATGGGATCGTCTACGCAGTTGAGAAGGAATACCGGCGGCGTATCGGCCTTCACGTGCTTTTCCAGGGACAGGGAGTCCCGCATTTCCTTCCTGAGGACGGTCCATTCTCCCAGCAGTCCCAGCCGGGAGCGTTTGTGTACAGGAGCCGCACAGAACGTAACCACCGGGTAAATAGGAGCTACGAAATCCGGCCTCAGGGAAACCTCCGGCTCTATGCCATAGCGTGACAGGAAGTTGGTGTCGAAGAACTCTCCGGCACTCATTACCAGATGTCCGCCGGCACTGAAGCCCATCGCCCCTACAGGGCCGTCATAGCGTTCCCGGACCAGTTGGATGGCCCGCTGAAGGTCGCAGATCATATCCGGATGCCGGTGTCCCCTGAGTAACGAACGGTACTTGGAGGCAAACTCAAACTTCCCGGCCACCCGGTATTTGAGGACATACGCCGCATATCCTTCCGAAGCCAGCCACCGGGCCACGCTCGTACCCTCGGTCTCCATATCGTGCCAATGGTAGCTTCCCCCGGGGCACACAATCACAGCCGCCCTGGGCTCTCCTTCCGGCATAAACGCCGTCAAAGTCACACTCCGGTTATGGCACCTCGTTCCCTCCCAAATCTTTTCCTGGGAAAGCGCCGGAACGCAGAGCAGTATAAGCAATATGCTAAGCACCCTTCTCATACCATTCAACGTAAAAGTGTCTCATTTCCCGGGTAAATGCAGCTATATCGGCATCCTCGGGAATATGCTTGCGCTCCCCTATCTCCAGGCTCAACGGGTGGAAACGGAGGAAGAAATCGTGTTTGGGCAAGGCTTCGTGGAAGCCTCGGATCAGCAGCGGCAAGATGTCCACCCCCAGCTCCCGGGCCGTCAGGAAGGCTCCCCGGTGGAATCGGCCTATCTTGCCGTCCAAGGAGCGGGTTCCTTCCGGGAAAATGACCACGGAATAGCCTTCGGCCACCATCTTCCGGATATGAGAACTGTTGACGGACAGCCCCCAGGAGGCCGGGAAATAGCCGGCTTTGCGGATTACCGCTCCATAGAAGGGGAACTTCCAGACCCAGTCGTTGGTCATAAAGATGAGTTTGGGCTGCAGGGCAATGAGGGGCAGCACATCCAGGTGACTCTGGTGATTGCAGATATAGACGGCCGGCTTGGAGAAATCCTCTCCGTGCGGGTTCTTCACGGTATACTTGCAACCGGGAATGGCGTGCATCGCCCAGCCGGCCACGCGGCGCACCACCTTGTTGAAGGCCGGTCCCTGCGGGAAAAACAGGGCCAGGACCGACAGAAGCGTCATCCAGACCCCCATCATAAGGGCAATGTACACCGTGGCCAGCATACCGGCAACAGTAAGCGGCTCCGAACGCCGTTTTCCGTGCTTGAAGTGCAGCCAGCGGTACACGATGGGTGGCAGGTAGCAGGCCATGGCCACCACCGTAATCATACCTATCACCGTAACCAGGCCCAAAGATTTCAGGGCCGGATGCTTGGCAAACACCAGCACGCCTATGCCAATGAACATAATGATGGCACTCAGCACCACGGAGTTGCCATAGGAGTGAAGAATCTTCTTTCCGGTTTTGAACTCGTATTCCAGCCCCTCGGTAATGAAGATGCTGTAGTCATCTCCCATACCAAAGATAAAGGTGGCCAGAATAATGTTGACGATATTGAACTGCAGGCCCGTCAGGCCCATAATTCCCCGGATCCAAATCCAGCTCACGGCCAGCGGCAGGAAGGCAATGAGCGTAAGTTCCAGAGAGCCGAAACTGATCCACAGGAAGATGAGCACAATAAGGCTGCAAACCAGGCCGATGGTGTCGAAATCCTGCGAAAGGGCGCTCACCAGGGTTCCCGCCACATTCTCCTGGGGAGAGAAGTCTACAGGCTGGAAATAGGCCCTTTCCCGGGGTTCCCAATCCGCATCCAAAGCATCGAAGAAGGGCTGGAAGCCGTGGGCGGTAAAGCCCGCTTGGAGGCCTTCCTCGATAAGCAGGTCCGGGACATCATGATGCCGCTCCCAGAAAGCATTCCACAGGCCGATTCTCTCCTTCTGCTCCTCCATCGAAGGGATGGGGAAAGCATCGGGGGCCAGGGACAGGGATTCCAGCAGGGCAAAACCCTTGGACTGGCTGGCCGTCATATAGTTGATATTGTGGAGATTGGAATCGAACTGAAGCTTCTTTCCCGTAAAAGCGAAGAGCACCGTGAGGCCCAGGAAGGCCAGGAAGATGCCCCGGCGGGTCTTTTCTCCCGGATGGAAATGGCTGGCGGGATCCAGTTTGATAACCTTCCTCTCCCCTTTGCAGACCGGAACAAAGACCGGCAGGAAGATGAGCACGAACAGTATGGTGCCCACCAGCATCACGGCGCCAATGAAGCCAAAATCGTGCAGGGCCTCCGATTTCAGAAGCAGCAGCCCCAGGAAGGCACCCACCGTGGTGATATTACCCGTCAGGAGCGGGTCAATCTGCTCGGCCAGGGCCTGTCTGCGGTCCGGGCAATACTTGAGATGGTCAATATAATGCAGCGGATAATTGACCGCAATGCCAATGACCGTGCAGCCAATACCCAGCACAATGATACTCACGCTGGCCTTGAAACAGGCTATGATGCCCAGGGCAAACACGGCCCCGACGGTTATGGAAATTAGAATCCACAGCACATCCTGCACCCGTTTGTAACTGAACCACAGCACCAGGCAGATGAGAATCAGGGCAAAAGCCAGAGCCAGGAAAGAATCGGTCTTGATGCGGCGGGCATTTTCTACCGCCACCTCGGGACCGCCCGTAGAGAAGATTTGAACGGAAGGATAAGCCAGGGCGCATTCCTCCTTCAGGCGGTTCAAACCGGCCAGGAGTTCACCGTTCTTGGCACTCTCCGAACTGCCGTAAGGAGAGTCAAAAAAGAGAATCTCCGTATCCTTCAGAGCGGCAGGCTGGGCCTGCTGAAGACGGTTTAAAACCGGCGAATAAAGCCCCAGAGGGTCGCTTCTTAAATATCTGGAAGTAAAAGGATTGGCCGTAGCCAATGAAAGTTTATCTTCCTGTAACTTGGAGGCGATATAGCCCGGGACTGCCAGCAGGGAATCCATCCTGGCGTAGTCCTCTTCCACAAGAAAATACGGCCAGTTGGCATTGAGGAAACCAAAGACCTCTGCCACTTGGTCTCCGGCCGCACCCTCATAGAGATAGATATCGGGGAAGGCTTCCTCCCAGCGGTCCTGAAAATCATAGACGGCGTCCATCCTTTCCTCCCGGGTACCGCCTTGGAAAAAAACGGCCATCTTCTCATCTCCGGACGAAGCCTGGAGCTGCTCCCGGGAATCTTCCGGCAAAAAGGCGCTGATATCTTCCTGGAACTGAAGGCGGAGAGCACTTAAAACGCTGAGGGTGAGAAGCACAGCAAGAAGAACGCCTGCCCAGCCCTTGTGGGCGCGCAGGAAATCGTGCAGTTTTAGGATTAGGTTTCTCACCGGGTGTAAACTTTATAGTTTACAAATGTAGTAAAAATCCGGCTAGAAAAGAAGGATTACTTGCCCCGGATTCTTCTCAAAAGGGTCCGGGGCCAGCCATAGAACAGACTGATCAGCAGCAAAACCGTATTCAGAACCGAAATTCGGAAGAAGTCTGCGCCGGGCCGAAAATGGGAAACGCGGTCTTCGGGATAAGCCACCCGCACGGCTACAGGCTTGAGTTCCAGGCCTTTCCAGGCACTGAAGACCAACAGGGCCAGTTCGGCCTCATAGCGGGAACTCAATATCGTCAAGGAAGGCAGTTTCCTAAGCGGATACAGACGGAAACCCGTCTGGGTATCCGGCAGGCTGACTCCGGTAAAGAGCCGGAACCAGAAATTGGAAAAACGGTTGGCGAAGGAACTTCCTCCATCGGCCCCCATCTGGGAACGGCTGCCCACCACCAGGGTCTTCTCCCCCTTCTGTGCCAGCAGCGCAGGAATGTCCTCCGGGAAATGCTGTCCGTCGGAATCGATGGTAACCACGTAGCTGAAACCCAGTTTCAAAGCCTCCTGAAAGCCGGTTTTAAGGGCCTTGCCCTTTCCCTGATTTACCGGATGGGTAACCACTGTGAGACCACCGTCATGCCCGGCTCGACCGGGCATCTCTTTCAGAATTCGGCCCGTATCGTCCGTACTTCCGTCATCCACCACCATCACCGGCAATCCCTGCTCCAGACAACGTTCCAGCACGTTTTTAAGCGTACCGGCATTGTTGTAAGTAGGAACCAGGATCAGGGTGTCGCTCATACGCCCAGGGTCATTTTGGCACAGAGGGTACCGTCACTCAGAAAGACGGACACATCGGCCCTATCTTCCGCTACGGTCCATTCGTATTTGAGCACCGTGCCCTCCTTGGAAGGGAGCACTGGCACCACGAATTTGATGTCTTTGGCGCCCAGCAGTTTTTTGCCCATCAGTTCCAGGGCCATCTGCACCAGCGTCACACCGGGCGTAACGGGAAAGCCCGGAAAATGGGCGGCATAAATGGGGCTCTCCGGAAGCAGCTGAACCTGGGCGCAGCCGTCTCCCTTTTCCAGTGTTTTATACAGGAATCCTTCCAGCATATTACTCGTCCATTTTTACGTTGGAGAATGTGATCTGCGTCCAATCTCCGTCAATTCCTAATATAGTAACATTGAGAAGCTTATAGGACTTCTTCTCAACCGTCAATACAATTTGGCCAATCAGCTGTTTGAGGTCCCTGCGGAGAGGGTTCAGCTGAATGGTATAGGTGTCTCCGTCCAGCACGTTCACCTTGAAATCTTTCTCCTGGGGAAGGCGGAAACGCCCCCGTTCCTGACCATCCAACACGGTTACCCGCTGCACGGGTTTAAGGGTTTCCCAGCGCAGGTTGTCCGGCTCCACAATGGAAACAGTCCCCTCGCTCAGGATGTCGTCCTGCAGCATCGGAGAACGGTAAATGCGGTTCCAGTTGGCCGTAAGGGTCTTCCGGGGCATATTCACTTCCTTGACCCGGGCCCATACGTCTTCCTGGGCCCCTGCCTCAAAGGCAAAGGTCAGGGCCAGGACAGCCGTCAGGAGATATGCAGGCCATCTTTTCATCATCGGGCAATGAGTCCGCAACCGGCCAGAATGAGGAATACCCCCACCCACTGCTGCCAGACTACGGTTTCCTTGAAAAAAATCATGGCAACAAACATACCAAAGAGGAAGCTCATCGAAGAGAGCGGATATACCTGGCTGAAGGGATAGGTCTTGAGCATATACATCCACTCGATCACGCCGGCTATGCCGCAGGCACCGGCCGCAGCCAGCCACCAGTTCAGGAGAACACTGTCACGGAAAAAGGTCCAGGTCCAGGAAAAAGGTTCCATATGCGTAGCGGCCACCTTGAACAGCGACTGGGCACTGCACATCAGGATGGACTGGACAACCGACAGAAAGAGAAGTCTGAGCATATTTGAAATTTACTTGGAATTCACGGATAAAACAAGGGCCACGGCATGCTCCGTGCCCGGAAGGTGCATCGCATCCATGGCAGGGGTACGTTCGTCGTACCAGCCCACGAGGGCATTTTCGATTTCTCCCAGCTGGAGCTGCATCATAGCGTCTTCCAGGGCGCTGCGCAGCGAACAGCCGGTGTGGGAATAGGTGGCATTGTACCCGTGGCAACCCAGCCGGATGGCAATGAGGGAGCCAATGGTATTGTGGGTACTCTGCATAAACTTGGTGGGACTCATAGCCCCTTCCTCGGGATGGAGCACACCCTGGAGGAAGGCCTCGGAATTCTCCATACAGCCATAGTCCGTGGCCGTAATCACGGCGTCAGGCATCTCGATGCCGGCTTCCTGCAGCGCTTTGGAAGAGCACCAGACCGCCCTTTTGAGCAGGCGGCCCATACGGCGGGCTTCCATAGGGGCAATCACCTCGCGGAAATCGGGGTCCTGGGAACCCAGCTTGACAACGGCGCGTATGTACACTTCCCTACTCATAAGCACTCAGGATAAAGGAAGAATCGTTGCCGCCAAAGCCAAAAGCATTGGATAGGATATGCTTAAGAGGCTTTTTAAGGGCCGATGTACAAGGCATCACACAGGCGGGATCCGGCGTGCTGTAATTCAGCTGCGGAGGAATGAAGCCGTGCTGCAGGGCCAGGAGGCAGAAGACCGCCTCTATGGAACCCGATGCACTGGTGGTATGGCCGGTAAAGGCCTTGGTAGAGCTCACGGGCGGCACCTTGCCGTCAAAGACGCGCCGGAGAGCAGCGCTCTCGGAGGCATCATTGTTGGGCGTACCCGTACCGTGGGCGTTGATATAGTCAATTTGAGACGGCTGCAGACCGGCCATCTTAAGGGCCTTCTGCATAGCCAGGTAGGCGCCTTCCCCGTTTTCGGAAGAGGCGGTCTGGTGAAAGGCGTCGCAGGCGTTGCCAAAGCCGGAAAGACGGGCCAGCGGCCTGGCACCGCGCTTAAGGGCGCTTTCGATGGTTTCCAGCACCAGATAGGCGGCTCCTTCTCCCAGGTTGAGACCGGCCCGGGTGGCGTCAAAAGGACGGCAGGGCTCCCGGTCCAGAATCATCAGGGAATTGAAACCGTTCAGGTGATAATTGGAAAGGCTCTCACTGCCTCCTACCACAACCCGCTCATATTGGCCGGTGCGCAGCAGATTGGCACCGAACATAAAGGCATTGGCGGCCGATGAACAGGCCGTAGACAGGGTGGTAGCGTCTTCAAAGCCACCTATATATAAGGCGGCCAGGTCTGTGGAAGCACCGCATCCGTGGTTGGGAGAATACTGGGGGAAAACTTTTTCCGTCAGATCCATTCCTCCCACCGTGGTGCCGCCAATCAGGCGCATGCCGGTACCATCGGCCAATCCGGCCTCCTTCAGGGCTTCCTGCAGGGCGCAGATGGACAGCAGCGTGGTACGGGGCCAATCGGCCGGAGCACCGCAAAGGGCTCCCAGCTCCTCATTGGAGAGTTTGACCTCCCCCACGGGGAAATCCCTGAGGCTGGTAGCCAGGTAGCGGACCGGTGCCACACCCGGGCGGGTATGGAGCAGGCTGTCGAGGTTGGCGGCTTTGCCCACCCCGATGGCGCTCACCACGCCGGCACCCGTTATGACCAGTTCCGGTTTCACTTATTTGGTTCTGTTCTTGGCAATATAGTCGGCCATCACGGCTATGCTCTTGAAGACCTCCTTGCCCTGGGCGGGAGAGGCCAGGCGAATGCCGTAATTCTTCTCCAGAAGGACAATCAGTTCCAGTACATCAATGGAGTCCAGTCCCAGACCTTCATCTCCAAACAGAGGGGCATTGTCGTCAATGTCCTCAGGGGTCATTCCGTCCAGGTTCAAGGCATCAATTACCTTCAATTTGAGCTCGTTGATTAAGTTTTCCATATATTAACATTTTTGTTATTGCTTATAACATCTCTGTTTTATCCACTAACCAAGCGTTAGTTACCCACTCATTATCGGAGGTGCAGTCAATCCAGGCCACCAGAGCAGACTGGGTGCATTTATCCTGAAAAGCCTGCCGTACAAGGTCCCAAATCCGGGCCTCATCGTAGCTTGCCAGCACGTAGTCAGAGCTTTCTCCGCCCCATTTGTTGCGAATAGAAATCTCTCCCGAAACAATATTGGGAAGCGTATATACAAAGAGCGCCGGGGACGGGAAATCCTTCATCGATTCCGCGTAATGGCGGTCGTTGGCCACACAACCCTCACGGCTGAACACAAGCACAGCACGGTCTTCCCGGAACGTGAAACGGTCCGGCTCGTCGCGAACCAGCATCTCCGTCAGAAGGAAACCCAGTTTGCTCAGGGTATCCATCTTGAAGAACTTGGGATAGTCCCCTACCCACTTGCGGTACAGTTCCGTCAGCGAAGCGCCGGAAGGAATGCTTACCTGCTTCATCGGGCACCTCCTTTTCTAAAGAGCAAAGCTCCGTTCACGCCGCCAAAACCAGACAGCAGCTTGACAAAAGCCTTCTTGTCCGTCTTTCTCTCTTGGGCCGATACATTAACGGCCGGCTCCACGCCCATCTGGGAGAAGCCCTGCGTAGGCAGGACCACGCCGGCATCGCAGGCCTTCATAGACACGATGGACTCCAGGATGCCTGCGGCCCCCATCGTATGGCCGAAGATGCCCTTGAGGGCATTCACCGGCACCTCCTGTAAGCCAGCCCGGTTCAGGGCGATGGCTTCCATCTGGTCATTGTACCGGGTAGCCGTTCCGTGCACATTCACGAAGGCCAATTCCTCGGCCGAAACCCCCTCCAGCACATACCGAAGGGCATTGTAACTCCCCTCGCCGGTTCTGGAAGGTCCGGAAATGTGATTGGCATCATTCCGAACCGCCCCATCAACAATCTCCCAAGGAGATACGCTCGCTTCGCTCGGTATGACAGGCGCTGGCTTCGTGGAGGTTTCGGGAAATTGGTTTTTCGGGTCCCCTTGGAGCGCTGGCTTTGTGGAGGTTTCGGGAAATTGGTTTTTCGGGTCCCCTTGGAGCGCTGGCTCTGTGGAGGTTTCGGAAAATTGGTTTTTCGGGTCCCCTTGGAGCGCTGGCTCTGTGGAGGTTTCGGGAAATTGGTTTTTCGGGTCCCGTCCCGAAAAATAATTTTCCGAAACCGGATGGGGGTCAAAAGGAACCGGATGGGCTGATAATACCATTGCTGCTGCCGCTTCTCCTACGTTCAAGCCGTCCCTGTCGGCATCAAACGGCTTACAAGGATTCAAGGACAAGGCCTTCAGGGACTGGAAACCGGTTACGATGAAACGGCTCTGCACCTCGGCCCCTACTACTATAATATGGTCGTAGGCTCCGCTACGGATCATTCGAACACCCTGTAGCAACGCGGCAAGGCCGGAGATACAGGCATTGGACACTACCACCGGCTTCGTCTTCACTCCCAAGCCCTGGGCCAGGGTTTCTGCGGCGGCAGCCAGAGAGACGTCGTCCGTATCTATCTTTTCGATATTTCCTTTGATGGTAGAAAGGACCAGGCCTACACGGGCCCCAGAGGCGTCAATACCGGCCTCCTGAACGGCCGTACGGGCAGCCTGGAGGGCAATGTGATCGAAGAAGGAAGGTCCTTCAAACCCCTCGCGGTCCAGCAGGGAGGCATAGTACGGCTCCGGCCAGCCGTCGTACAGACGGAAGGCCGATTTTCCGGCACGGACGGCGGAGAGAACCTCCGAAGGAGCATTCCCCACCGGCGTTACCAGGCCGCAGCCTATGCAGTAGACCTTAGTCATCCTTGAGGGCGGTTTTAAGGGAGGCGCTGGCCAGCACTTCACCGGCGGCCGTGCGCACTTCAATATCGGCCAGGGAGATGTTGAACACTTCCTGACGCAGGTATACGGAGGTTTCCAGGAGTTCACCGGCCTTGGGAAGGCGGTTCAGCGTGAATTTGCGCACCTGGCCAATGTAGCCTATGCTCACCGGAACGTGCAGGATGTACTTGCTGTAATAGCCCACACGGGTGGCACTGGCCTGGGCCATATGCTCCATAAGGCCGGCGGCGCTCAGGCAGCCGTCTTCCATAAGCAGGTTGCCGTTACCCGGCGTAAAACTTACGCGGGTCTCCCCTTCTCCGTAGTACTCAATGTGGTCCACAAAGCGGAACGGAGGCTGCTGCGGAAGGAGTTCACCTATGGGTATGTCGTGGAAACTGCTCATGCGGCCCAGAAATCATAAAAGTTAAACCATTGGTCCGGATACTGCCGGGCTACCTTCTCCAGGACGGAAGCATAAGCCTTGGCCATGGACTCAACCCTGGCCTGGCCTTCGCCTTCGGCCTGCAGCTTCTCCACAATGGCGCGGAAAGTCCTGATTCCCTCCTTCATCACAAACACGGCCATGACCGTGGCTTCGCGGCGGACGGCCAGGGTAAACGGACCGGCCGGGAAGGAAGCCTCCTGCCCCATAAACGGGCAGCGGACGGTTTTGGACGAGCCAAAGGAGCGGTCTGCCGCCACGGAGACAATTTCTCCGTTCTGAAGGGCATCGTTAAGGACAAAGAGATGGGACATATCTTCCTTGACGGGGACCATTTCCACGTTGCAATCGGAGAACAGACGGGAGCGCTGTTCCATCACGTGGGCATTCTCGCCGGCGTAAACCAGCGTCTTGACCGGTCTGGGAGACTGAATCATATACCCGGATAACTCAAAATTGCCCACGTGGGAAGACAGCATCATATAGGTGCCGTCCGGGACCAGCAAGTCGTAGAGGTCCTGGTCCTGGCCCAGAATCCGGAACTGTTTGCCGGCATAGGCGGCAAAGCGGTCTATGACCACCTTGCCCATATTGTACATATTCACAAAGACGTGGAGGAAGCTTTTGACGCAACCGTAGCCTATCCTGTTCCTGAAAAAGGAATAGGATGCCCTTCGGCCCCGGCCATCCAGCATCACGTAAAACGGGATGGAGATGGCCATGAACCCATACAGCAGGCGCAAGGGAAAGATGCGGGCTAAGGAAATCAGGGCACGGTGCATCCAGGGCGTACCGTCCAGGCTCCCCTTCCAGTTCTTATGAGCCGCCTTAGGCAATATGCTTCTGGATAAACAGGCAGAAATCTTCCAGGGTCTTGAGTTCCTTGAAGTCTTCGGGTTTCATCTTGTATCCGAACGAATCTTCTACCAGTACTACTACATCCACCACTTCCAGGGAATCGATACCCAGATCTTCTTTAAGGCGGGCGTTGTCTGCAATCTTGGATTCTTCGATTTCCAATTCATCCACCAGGAAGGTGGTCACTTTCTCTTTAATATCTTCAATACTCATAGCTATAGAGATTTTTTACATTCCATAATGCTGTGTCCCTGGCCCAGGCAGTCGTGGATGGCCACCACTTCCAGGCCGGCTTCCTTCACCACACGCACGAAATCGTCCGAGTGGTACATCTTGGAGTTGCCGTTGGCCATAACCGTGAAATAGAGGCTGGTCATAGTAAGGCAGAAGGCCGCGGGCTCGTATTTCTGGCGGTCCCAGAAGGTTTCCATAATGAGCAGGCGCGTATTCGCATCCATCACCTTGGCGGCGCGCTGGAGAATGCTCAGAATCTGGGGCTCGCTGAAGCAGTCCAGAAACTGGCTCATCCAAATTACGTCCGGATGCAAGTCCTGGGGAAATTCGTTCTTGGGGTCCAGCAGGTTGGTGCCGAAGCCGTGGATACGGCCGGCATTGGGATCTTCCTTTGTAGCCTCTTTCATAAGGCCGATCTGCTGGGGCAGGTCCACGATGGTCATCTCCACCTCAGGGTCGTAGGCCACGCAGCGCTGGGAGAATCGGCCCGTATTGCCTCCTACGTCCATAATCCTGCGGGGCTTGCCGGCAAAGACGATGGGAAGGGCCAGGTCGAAGGAATGGTCACTGTAGAAATGGTCGAAGCCAAACCAGCTGTCCTGCACCTGCTTGGGCAGGGAGGAAAGTCCTTCATAGATGGTGGGCCAGGGGCCGAAGTGCTCAAGACCGGCGGGGCGGCCTTCCTTCAGCGATTCTTCCAGGCGGAAAAAGCCTTCGTAGTTGACGTCGTGGTTGAAATCCACGTTGGCGCGGGTGGCGGGGTCCGTCAAGAGGAACCAGCCGGTTTTGGTGAGATGATACTCGTCCTTTTGGGCGTCGATGAGAACCGTTCCAATGGAAAGGGAGGCTTCCAGAAGCACTTTGGCGGCGTAAAGGCTGATGCCGGCCTTTTCGGCCACTTGCTCCAGCGTCATGGGCTTGTCCCGAAGGGCATCCAGGATTCCCAATTTGAGCATCAGGCGGCTCACTTGGAAGACAATGGGGCCAAAGGCAATGAATTCTGCCTGACGCTGAGCGTCTTTAGCACTTAAAGGATCCTTTGTATAGGCCTTTTCAATATTAGGGAACAGGTTCATACACGTAAAATAGTTTGCAAATATAGCGTTTCTCGCGTTTTTTTCCTAATTTTGCAGTCAATCGACGGGTTGGAAGTCAAAGACTGGCTTCGCCCGTGGAAAACCTGTAAAAGAAATGGAAAAGGGACCTATCTCTCAATTCATTACCCATCACTACCGTCACTTCAATTCCGCAGCCCTGGTAGACGCTGCAAAAGCCTATGAAGACCTTCTGAACAAGGGTGGCAAAATGTTTCTGGCCATGGCCGGCGCCATGAGTACCGCAGAACTGGGCCTCTCCCTGGCAGAAATGATCCGCCAGAACAAGATTGCCTTTGTTTGCTGCAGCGCCAACAACCTGGAGGAAGATATTATGAACCTCGTGGCCCACAGCCACTACTACAGGGTCCCCGGCTACCGTGATCTTACCCCCAAGCAGGAGCAGGAACTCCTGGACAACCACTACAACCGCGTTACGGATACCTGCATCCCGGAAGAGGAAGCTTTCCGCCGCCTGGAGAAACACCTGGTAGAGGTTTGGGACAAGGCCAAGGCCGAAGGCAAGAGATACCTCCCCTACGAGTTCATCTATCAGATGATCCGCAGCGGTGTCCTCAAGCAGTACTACGAGATTGACCCCAAGGACAGCTGGGTGGTAGCCGCCTGCGAAAAGAACATTCCCATCATCTGCCCCGCCTGGGAAGACTGCACCACCGGTAACATCTTCACCGCTCACGTCATCCGCGGTGAGTATGACCCCCATATGGTCATCCAGGGCGTAGAGGTTATGATGTTCCTGGTAGACTGGTACAAGAAGAACAGTCAGGGCGCTGGCGTGGGCTTCTTCCAGATTGGCGGCGGTACCGCCGGTGACTTCCCCATCTGCTGCGTTCCTATGATGGAGCAGGATCTGGGCTGGACCGGAACCCCGCTGTGGGCCTATTTCTGCCAGATTTCGGACTCCACCACTTCCTACGGTTCTTACTCCGGCGCCGTCCCCAACGAGAAAATCACCTGGGGCAAGCTGGCACCCGATACCCCCAAGTTCATCGTGGAATCCGATGCCACCATTGTGGCACCGCTCATTTTCGCCTATGTCCTGGGCTGGTAAGAAATCCCTCAAAGATTACTTCAGGAGCCTGTTCCCCCAAAGAGAGCAGGCTCCTTCTTCTTTCCGCCCCGCTCCCAAGGTCCAGCCGCTCTCGGAGGACGTGCAGCAGAAGGTAGCCCTGGCGCTGGATGCCTGGGTTCAGGCCAAGGGATACCGGCTTCCGCACAGAACTATGGCGGAGACCGCCGAAAACATCGGCCTTCCCTACCCTATATTATATAGGTACTTCCTGGCGCAGGGAGACGACCTCCGCGCTTTCCGCACCCGGCTCCGTCTGAAGGACGCCATGGAGCAGATGAAAGCGGAGCCGGACACCTCCATTTCTACCATCAGCCGCCGCGTAGGCATCAACGACCGCAGCAATTTCGCCCATAGTTTCAAGCAGTTCACGGGGGTGACTCCCGATGAATGGAGAAAAAAGTGAAATATTTTTTGGAGATTTGATTTTTCTTCTTACCTTTGCAGTGTACTAATGAACTAATACACCGCAAAGATATGATTAGCGTTAAAGACTTATCCTTCAGCTACGGCTCCAAAAAGGTGCTCAACAACATCACAATGGAGCTCAAGGGAGGCAATATTTATGGCCTCCTCGGAGAGAATGGCGTGGGCAAAACCACCCTTCTCACCCTTCTCTGCGGGCTCAAGAAGCCCCAGACCGGTTCCATCGACACGGACGGCCGCAATCCTTTTGACCGCCAGCCTTCCCTGCTGGCAGAACAGTTTTACCTTCCGGACGAGGTAAGTCCCGTCCGCTACAAGGCCATCGACTTTGGCCGCGAGACCGGCGTCCTCTGGCCCCACTTCGATTTCAACAAGTATCTCACCATCCTCACGGAATTCGAGGTGGACACCACCCAGCGGATGGATTCGATGAGCGCCGGCCAGCTCAAGAAGACCTGGATTGCCTTCGCCCTCGCCTGCAATGCACGCCACTACTTTATGGACGAGCCCACCAACGGACTGGACATCCCTTCCAAGAGCCAGTTCCGCAAGGCCATTATGAAGTACACCTGCGAAGACAGCGCCATCGTCATCTCCACCCACCAGGTGCGTGATCTGGAAGAAATCATCGACCCCATCATCATCCTGGACAAGGAAGACGTCTTGCTGAATGCCAGCCTGGAGACCATTACCCAGAAGCTGTTCTTCGACTACGGCAACCAGATCCACGCGGACGCCCTGTACCTGGAGCATACGCCCTCCGGCGCCATCCAGGTGTATCCCAATACCACCGGCGAAGAGTCCAAGGTGAACCTGGAAGCCCTCTTCAATGCCGCGCATTCCCACAAAGACATTATCAAAGCCCTGTTTGCTTAAACGCGTTGCCCTATGAAAAATGAAGTATTCAACGGTTCCCGTTTCTGGTCCTATTTCAAATACGACCTCATCCAGATGTGGCGTAACCACGTAAAAGCCGCCATTCTCATTGGCTTTTCCGGCCTCATCTTCTATATCATCGGCATTGCGTTCAACGCCGTTTTTGACAAAGTATGGGAAGCTCCCAGCTTTGCTGCCCGCGCCATCGTTTTCGGATTGGCCATCTTTGCCCTGGAGCTGTACCAGACCCGCACTTACGGTTATCTTACCAACCGAAGAAAAGGAGCCGCCTGGCTGATGCTTCCCGCCTCCGGCTTTGAGAAATGGCTCTCGATGATGATTATGACCCTTCTGGTCATTCCGGTGGCTTTCCTGTGCACCTACACGGCCATTGACGGCATCCTCTCCCTGGCAGACCCTACGTACGGTCCTATGCTGCTGGGATCGGCCAAAGATGCTGTCCAAAAAGTCAGTGTCGCCCTGGCCCAGGCCAACGACGAGTACTCCACCACCTGGTCCCTGGGCCTGTTTGTCCTTCCCATGCTGGCGGGTTATATGTGCAACTTCCTTTATTTCCTCCTCTGCGGGGTTACCTTCCGTCGCAACAAGATCCTCTGGGCCTTCCTCATCCTGTTTGGTACCAGCATCCTCCTGTCCACGGGAATGACCGCTTTCGGCCTTCAGAGCCACTATGATGTGGAAGAGCTGTCCGATGCAGAAACCATCATCCGTTCCATCCTGAACTGGACTACCTTCATCTCGCTGGCCATAGCCGCCTGCTTTGCCGGAGGAATCTTCTACAGAATCAAAACTTTAAAACATTAATTATATGGACTTCCACGGAGAAAAACCCATCTACCTCCAGATAGCCGACGTGTTCTGCGAGAACATCCTGTCCGGCGCCCTGAAGGCCGATGACCGAATCCCGTCGGTCCGCGAATATGGCGCAGAGATTGGGGTGAACCCCAATACCGTCATGCGCGTTTACGAAAAACTCACTGCCGACGGCATCATCTACAACAAACGCGGCATTGGCTACTTTGTATCGGCCGAAGCCAAGGAAAAGATTCAGGAGGCCCAGAAAGCTGAATTCCTGGAAAAAGAAGTCCCGGCCATTCTCCGCAAGATGGAGCTTCTGGGACTGGATGCAAGTATATTTAAAAAGTAAGAACGGATATGAAAAAAGTATTGATCGCCCTTTGCACGCTGGCTCTGGCCTGCAGCTGCACCTTTAGCTTCAACGGCCTTGGCAACGGCAAAAAAGTGGTTTGCAAGGGTCCCGAAACCAGCAAGGCCTATGACCTGACCGGCTTCAACAGCATTACTATCAACGGATCTTCCGACATTGACATTACCCAGGGCGAAAACTATTCCGTACTGGTGAAGGCCAACGAAGAAGTGTTCGATTACCTGGACTACCAGGTAGTGGACGGAACGCTCCTGCTCAAGACCAGGGACAATGTCCAGATTGTAGCCAAGACCTTCGAGGTGTACGTTACCCTCCCCTGCCTGGAGAAACTCCTGGTAAACGGCGCAGCAGATGCTGAGATTTACAAGTACAGATCCGACAAGGACCTCGATGTGCAGGTCAACGGTGCCGGGGACTTTGAAGTCAAATCCATCCAGGTTCCCTCCCTCACCTTCACCGTCAACGGTGCCGGTGACATCGATGCCGACGACCTGTACGTAGGAACCCTCACGGTGAGCGTGAACGGCGCCGGCGACGTGGATCTGTCCGGAAAGGCAGAGACCGCCAACCTGAGTGTTTCCGGTGCCGGAGACATTGACGCCAGCGAACTGGATGTAGAGCACACGAACATCCGGAAAAGCGGCTTCGCCAGCATTGTGACCAAGAAGAAAGACTGAGTGTTGTTGATACAAGAAAGAATTAGTTAAACAGAAAGAGGGGCTCTTACCAGCCCCTCTTGATATTTTCTGCCATCTCGTGAGCCAGCCGGGCCCGCGCTTCGTTGGAATACCACGCAATGTGCGGGGAGAAGAGCAGGCGTTCCGGGTGAACCAGATGCATCAGCGGGCTGTCTGCCGGGAGCGGTTCCTTCACATACACGTCCAGGGCGGCGCCGGCAATGAGTCCTTCGTCCAGGGCCCGGGCCAGGTCTGCCTCCACGGCAATGCCTCCGCGGCCGGTGTTGACCAGAACGGCCGTGGGCTTCATCTGCTTGAACTGCTCATAGCCAATGAGGCCGGCGGTCCTTTCATTATAAGGGGCGTGGATGGAAATCACGTCTGAACGCTTCAGGAGTTCTTCCAGGTTCACGCAAGGGTAATCTTTGCAATGGCCGGTGCCGGAGGTGGAGTAATAGATGACCTCCATTCCAAAGGCCTTGCCAATCTGGGCCACTTTTTGGCCGATGGCACCCATACCCACAATGCCCAGCGTCTTGCCCGCCAGTTCGGTGAAAGGATGGGCAAAGTCCACGTGGACGGGATTCTTGCTGTAAGCACCGCTGGTTACGAAGTTCTGGTAATGGAAGGCTCGGCCGCTGAGGTTCAGGATATGCATCCAGGCCGTCTGGGCCACGGAATCCGTAGAATAACCGGCTACGTTCCTTACAATCACTCCCCTCTCTTCGCAGAGTTTCACATTGATATTGTTGATACCCGTTCCGGCTTCGCATACGAGCTTGAGCTTGGAAGCCGCATCCAGGAAGGCCTGGTCCACGATTACTTTGTTCAGGAGCACTACCTCTGCGTCTTTTACCCTTTCGCGGGCTTCTTCGGCCGTAGAGGACTGATAGCAGGTAAATTCGCCCTGGGCGGCGATTTCTTCCAGGGAGGTATCTCCCATAGAAATGGCATCTAAAAATACAATTTTCATAACGGCACAAAAATAATAGAAAATTTGTATATTTACACTTCAGTATGGCGAGTATTACGGAAATATTGGCCCGTATAGACGAAAAAGCCCCTTACTCGATGGTCATCGAGGCCAGCGTAAGAGACTACTGCGTTCTGGCCCTTCAGTTCCTGAGGGGTGAGGCCCCCTATGACCGTTACTTCGAATCGGCCCTTCCCAACCCTATGCCGGTGATGGAGAAGGAAATAGTGGACCGTCAATGCGCTTCCCTGCGCTACTGCGCGCAGCTTTACACCCCTTCGGAGGAAGCCTTGCTGGCAGACGCCATTGCAGACCTTGCGTTTGCCCAGGCCGAGCGCCTGACGCTGGTCACCCCTTCCAATCCGCAGGCCGATGACCGCGAGCGGGCCATGGTCTACATCGTAGCCGTCTACACGCTGTTTGCCCTTACGCTACACCAGAGAACGGATTTCGCCGTCCTCTTCCTGGAGGCTTGGGACAATTTCAATTCGTTTGCCAGTGCCCGCGTCATCCGCAAGCACTACGACTGCAGCTGGAACAGCCGCTACGATTCCCTGTTTTATCCTTTAGGCTAAATTCTCCACAGAAGTTTCCACGGAGAGTCCCAGGGCCGAGAGCTGCCGGATGAAGGCATTCTCAAAGCTGCTGCGGACGATTTTCCGCGTCAGGTGGATATAGAGTTTTCCGTTGTATCCCACGCAGGAGACGGCGCCGCTGTTACCGCGCTGTCGGCCCAGGGAGAAGTCCACGTCCTGGATATAGGGATACAGGGCGGCAGGTACTTTAAGCTGGCCGATATTGGACAGGGTCTGGGTAATGAAGCGGTCTCCGTGCAGGAGATTGATGATATCGATGATGGGGTGCTTGATCTTGAGGGGCAGCAGACGCACCAGCAGCATCTCTTCCAGGGCCACGTTGGCGGCAATCTTGGATTCCAGGCGGTCCTGCTGCATATCGTGGGCTTTCTGCTCCTTTATGGCCTTCACCAGTTCCGGGAAGGAGAAATAGCCGTCCTTCACGTCCACACCCAGGTTCACATAGGAAGAGAAGTTGCGGACGGTGCGGCTGCCGTACAGCGGTCTCAGATTCACGGGAACGGAGACCTTAAGCACGGAGCGCTTGCGGCGGGACTCGTCGTTGCGATGCTCTTCCTGCAGGGCCCAGATCAGGGCGGCGGTGAGGAATTCAGTCACCGTGCAGCTGTAACCGCGGCAAAGGTTCTTCACATCGTCGGAGGAAACCACCACGCGAACATCTTTAATGGCCGAATCCGGCAGGGCCTCTCCGCGGATATGATAGGCATCCACATTCTTCTCCAACTGGCCGCGGCGGCCGCTGAAGACAGACTTGAAACTGTCTTCTACCTCGGCATACACCGGACGGTCCTTGGGATCCAGCACCAGCTGGTTGTAGGGAATCTCCACTCCATAGCGGCGGCGGAGATACTCTCCGGTGAGGGTCATCAGGAAAGTCATCGCGCCGGTACCGTCGGCCAGGGCGTGAAACACATCCAGATAGATGGTGCATCGCTTGGCACTCACGCGGTACAGGAGGCCGTCCTGGTCCTCGAAGCTGAAATCCTTCAGCGGCTTGAGGCCTCGGACTTCCGGCTTCACCGGGCAACGGTCCAGATACCACCAGAAGGCTCCGGCCCTGAGCGTGCAGCGGAACGTAGGGATACGCTCGGAAACACGCAGAAGAGCCTCTTGAAGAAGGGCTATGTCTACCACTTCTTTAAGGGTCACTTTGATTCGGTACAGGGAACTGTACTGCTTGGACATGGAAGCCGGATAGATATTGGCGGCATTGTCGAGCCTAAGGCGGGCGGGGATAGATGCAATCATAACTCTGTCAGGTTTGCTGCAAAGGTACAGTGCCTTCCCGGCCCCATAAAAGAAAAGTCACCTGTGACGAACGCAAGTGACTAAAAGCAGTATTTTGGGACGAAAGCCCCAATTTTGGGACGAATGAACCGTTATCCGGCCATTCGCCCCACACAATCATTCCTATGCTCCCAGGCGGATTTCGAGGCGCTTGCGGATTTCTCTGAGGAATTCCAGGGAGGTAAGACCCTTGGGAGTGATGCCCTCGGAGAGGTTCACCAGGTCCTTGGTTTCCAGACCTTCGTTCAGGGTATCGAAGCAGGCCTGCTCCAGCTGATTGGCGTAGTTCACCAGTTCGGGGAGCTTGTCCAGCTCACCGCGCTTGCGGAAGGCGCCGCTCCAGGCGAAGATGGTAGCCATGGGGTTGGTGGAGGTTTCCTCACCCTTCAGGTACTTGTAGTAGTGGCGGGTCACGGTACCGTGGGCAGCCTCATACTCGTACTTGCCGTCGGGGCTTACGAGCACGGAGGTCATCATGGCCAGGGAACCGAAAGCGGTGGAAACCATATCGGACATCACGTCGCCGTCGTAGTTCTTGCAGGCCCAGATGAAGCCGCCCTCGCTGCGCATTACGCGGGCCACGGCGTCGTCAATCAGGGTGTAGAAGTACTCGATACCGGCAGCCTCGAAGGCGTCCTTGTACTCCTGGAACACTTCCTCGAAGATGGCCTTGAAGCGGCCGTCGTACTTTTTGGAGATGGTGTCCTTGGTAGCGAACCAGAGGGTCTGCTTCACATCCAGGGCATACTTGAAGCAGGAGTGGGCGAAGCTGCGGATGGAGGCGTCGGTATTGTGCATACCCTCGATGACGCCGGGACCGGCAAACTCGTGGATCACTTCCTCGATGCGCTCACCGGAAGCACCTTCGAAAACGAGCTTGGCCACACCGGGTTCGGTGGTCTGGATTTCCACGTCACGATACACGTCACCGTAAGCGTGACGGGCAATGGTGATGGGCTTCTTCCAGAACTTCACGGCCGGATGGATGCTGGGGATGGTGATGGGTGTACGGAACACGGTACCGTCCAGCATGGCACGGATGGTGCCGTTGGGGCTCTTCCACATCTGGTGCAGGTTGTACTCGCTCATACGCTGCACGTTAGGGGTGATGGTGGCGCACTTGACGGCCACACCCAGACGCTTGGTAGCGTTGGCGGAATCAATGGTAACCTGGTCGGAGGTCTTGTCGCGGTACTCGAGGCCCAGGTCATAGTACTCGGTCTTCAGGTCCACGAAGGGCAGGATGAGCTCATCCTTGATCATCTTCCAGAGGATTCTGGTCATTTCATCGCCGTCCATCTCTACGAGCGGCGTGGTCATTTTGATTTTTTCCATGGTTTTTATTTACGGTTTTTGTAATAATTCATAAGGCAGCCGTCGGCGAGAATCTGGCGCTCGTCTTCGGTGAGGTTCTGGAAATAGAGGGTGATGGGCGTGGAGCGGCCGTCACGGGTAATCACGCGGGCCTCAATCTGCTCTTCACCGCCCAGGATGGCCTTGCGGATGCCGGGCACAAACACATAGTCCCCTACCTCATAATCAAAAGGCGTATCCTTGCTGATGGTGAAAGGAACGATACCCCAGTTGATGCAGTTGGAGCGATAGCGCTTGGTAGCGTACTCGTAGCAGATGTTGGCGTCGCCGCCCAGCACCTTCTGGCAGGAAGCGGCCTGCTCACGGGCGCTGCCGTCACCGGGCTTGTTGGCAAAGACGCAGGAACCGAAGGAGGTAGTCTCGGCCGAAGTTCCCGCTACGGCCAGGGCCTTGCGGAGGTCTTCGGTGAGTTCACCGGCGCGGCGGGCGCGGTCATCGGCCTGGATGCGCTTGCTGCGGCCCACATACTCGGGAACGCGGCGGCTCAGGGCAAACTCGGAGAGCTTGAGCGGGTTGGAACGGTAGCTGGAGGTCTCACCGGAAGGGATGAGTTCGTCGGTGGTGGTCACAGGGTCGTGGATCACGGCGGCCAGCTCTACCAGCATGTTTTCCTGCATGGCGGGCATCACGGGCCAGTCCTTGATGTTGGGACCGTAACGCAGCGGCTCCTCGGTATGGGCCTTGCCGTAACCGTTGTAGATGCGCTTCTCGTAGATGCGGCCGTCAAACTGATAAGGCTTGTGGGTATCTTCGTATTCGATGTCCGTAGCAGCGGTGATGACGCCGCCGTTGGCAGCGGTGGCTGCGATGGAACGGGCATCCATCAGGGCAACCATGGAAATCTGTCCCTGACCGGGCTTGGAGCCTTCGCGGTTGGGGAAGTTACGGGTGGTGTGGCGGATGGACAGGCCGTTGTTGGACGGGACGTCACCGGCACCGAAGCAAGGGCCGCAGAAAGCGGGCTTGATCACCACGCCGGCCTCCAGGAGCTCTTCGGCAATGTGGTTGCGGGTAGTGGCCAGATACACGGGCGTGCTCTGGGGATAAGCGCTCATTGTAAAGTAATCGTTGCCGATGGACTTGCCCTTGAGGATGGTGGCAGCCTCGGAGAGGTTGTCGTAGGTACCGCCGGAGCAGCCGGCGATGATGCCCTGGTCGGCATATACCTTTCCGTTCTTGATCTTGGAAAGGAGGTCCGGGTGTACCTTGTCGCCAAAGCGCTTGATGGTATCTTCTTCGATGGCCTTGAGCACCTTCTCGGGGTTCTCCTGCAGCTCGTGGATGGTCACGGCGTTGGACGGGTGGTAAGGCAGGGCAATCATGCTCTCCTGCTTGCTCAGGTCAATGGTAATCATGGAATCGTACCAGGCAATCTTGCCGGGTTCGAGTTTCTTGTAAGCCTCGGGACGGTTGTGCATCTCGAAGTACTTCTTCACTTCTTCGTCGGTAATCCAGATGGAAGACAGGCAAGTGGTCTCGGTGGTCATCACATCGATACCGTTGCGGAAATCGATGGGCAGTTCCTTGACGCCGGGGCCGGCAAATTCCAGCACCTTGTTCTTCACGAAGCCGCTTTCGAACACGGCCTTCACCAGGGAAATGGCCACATCGTGCGGGCCGATACCGCGGCGGGGCTTGCCCTCCAGCCATACCAGCACCACTTCGGGAGCCTTGATGTCCCAGGTGTTCTCCAGGAGCTGCTTGACCAGCTCGCCGCCGCCTTCACCAACGCCCATATTGCCCAGAGAACCGTAACGGGTGTGGGAGTCGGAACCCAGGATCATGTTGCCGCAGGCGGTAAGGGCCTCACGGGCATACTGGTGGATCACAGCCTGGTTGGCAGGCACATAGATACCGCCATACTTCTTGGCAGCCGACAGGCCGAAGACGTGGTCGTCCTCGTTGATGGTGCCACCCACGGCGCACAGGGAGTTGTGACAGTTAGTCATAGCATAAGGCAGCGGGAACTTCTCCAGTCCGCTGGCGCGGGCCGTCTGGATGATGCCCACGTAGGTAATGTCGTGCGAAACCATGGCGTCGAAGCGGATCCGCAGGTCCTTGCCCTTGGAACCGTCTACGTCGTGCTTGCGCAGGATCTGATAGGTAATGGTGTTTTCACGGGCCTCGTCCTTACCGAGAGCCGCGTCCTTGGCAATGGTCTTGCCATCGAGGAGATAAACTCCATTGGGGTTTAGTGTAATCATATTATGATTGAGTGAATAAATATAGTCAATGCCAACATATCGGCCGCTCCGCCGGGGGAAATTCCCTCCGCCGCATACCGCTCACATAGATCATTCCCAGCAGAAGAAAATTGGTTTTTCGCAAAGTCTTGCGAAAAATAATTTTCTTCTGCCTCTAAAACGGCAGAGGCCTCTTGTTTTACAAGCTGGGCTCTATCGGCCCCTGCCCTCTTGATCACGCAGGTATCGTCCAGCGTGCTCATAATCCGAAGCAACGTCTTCAGTTCGCCGGCCCCGGACTCATAATACGGAAGCCAGTCCTCGAACAGCTGCTGGTAGCCCTCGTCGGCCATCGCAATCGCCCCCCTACTTAACTCCTTCATACTGAGCGGTTTCCCATACAAGCGGTGCACCTGCGTGTGCACCCCTTTACGCAGAACTTGCTGAATATCAGCAGATTGAGCATTAGAGTAGAAAACGTTCAGAATCAGGCCGAAGCAGAAAATGGCACCGCGGTGGGTGTTGACCCCTCCGGTAGCAGCCAGCATGGCCTTTTCGGCCTCAATGCCTAAATCGCGAAGTTCCAGGGCCGATGCAGCCATAGCCATCTTGGGGAAGAAGGGCCGAATGGCCGCAATCCCCTTGAGCATAGTGCTGTAATCCATATCCTTGTGCGCCCCGCAGGAATCAGGGCCCACCAGGCCGGGCTTTCCCGGCGTATCCAGCTCCAGCCGGAGCGCCCGCTGGGCCAGCTCCGCCAGCAAATACGGCCAGGTTGTCTCGGGACACAGGGCCGATGCTCTCTTGAAACTCCCCTCCTCCAATGCCTTTCGCACTTCAGATGCTGAGACTGTAATTCTGTCTGAGGTATCTGTGTGCGTTGGCTCAGCGAAGGTCAAACAAAATTGGTTTTTCGGGTCCCGTCCCGAAAAATAATTTTGTTGGACCGGTTGGGTCTCAGATACCGAAAGACAGTATCTGGGTAGTTCAACGACCTCCGGTAGAAGCTCTCTCATCAGGTCATTATACCGGGCAGTGAGAGGATCGAGAGGTTCAGATCCCACAAACCGCACGGAAGCATTCAGCGCCGGTGCAATCCACCGGGCAAAAAGGTCCAGGTCCAGACGCATCTGCGTTTCCGCCGCGTCTGATAAGTTTTTCAAGAAATAAGTAGGAAAAGTAGCCGCTGAAATCTGATAATCCGATCCATCCAAAACACATACAGTTGCGCGTAGGCCTGTGGAGGTTGTGTCCAAGGAAGCCCGGATCATAGATAGTCTTTCCTCGTAAGAGAACTGGGATTTGTCTTCTTTTACGGGAATGACATATAGGTTATCGACCTGCTGAGATGCTTGTTGCAAGAGATAGAGGTGCCCCAGGGTGAAAGGGTTGGCGTTCATAACAATGACGCCGCTTCGGCCCTCTTGGGCGAAGCCCTTCAGATACTCGCAGTATCTTTCCAGTCCGTGACCGTTTTCCATAAGGATGGCCTTGGGGGCACGGGCCAGGACGCGGAAACCCAGGCTCTCGAAGATGGCCTGGTTCTCGGGCTTGGTGAAAAGCTTGAGCTCCAACATTCCCTTGGACGCCGCCAGGGAGATCAAATGCGACACCAACGGAGCCACCAAACCTTCCGAACGGGCCTCGGGGGCTACGGCTATGCATTTGATGATATCGGAGGAAAGACCGGCGCCGGCTAAGATGTTTCCGGCTTCGTTTTCTATAACACTATACACATCTAATTCTTCCATCCGGAGGCCATTTTCTCCGAGGAAGATTTCTACCTTTTTACGGAAGAATTGACTGCTTAGAGGCAGTTCCTGTATGTTGTGCTTACTATAGCTTTGCATCATCCAAACAGGCTTTCCAATACTCCCGGTTCCGCCTGTTAGGGAATCATTACGCGAAGGTAACAATTTCTAATCGATTTCCCAAGAAATCGTGACAAATTATAAGCGCTATTCCAAAATATGGCAAACCATCGTTCCCCGCTTGCCCAGGGACACTTGTAAACCCAGGGGCGTGCGCCTCTCGTCGGAGTCAATCCAGATCCAGACATCCTTGCCGCTACCGTTTTCCAAGATACCGCGTTCCAGCATCTCCAGATGTAAAATCTGGGCCGAATGACCGGGGTACTTTTCCGTCTCAATGCCTTCCATGGTAAGGGTTGCTTCGCGGGGCTGACCTCCCATGAGCGGTCTTACCTCATAGGGCTCCCCTTCCTTGAAATCGTGGGTTCTCACATAGTAGAGCAATGTGACCAGTTCCATGGAGATGCCGTCGTTGGGATGGTGAAAGATGGCGGGCTCGGGCATCTTGCCGTATTGTCGCCAGAAAACGATCTCATCCTCCGAGTAACGGCACCAGGCGCTTCCCTTGTTGGAAGACGTACAGTAATACAGGGGGTTCATACCCGGGCGGGTAAAATAGTCTTCTACCTTATATCTGGAGTGCATGAAAAGCCGGAAGATGGGCTGGACCTTGATTCCAATTTCGGCCTTGTATGCATCTTGGCCTTCAAATTCGTCCTGGGTAAGGGTAAAAGTAGCCTTGGCCACCTTGGCATTCAGGCCACCATAGAGGTAACGGACCTCATAGGTACTCGTCTCCTCGGCCGGTTCGGTTACCACCTTCACCGGCTCACCCAGCCCCAGCAAAAGGGGTATGATCAGCAATCGGAACATTCTTTCACCATTTCTTCAATCCTCGCCAGCAACTCGCTGACCGTATGCGACTTCGCCCGCATACAATATCTCACCTCATTCCCACAGAGCAGACACCTCCGGGCCTTCAGCCCAATCTCCGTCCTTCCCACCGGCATCACTTCCATATTAAGGTGCGCCGGCTTTGTGGAGGTTGTGGAAAATTGGTTTTTCGCAAAGTCTTGCGAAAAATAATTTTCCACAACCGGAGGGTTGGTCGATTCCTCTGTGTGCGTTGGATTCGTGGAGGTTTCGGGAAATTGGTTTTTCGGGTACCGTCCTTTTTTGTGCGTCGGCTTTGTGGAGGTTGTGGGAAATTGGTTTTTCGCAAAGTCTTGCGAAAAATAATTTTCCACAACCGGTTGGGGTTTATATAGGACATCTATATCCATCAATCGGCCCAGAGGATGCGTATCTTCTATTTGGCAGGTTCTTCTTTTGGCCTCTTCGGCCGGCAAATCCACCAGGAAATAGGCTTCATAACCTGTTTCCAGGTCTCTAAGTTCTTCATACACTGGCACAAAAGCCTTTCGGACGGCTTCTACCCCCGCATGGGCTATCTTCAGGGAAGTAGCATTCCGTTTTTCAGGACCCGGCAACTGGACGGTCAAACAAAGAAGAGACTTGCCTGGATTGGCTCCAAGCAAGTCCTTCTGGTGTTCAACCCGCTTATCGCGGCTGTCCAGCAGTTCTGCCAGTGTAATGGGCATTATTCCACAATGTTATGGATTTGGTCCAGGACAGAACCGTCACGGTTCATCACAATGCCTACCACCTTGTCACCGAACGGCAGCGGATCAGGTGTACCGATGATGGAAGAAGCCTTGGCGGCCAGGTCCTTGATATCTACGATATGGAGACCGGCTGCTTTAAGCTTTTCTGCAATCTCGGGACGGCCCGGATTAACTGCGATTCCGTACTCGGTCACTACCACATCCACGGACTTGCCGGGGGTAATGAGGGTGGTCACGTGGGGCACTACGCAAGGGATGCGGCCACGCAGGAGCGGGCATACGATGATGCTGAGAGCGCTGTCGGCTGCGGTATCCTGGTGGCCGCCAATGGCGCCGCGGATGATACCGTCAGAACCTACCAGTACGTTCACGTTGAAGTCCGTATCCACTTCCAGGGCGCTCAGGATCACGATATCCAGGGCGTGGGTAGCGGAGCCCAGGTGCTGGCCGGAAGCGTACTCCACGGCCGATACTTCCTGGTGGGTAGGGTCATTCTTGATGGATTCGGCCGCCACCTTGTCGAAGGACTGGACGTCAATGAGCTTGCCAATGAGGCCTTCTTCGTGAAGTTTGACCATATGGGCCGTAATACCGCCCAGGGCGAAGGAAGCCTTGATGCCCCGGTTGATCATCTCCTCGCGGATGTACTTGACGGCAGCCAGGGAGGCACCGCCGGTACCGGTCTGGATGGAGAATCCGTCTACAAAGAGGCCGGAGTTGATGATGACCTTGGCAGCCTGCTTGGCCAGCAGGATGTCACGGGGGTTCTTGGAGTCGCGGATGGCGCCGGCGGCAATCTTGGAGCTGTCACCTACGCTGTCCACCACCACTACGGACTCTACATCGGCCGCAGAGATGGACATAGGCATATTGGGATACTCTACAAGATCGTCCGTGATTACCACCACGTGCTTGGCATAGCGGGCATCGGGCAGGGCATAACCCAGCGATCCGCAGATGGATTTAGCGTTTTCAGAACGGGAATAGCCACAGGCATTGCCCAGTTCATCGGCCGAAGACGCACCCAGGAAGGCCACGTCAATCTTGAGTTCTCCGTTGGCAATGGCGCTGCCGCGTCCGCCGTGAGAGCGGAACACCACGGGCTCTTTCAGAAGGCCGTGGGAAATGGCATCGGCCAGGGCGCCGCGCAGACCGGAAGTGGAGATGCCGGTGATGACACCGTTCTTGATGTGGTCAATGAGAGGGGCGTGTACGTCCGAAAGGCTGGAGGCGGCCAGTTTGAGGTCTTTGAAACCCATCTCGGCCAGTTTGTCCACCACCATATTCACCACCTTGTCACCGCCACGGAAATGGTGGTGGAAGCTGATGGTCATTCCATTCTGGAGGCCGGAACGCTTGATGGCCTCTTCCAAGGTAACTAACTTGCTGTTTCTCATAGTGCTTCCTCCTCGCTGATTACACCGGCAGCCACGGCCAGAGCAATGGTACGCTCGGCACGCAGAACAACCGGACGGTCTACCATCTTACCATTCACGGCAATAACGCCGGAACCCTTGGCCTGGGCCTCCTTGATGGCGGCCACGACGGCACGGGCCTTGGTGATTTCCTTTTCGGTGGGAGTGAACACACTGTTCACCACCTCAATCTGACGGGGGTTGATGATGGATTTACCGTCAAAGCCCAGCGTCTTGATGAGTTCCACCTCCTTGCGGAAGGTTTCCATATCGTCCAGGTTGGAATATACCGTATCGAAGCAGCAGATGCCGGCGGCACGGGCGGCCACCACAATCTGCTCACGGGCCAGCAGGAGTTCTGCACCGCCCGGAGTACGGTTGGTCTTGAGGTTGGCGCTGTAGTCTTCTGCACCGAGGGCGATACCCATCATACGGGGCGAAGCCGTTGCAATGGCATAGGCATTCACAATGCCCAGGGCGCTCTCGATGGCGGCCATAATCTTGGTCTCCCCTACCCGGCCAATCTCCTGTTCCACTTTGAGAATCTCGGCCTCGAGTTCCTTCACTTCTTCAGCCGTCTCGGTCTTGGGCATACGGATTACATCCACGCCGGCTTTGACCACGGCTTCCACATCCTTCTTTCCGTAAGGGGTGTTGAGCGGATTGATACGCACCACCATTTCGGTCTTGCCGTAGTCGATGGTCTTGAGGGCGTTGTGCACCAGCAGACGGGCAGCGTCCTTTTCGGCCATGGTTACGGAATCTTCCAGGTCCAGCATAATGCTGTCGGGGCCGTAGATATGGGCATCGGCCATCATTCCCGGATTGTTACCGGGAACGAACATCATGGTTCTTCTTAGTCTTTCCATACGTCTTTGCCTGTTGCCCGGACGGCAGCTGCGGTTACCCGCGCCCGGATGGTACAATCGAGTGCTCCCTTGTCCACGGCTTCCACGTGGGCATCCTTGATGCCGAGCCCTTCCAGGGTCTCGGTGATGACGGCCTTGATCTGTCGGCCGAACTGGGCGGCCACAGAACTCTGCAAATCTACTTGCAGGCCATTTCCAGGGCCGATGGTGACCATGATGTCACCGCTTTCCAAAGTTCCAGCAATTGCTTCTTTCATAGTTAAATTATCCTTGATGAGCCGGTCTGAGTAAGTCCAGCACTACTTTTACGGGGTTAAAGGTTTCGATGGGGACTTCCACGAAGAGGGTGTTCCAGTCGCTCATGGCGCCGTTCCAGAGGCCGGGGAGTTCCAGGGCCTTGAGTTCGCGGCCTTCGTAGCTCTTGGAGCTCATAAAGCCGGCTTCGGAGTCCACATACTTGAGGAGGTCAAAATGCTTGCCCTTGTAGTCATTGAGGCAGCAAACCAGATCCACCGGGTTGAAGTGCGTGGCGTGGCTCATAGCAGCCATGGCGCCGGCATCCTCCTTGTTGATCTGGACACTTTCCAGAATCTGGAGGCTGGTGCAGCCGTCCTTTCCGGCAATCACGTAAGGACCGCCGCCGGGCTCACCCTCATTGCGGACCATACCGCACACGCGGATGGGCCGATTGAGCTTGGCACGGAGCATCTTCACGCGTTCCTCCTCCGAATGGGCCAGCGGAATCTGGACGCAGAGTTCCTTGTCCAGGAACTTCTCTATCTGGTTGCAAAGCTGCACGGTAGGATTCTCGTCCAGCTGGTGCAGGAAATCAAAGATCTGGTCCCTGAGCTGCAGGGCCACACCCATCAGTACCTGCTTGTATTCGGCCGTAACGGGAAGCAGTTTCTCGTGGGCCACGTTGTCAATGTTCTTGATGCTCACCAGTTCATCCGTCACCTTATTCAGATTGTAGATGAGGGCGCCGTGGCCGGCGGGACGGAACAGGAGGGATCCGTCTTCCTTGCGGAAAGGCTTGTTGTCAGGGGTTACCGCAATGGTATCCGTGGCCTTGTCCTGGAAGGTAAAGGTGATATTGTACTTGACACCGTACTTCTTCTCATAGGCCTCCTTGATGGCTCCAATGGCAATTTCAAAGAGGGACTGGTGCTCCGGAGAAATGGTAATGGTCAGGTTGCAGGTTCCGTCACTGTTGCGCATATATTCCTGGGCTTCTACCAGATGCTCGGCAATGGCGGTGCGCACTTCTTCGGGATAGCGGTGGAAGCAAAGGACGCCCTTGGGTTTGGAGCCATAGGCCAGGCCATCTTCCTTCAGGAGCTTCTTGAGGGTTTCCAGGCGGTATTCCCGGCTGTCTTCAGGCGTGCCGAAGAGTTCTTCCGTATAAAAGGCGAAGTCCTTGATGCGGGCTGCCAGCTTGGCGCCGGGGGCATCGGCCGAAAGGTCCTTGCCGGCTTCCAGTTCGGCAAGTCCCTGGAACATATCCTTGAACATACGGGACGCTGCGCCGGAGGCGGGCACAAACTTGCTCTTTCCGTGAACATTGGCATTCTGGTAATACTCAACGGCTGCTTTTACGGCTTTGGGAGCCAGCACCTTGATGCCTCTTTCAGGAGTGGCAGGGCCCACGATTTTCATCCAGGGGAAGCCATTCTTGAAATGCTCAATCTGCTCTTTCACCTGTCGGAGGCTGGCGCCCCTGTCCAGGATTTGCTGTTGATCGGTTTGGCTGAACATAGTGTTATAGTGGTTATCAATATAGAATTCCTGGCGGTAGTTGTACTCGCTGCGGAGCTTCTCGAAGCTGTCCGGGCTGCTGCGGAACAGGAAATCATCCGTGAAGATGGGGTAATTGTACTGCATCACGGCGGCAATCTCTCCCTGCGAACGGCCCCACAGGTCCAGCGCAGTGGGCAGCAGAGAAGGATCTTCCGTCACGGGTCTGAAATCTTTCAGTTCCTCAATGCCGAAGTGACGGGCTATGGCCTGGACGGCCATCGCGGTACCGTTCTGCTTTCCCTGGTAGGAATAGCCGGCAATATGGGGAGTGGCAATGTCACAGAGTTCGATGAGGTTGGGATTGACCGTGGGCTCGTTGCACCAGGTATCCAGCACCAGGGCGCCCAACTTGGGTCTGGCGTGAAGGAGGGCGGCTTCGTCCACCACTTCTCCGCGGGAGGCGTTGATGAAGATGGCACCGGGACGCATCTTGGCAAAGAACTCCTCGTTGGCCATACCCCTCGTGGTCTCGTCCAGCGGAACGTGCATAGTAACGACGGTGGCGTTTTCCAGCAGTTCATCCAGTTCCACAAAGCCTTCGGGACCTTCGGCCTGGGCTCTGGGAGGGTCGTTCAGGAGGACCTTGATGCCCAGCGTACGGGCCATCTGCTCCACCTTCTTTCCCACGTTGCCCACACCCACGATGCCAATCACGGCGTCGTCCAACTTGATGGCGCGGCGGGAGGCAATGCCGTACAGGGCGCTGAAGACGTAGTCCGCCACACCCCCGGCGTTGCAGCCTTCCGCATTCTGCACCTCTATTCCGTGCTGCTGGCACCAGGCCACATCAATATGGTCCAGGCCGATGGTGGCACTGGCAATCATCTGAACGCGGGAACCGGCCAGGGTTTCCTCGTTGCACTTGGTACGGGTACGTATGATAACGGCGTCTGCATCGTGCATGGCGGCGCGGTCAATCGTGCGTCCGTCCATGTACTCCACCTCAAAGAAAGGCTCCAAAACACCCTTTAGAAAGGGGATGTTGGTATCGGCAACTACCTTCATTCTGTCACATTTGTTCTATCCAACAAATATACGAATAATTCGCCATTTTATGTAACTTTGCAGGCCGATTTTGCTATGTGGTGGTTACTGTCTTTTGCATCGGCGGCCATGCTGGGCTGCTACGACTCCTTCAAGAAAATTTCCCTGAAGGACAATGCCGTCATTCCCGTTCTCTTCCTTAACACGTTCATTGCCACCTGCTTGCTCACTCCCCTGCTCATCCGGACGGGATTTGGGTCCTGGGAAGTGCAACGCTGGATTGTCCTCAAGAGCGTCATCGTGCTTTCTTCCTGGCTGGCCGGTTACTATGCCATGAAGCACCTGCCCCTTACCCTGGTGGGACCGGTGAACGCCACGCGGCCGGTACTGGTGCTGCTGGGGGCCGTACTCCTGTTCGGGGAGCGGCTGAACCTGATGCAGAGCATCGGTGTGGGACTCGCCATCCTGGCGTACTTCCTGATGCGCATTTCCGGAAAGAAGGAAGGGATTGTCTTCCACCGCAACAAGTGGGTCTTCTGTCTGATCTTTGCCGTTCTGATGGGCGCTCTCAGCGGCCTGTACGACAAATACCTTATGTCGCCGGACAGCGGCCTCGGCCTGGACCGCCTGCAGGTTCTGAGCTGGTTTATGTTCTACCAGACCCTGATGATGCTGCCCCTGCTGCTGTTTGTCTGGCTGCCGGGCCGCAGCTCTTCGCCCTTCCAGTGGCGCTGGTCCATCCCCTTCATCAGCATTTTCCTGGTATCGGCCGATTTCCTCTATTTCCAGGCCCTTTCCCAGCCCGGTGCCCTCATCGCCGTCATCTCTATGATCCGCCGCGGCAGCGCCGTGGTCAGTTTCCTGATTGGCGCCTTTATCCTCAAAGAACAGAATATCAAGTCCAAAGCCTTTGACCTGATGCTCCTGCTGCTGAGTATGGTCTTCCTCTACCTGGGCTCCAGATAAAGGAGATGGTTTATCGGCCTCGGCTGTCGGAAGCCACAGGCTAATCTGCCATTTTCATCATTTGTTCCATCCGCTGGAAGGCATCTTCCGGCAGGGAACCGTGGTATGCCATATCATAGACGTAGGGCACCTTAGCGGCATAATACGGGATCAGCCGTTTGGTGTACTCTCCCAGGATCCGGGGGTCCGATGTGCCCAGATAGGCCGGAAGGAAGTATTCCCAATGGGCTTTCATCTGCTCCGGAGTAATGTGAAAGAGGGATTCGGCCCGCTCCTTGCTCATCCTGTTTCCCATAATCCACATAATGCTCAGGTCCCATTCCGGGGTTCCGTGGCTGAACTCTCCCACATCTATCCACAGCGTGCGGTCTCCGTCGGTGATGATGTTGCCTATCTGGAGGTCTCCATGAAGGCAGGTGGGCGTATCCGGCACCGTCTCCAGAAAAGCCAGGGATCTTTGCTTGTGCGCTTCCGGAACCATATCTTTCTCTTTGTAGAAGCGGATAAGGGTTTCCTTGTAGGAACGAAGCTGGCCGGGCGCTACCGGCGTGGAGTGAAGTTTCCGGGCCCAATCGGCAAAGGTGAGAGAAATCTCTTCCAAACGCCCGGGCTCTTCGGAGATGATGCGCGTGAAGGAGCGTTTGCCCTTTACCAGTTCATATTCTGCCCCATAGCGCTCCCCGTCCGTTACAAGACGAAGGGGTTCGGGCGTGGGGATTCCCATCTCGAAGACTTTGCAGGCCGTGAGGAATTCGGCCCTGGCCCTTTCTGCCTCAAATCCGGGATTATAGAGTTTGGCCAGTGCATTGCGCGTTTTATGGGTATAGGATACGGCAGTTCCGCCTTCTCCGGTGCGAACATAGTCGCTCAATTCAATTTTCTGGTAGGTGTCCATAATATTATAGAGAATGATACACAGCGAGGTGATGAATGTCAGCATCCACGGCCGTCAATGCTGCAAGCTGCGCCCATCGCCTCTGGACGCGGCTCCAGACCTACATCTTTCGAATAGAGAGTAACGGAACCGTCTTCCCGGACATAACACGGGATGCCTACATCGCCGATGGCCTTCGCTTCATCGAACACAGGATTGGAATCCCTGAGATCCAGGAACTGTTTCAGGTTACGCACGTGCTTTCCGATATCGATCACCTCAAAATTAGGGTTCCCCTCAACCTGCTTCTCCACATATTCGCAGTCGGGGCAGGTGTGCATGACGTACATCTTGATCATAAGAACTACTTTTTATATCCGTCTTTGGTAACGATGGGTTTGCCGTCGGCGTCTATTAGCGGGGTAAGACCTCCGCCATAGCCACGATGCACGTAGAGGTAATTCACACCGGTTAATTTGTCAACGATGACCATCGTTTCCGTAAAGAGATTCATCGTTGTCTTTTCTTGAATGTCAAATCTGTCTTTTGCCATGGTGTATTCAGTTTGGCCAGACAAATTTACATATTTTCTACGAAACTGATAGCCGGGCAGACGTAGTGACAGCAAGTTTGAGTTTGTCACGTAAAATGAGTATTTTTTAATGATCCGGGGATTCATCTTGCTCTCTTTAAGCAAACGGCGGCACAGACGGTTTCCACAGCGCCCAGCACAAAGAAGATATTGCTGAGAGCCACAAATCCCCAAATATACCATTCCAAGGCAATCCAGAGCATCAGAAGAATGCCGCAGGCAAGACAGGCCCAGTAGGCCAGGCGATGGTTCTTGAAGAGCAGAATGGCAACCAGCAGCTGCGGAAGGCCGTTCACAGCCAGAAGAACATAGCCGGAAGGAGTAAAGTCCTTGAAAAAGAAATCCGGCCAGGGCATCTTGGCCCTAAGCAAATCCAACATCGGCTCCCCTCCCCAACTTACGCCGGTAGGGTCCATCCACATCATCACGGCCCCGCCAAAAGCACCCGCCGCAACGAAAAGAGTCAGTATTTTCAAAAAAGTCTTCATCTCACTCACAAAGATAACACTTTCTCCCCACAACTGGGCAGCAAACCCTATTAAACCCGCTTGACCGGGTATCTCCCAGCCGGCACGTCTACCCCCCCCGCCATTCTTGACGCCGCAGCCGTCAAAAATGGCCAAAAGTGACGGCTGTCACGACAAACAAAACGCCGCAGCCGTCAAAAATGGCCAAAAGTGCTGGCGGTCAGTGACCAGCAGCCTCTATTGAGTAAGGGAAGGCATAGATTACCACTTCTCGTAGTGGATGTTCTCCGGTTTCCACTTATCCTTGGGCTTGTCTTCGCCGGCAGGATAACCGATGGGTACAATGCAGTAGGGCTTAACCTCTTCGGGGAGACCCAGGGCTTCAATGGTGGGATCCATCCTCACGTCATAGGGATAGCAGGCCGTCCATACGGCGCCGAGACCCAGGGCCTCAACCGCCAGCAGAAGGTTCTCCGTGGCGGCAGCGCAGTCGGCCGTCCAGTTTCCGTTGGGGTTGCCGTTATCCATAGTGGTAACACCGCAGACTACGATGGCCACAGGAGCCTGGGCAATCATCTTGTTGAAGCCGACGGCCAGTTTCTCCTTGGTGGCCTGCTCGCGGACCACCACGAAGCGCCAGGGCTGGAGATTAACTCCGGAAGGGGCTGCCATAGCGGCCTTGAGGATGGTTTCAATCTGTTCCTGGGATACTTCCTGTTCCGTGTAGGAACGGACGCTCTTGCGGGAGAGGATGTTGTCAAGGACCGCCTTGCTGTTGTCCTGGTTTCCGGCAGGATTACTGCAACTCATAATAGCAAATACTGCAACTAAAAAAGTGATTATCTGTTTCATAGCCACAAAGATATAAAAAAACTGGCAACTTAGTTCCCCTTGGCTCGAAGTAATGATTGCTATTCCGCTTCTCATTTACATAATCTTTCCAAAGAAATTCAGGGAAAATGCTTAACTTAGTGCCCTGTTGACAGATAATACGAAAGAGATGAAAAAACTCGGATGGATTATTCCCCCGCTGATAGTAGCCATCAATGCTGCCCTTGTTCTCATTCATTGGAGTTCCCTGCCCGAAACCCTTCCGGCTCATTTTGACCTGCAGGGGCACGCCAGCGGTTCCATCTCCCGCAATACGCTTATCTACTACCCCCTCATCGGTGTCCTAATCGGCCTGATTGCTTATTACATCCGATGCCGCGTGGATAAAAAGTATTTCAACGAAGGCCTGCTCATCCTTACCTCCGGCATAGAACTGATTATCCTTTCGTCAACGATGGTCACCCTCACCACGGGGACCAAGCCCTTCTTTATGCTGGCAGAGCCCATCATTCTTGTGCTGGCGCTTGCGGCCTTTATCGTCTGCCTGGTCAAATCCAGACACAAAACAGCCAATTAGGATATGGACCTTTACTACCGGCACTTCAGGAACAAGAAAATCTACCGCTTCGTCACCTTCGCAACCATTGAGGCTACGGAGGAAGAGGCGGTTGTGTACCAGGCTATGTACGGAGACCGCCGGAGTTGGATCCGGACCAAGACCAACTTCTTTGAAGAGGTCCCGTTCGACGGCCGGATGGTCCCCCGCTTCCAGCCTGTCCCCAAGGAAGAAGCCTTAAAAGAAATAGCGAATCAACCCGTTAACGAAATGCGAGACGTAACCAAACTCTCAGATACCACCAACGGCAGCATCCGCTGCACGTCCTTTGCCACCTGCGGCATCACCTGTTCCACCCAGATCAACCTCCAGACGGAGGGCGACACCATCCGCAAGGTGGAAATTGTCAAAGGCTGCGACGGCAACACCAAGGGCCTGGCCCGGCTTTGCGAGGGCCGAAAGATCCAGGACGTCATCACTATGCTGGAAGGCATTGACTGCAAGGGCCGCGGCACCAGCTGCCCGGATCAGCTGGCCAGATCCCTGAAACAGCTTCTGTAGCATCAAAAAGTTTCTGCTCATATTGATGGCCTTTCTTCTGGCTATGGGCTGC
>ONCE01000014.1 GCA_900316245.1 uncultured Bacteroidales bacterium | reverse complement strand
CCGGTACATTTGTTTCCGCTATGGGCGGTACATTTGATTCTGATACACCCGGTACATTTGAAAGTGATACAGGGGGTACATTTAATCCGCTGCTATCAGGTTACCGGGCCGGGATACCCCCATCCGCGTATTGAGGCTTGAACTATGATCGGTTCGCCTTTCCTCCCGGTTTAAGGATCATAAAGACAACGGCGGCCACGCAGATGGCAATTCCTACGACCATCTTGGTGGTCAGGGCCTCCCCAAATACCATTGTCCCAATCAGGATGGCCGTCAGCGGTTCAAACACGCCCAGGACGGCTGTCTTGGTGGGGCCAATATAACGGGAAGAGATGGCAATGGTGAGCATCGAAACCATTGTGGGAATGAGGGCCAGGCCAATGAGATTCCCCCAGTCGGCAAACGTGTCCACCCCCGTGAGCATCCCTCCTCCCTGGATGGTACGGATGATGGCAAACAGTACAGCCCCCGTAACCAAAGAATAGAAGGTGAGCGTGTGTTCGGAAACATTCCGTATGCGTTTGCTCCGGTTGATAATGACCAGATAAAAAGAATAGCAAAGGGCCGATCCAACAGCGAGCAGCACGCCCAGAGGACGTATGGGAACATCCCCGGAAGGCGTGGAAAGAAGGACGATGCCCACGAAGGTGGCCGCAATGGCCGTCCAGGTCTGCCAGCCGGGATAGATTCGGAGAAACACCATCATCAAGGCGACGATGACGGGGTACAGGTAAATGAGCGTAGTGGCTAGCCCCGACGGAATATACTCATACGAGCAGAACAGGGTGATGCTGCTTCCCGCGAAAAACAGGCCCAGCAGGATCAGAAGCCCCAGGTTGCTCCGGGTAGCCCGGAAGGATTCCTTTTTGAACAGCATCAGCGCTGCCAGGAAGAGGGCGGCGAATGCATATCGGAAAAAGAGCATGACCATGATGGGTACGCCACTCTCCATCAGAGCCTTTCCGAAAAGCGGATTGGTCCCATAAGAGACACCGGCAAGAATGCCGGCGATGTACCCGAGCAGACGCCTCTTGTCCGTATGAAGAATAGTTTTCATAACCAACGACAAATCCAGGGCACAAATATACTCATTTTATAATACACGTAGCCCATCCAGGAAGCGAAGGTTCCAGATTCGGAGTGTTTGGTCTACAAAGCTTTGAAAACCAGCCTTTTCGGCTGGTTTTCTGCTTTGTGCGCTTAGGCAGGACCTTCCCCTTACGTTACCCTCACCCCAAACCCCTTCCCTCGGGAGAGGGGCTCCGCCGCAGAAGTGGCGGTGCGGGCCTGAAGGCCCTGTCGGCCTATCGGCCTCCGAATCCCAGCGTGGTAGACGTGCCATTTTTTGTCCCGTTTACCTCGAAAACCCATGGTTTTCGACCCTAACGTGCCTCGTTTTGTCCCGTCTACCGCACCTGACCGTCAATCTTGACGCCGCAGCCAGCAAAAAAGGCCAAAAGTGCAGGCCGCCACGTCATGCACAACGCCGCAACCGTCAAAAATGGCCAAAAGTGCCGGCTGCCAGGTTCTGCTTCGTAGTCATGCCGGACATTCGTGCCCTCATCCCGGCAAACATATTTGGAGAATTAGCAGATTGTGGTTAACTTCACTACATCTTTAGAATACACTAAGGCTTATGAAACTTGACAAAGAACAGAAAAGGGTCCTAAAGGCAGTTGCGAGTTCCAGCCTTGGCTTTATTATTGGGTATCCACTGATTATGTGGATTGGCGGGAAGTTGGATTCATGGACTGATGCTCTCTTATGGTTGGGCGTCGGTCTTTGTGTTGCTATTGTAATGGGCGTTTTCTATGTTCTCGGTTCAAAGATTCCAAAGAAAGATGAATAAGAGACAAAAAATGCAAGTTGCCCTGATTGTTTTCTGGGCTATCCTCCTCATATTCTGGCTAATTTTCCAAGGTAATATCTACTCTCGGATTCTTGGCGTGATATCTAGTGCCCTTGGAATACTCAGCATGGTCCTTTCTTACCGGGCCGAAGAAAAGAATAAGAAGAAATGACACTCCCAGAAGCCATACTGTATCTCCTTGCTTCATCCAACCACGGCATGAAGACAGACCAGATTGCACGCCTGGTTAACGAGAAAGGTTTGTATCAGCGTTGGGATGGGAAGCCGGTGGATGGGAAACAGATTTATGCTTGTGTTATGGCCCACCCTGAAACCTTCGTAAAATCTGAGGGCTTGATACGGCTGATGATATAAGCGAATCTAAGTTCATATTTCTTAATTTTGCACATAATAATTGTACGATGGAAGCAAAAATCGTTGACCTTCAAGAATGGGTATCTTTTGGCGGAGGAGGTTTCGGGGAATCCTACTACAACAAGACAGACGACTCCGTAATCCTTAAGTTGAATAAACCCGGCATTTCTGCCAGCAAGGCGGAGGAGGAGTTTCTACGCTCCAAGGCAGTCTTTCAAATGGGGATTCCATCGGCCGAACCTTATGAGTTTGTAACGGACGGGCAGCGTTACGGCATGACTGTCCAGCGGATTCAAGGCAAGGAGTCGTTCGGAAGGATTATTGCCGACCATCCCGAACGGCTGGAGGAACTGGCCGGCGTTACGGCAGAATATGCCAAGGCGCTTCACTCCATTCCATGCAATACGGAATCTTTTGACAATCTTGCCTTGCGTACCCGGGAAATGATTATGGAGAACAAGGTGATTCCGGACAATGTCAAGGCAAGGCTGGCAGGCTATCTTGACGAATTGGAGCCTGCAACCACCTGCCTGCACGGAGACCTTAATCCCTGCAATATCATTACCGCACAGGGCAAGGTGTACTGGATAGATTTGGGCGATTTCGGCTATGGAGACCCCTTGCTGGATTTTAACATCCTCTCCCATATGAGCGGGTACGGTCCCAATCCTTTGCTCAAGCACCTGTTCCACATGGACAGAAAGATGCTTACGCATTTTTATCAGTCTATGGGAAGGCAGTATTTCGGCCCCGTCTGGGATACGCCGGAGCATAGGGAGAAGATGCACCGCATCGCCCAAATTATGGCAGGAAAGGCCATCTGTATTTGGCCCCAGGCCTACCATATCAATCTGCCTTACCTTCAGGGAAAGAAACTCCTGACCGCCATCAACCTCTTTATCGGAGACCGGATGTAAACCGCCGCCTCAAAAAGGCATTCCCGAAGGCCGATGTCAAACCGGGGTTCGCCATCTTCGAGATTCGGAGGGTTTGGTCTCTTTTTTTGTTATCTTCGCGTTATGGAAAACGATAGAATTCTGTTGCGGCCGTGGAGGGAGAGCGACGCCCCGGCGCTGTTCAAATATGCCTCGGACCCGGAAGTCGGTTACCGGGCCGGGTGGCCTCCGCACAAGAGCGTGGAGGAGAGTCGGGAGATTATCCGGACAGTTTTCAATGATTCCACCTGCTCCTGGGCCATCGTGTGGAAGGAAACTGGTGAGCCCATCGGCGCCATGGGGTATGGACCCTCCTGCCATTGCAATCTTCCCGCCAGGGAGGGGGAACCCCTCATCGGCTACTGGGTGGGTAGGCCTTACTGGAACCGGGGCATCTGCACGGAGGCGCTTCAGCTGATGGTAGACCACATCCGCCAAACCACTCAGATTAAGTCTCTGATCAGCGGCCACTTCATCGACAATCCCGCCTCCGGCCGTGTGATGGAGAAGTGCGGTTTTGCACCAACCGGAGAAACCGTTGTGGACCCGGATCAGGGCCGAGATACCCCCATCCGCGTTTTGAGGCTTGAACTGTAGGGAGCTCCGACAGATTCATTGTGCCTTTTCAAAATTCAGGTACACGCAGTTGACGCCGCTGCCGTAGTGGTAGTGGACATCCCGGCAATAGCCCGCCACGATGCGCAGGCTCAGCGACTCCTGCTCCTGTTGGCCGTAAGCGAGCAGGGGATTGTAGGCTTTTCCGGCCGCCTTGACAAGAACCGTGAAGCGCTTGTCTCCGTCTACGATTCCCACGTCAAAGCTCCCCTTGAGCCCGCAGGAGAGACCCATCTCCAGCTGGTGAAGCATCATCTCCTCCATACAGTGGGTGACGGCCGTGAGTTCCGCCTGGTTAAGGCGCATCGCCTCCAACTTATCACACAGAAGGCGGAACTGCTGCGACACGCTGTCCTGGTTATATGCGGCGCTTACGGTGATGGAACTGGGATTGCTGCCCACCGGGGTGAGCCAGACGGGGTGCAGATGCTCCTTTTTTCGGGACAGGAGGGCCGATGCCAGCAGTCCTCCCAGCATAGGAAGGAGCATACCCAGCGGCAGGGCCACCCACAGGTTCCAGTGGGCCAGGGCCAGGGCGAGCGGCAAGGTGCAAAGGACGATGCCGGCCTGCAGAAGGGCGGCCATCCGGCCCCGCTTGACCAGCAGGAAGGCATTGGCCTGGGTCATCAGCACGGTGGCCGGCAGGAAGACTCCGCTGAAGATGCGGAGCGGACGGGCCGATAGCTGGGCCAGGTGGGCATCGGCCCCGAAGAGGGAGGCCACCGCGGTAGGGAAGGACAGCAACAGGACGGAGGCAACCAGAGCCAGCCCCAGGGACAGTCTCAGGATGAGGGAGATGAGCCGGTTGACGCCGTCCCAGTCCTCTTCTCCGGAGAGGATGCCGCCCAGTCCCGTGATGGTGCCGCCCGTTGCGGTGAGGACCAGCATACAGATCATCAGCAGCTGCATGCAGATGCTCAGGGTGAACATTCCGTCGGCCCCCAGCGTACTGAGGACGAGGGTGTTGAGGCCCAGGTTGAGGAGGATCATCGATACGCCTGTCATGGCGGCGGGGGTGCCGCGGGACAGGATTTCCCGGAAATGGCGGCGAAAATCGGCCCATCTGGACCAGCACAGGCGGTAGGGACGCGGTTCCCGGAGAAGGTAGGGGACCATCACCAGGAAGCCCAGGACCGCAGCTGCGGAAGTACCCGCCGCCGCTCCCCGGATGCCCATCTGCAGCACCCGTACAAAGAGGATGTCCAGGGCCAGGTTGAGTACGCCGAAGATGCCTACGAACCAGGTTACCAGCTTGGGCTGTCCGCTGATTTGGACAAACTGGCTGCCGGCACAGGCAAACAGGCCGAAGAAACTTCCAACAAAGGCAAAGGGCAGATATTCCTGCAGCATCGGCTGCAGGCGGATGTCCTGGGTTATGAACATAGAAACCGGCCCTGCAAAAACGGCCAGGAGGGCCGTGAAGGCTCCGCTGATAAACAGGGAGGACGCCAGTCCCACCGTGAGGATGCGGTTCACCCGCGCATAGTCCTGGTTTCCGAAAGCCGGCGCAATCAGCAGGGAGGTTCCCATCAGGAGAATGGTGCCGGGAAGCATAAGGATGTTCACCAGCGGCAGGGCCAGGATGATTACCGACACGGCATCGGCCCCGATGAACTGGCCGGCTACCATACTGTCGATGGTGCAGTTGAGCTGGATGATGATGCCGGCAAAAATGGCCGCCGCCAAGTAATGCCTCAGCGTATGGCGGATGATATGCGAGTTGCGGATCACGGTTATTAGCTTCCAGTTTCCGAAGTTACGGAAAAACCGCTAAAAACCCAAGAATCGGCCTTGTTAAAAATTTTTAAAATATTCCTTGTTAAAATATTTTAAAAAGCGTACCTTTGCGCCTTCAATTCAGCAAGATATGGGAATCAAAGGAGATTTTAGACCTAAACTTTTCACGGTTCTTAAGGAAGGTTATACCAAGCAAAACCTTGTACAGGACCTTTTGGCCGGTGTTATCGTGGGCATTGTGGCCCTCCCTCTGGCCATCGCTTTCGGCATTGCTTCGGGTGCTTCCCCGGAGGCCGGTATCCTTACCGCCATCGTAGCCGGTTTCCTCATTTCGTTCTTCGGCGGCAGCAAGGTGCAGATTGGCGGCCCCACCGGCGCCTTCATCGTAATCGTTTACGGAATCATCCAGGAGTACGGTATGAACGGCCTTATGATTGCCACGTTCATGGCCGGCGCTTTCCTCATCCTGATGGGCGTCCTGCACCTGGGTACCATCATCAAATACATCCCTTATCCCATTGTGGTGGGCTTTACCTCCGGTATCGCCCTCACCATCTTCGCCACGCAGATCAAGGATCTCTTCGGCCTGCAGATCGAGAGCGTTCCCGCCGGCTTCCTGGACAAGTGGGTGGTCTACGCCCAGAACCTGGACACCATCAACTGGTGGTCGCTGCTGGTGGGCCTTTGCAGCATCCTTATCATCATAGGCACGCCCAAAATCAGCCGCCGCATTCCCGGCTCCCTGGTGGCCATCATCCTTATGACGCTGGCCGTCCTGGGGCTCAAGGCCCTGGGCATCGAGGGCATCGAGACCATCGGAGACCGCTTCTCCATCTCATCGGCCCTCCCTCAGCCGGAAGTTCCGGACATTACTTGGGACAGCATCCGCCGTCTGGCCCAGCCGGCCATGATCATCGCTATGTTGGGTGCCATTGAGTCCCTGCTGTCCGCAGCGGTGGCCGACGGTGTCATTGGCGACCACCACAACAGCAACCAGGAACTGGTGGCCCAGGGCATTGCCAATATGGTGTCTCCGCTCATTGGCGGTATCCCTGCCACCGGCGCCATTGCCCGTACGATGACCAACATCAACAACGGTGGCCGCACGCCCGTAGCCGGCATTGCCCACGCCATTGTGCTGGCCCTCATTTACCTGTTCCTGATGCCCCTGGTGCAGTACATCCCTATGTCCTGCCTGGCCGGTATCCTGGTGGTGGTGGCCTACAATATGAGTGAGTGGCGCAGTTTCCGCGCCATCCTGCGCAATCCCAAGTCCGATATCATTGTACTTCTGGTGACCTTCTTCCTCACCGTGATCTTCGACCTTACCATCGCCATCGAGGTGGGCGTTCTGATTGCCTGCCTGCTGTGCATGAAGCGTATGGCCGAAACCACCAACGTTTCCGTCCTCAGCGACGAAATTGATCCTACGGCCGACACCGACATCCAGGGCAATCTGGAACACCTGATCATCCCCGAGGGCGTGAAGGTGTACGAGATCAACGGACCCTACTTCTTCGGCATCGGCAACAAGTTCGAGGAAATGATGGGTGACACCCGCGCCAACGAGCGCGCCAAGGTGCGCATCATCCGGATGCGTAAGGTCCCGTTCATTGACTCCACCGGCGTGCACAACCTCTCCAATATGTGCCGGATGTGCTCCCAGCTGGGTGTAAAAGTAGTCCTCTCCGGCGTGAACCCCAATGTGATGAGGGTGCTGGAGAGGGCTGGAGTAGATGATCTTGTAGGTAAGGAGAATGTCTGCAGCCACATTTCCCTGGCCTTGAAGAGGGCCCAGGAAATTGTGGCCTCCGAAAGCTAAAGCTTCAGGGCTCCGCGGAAACTGATATTGTCCCGGTTGCGGCTGGTGACATTGATGTCCGCCTGGCCGTTGTCGTAGACGGTGAGCGTGTAGCAGAGAACGTCTCCGTCGATGGCTATGTCAATGACAATGGTGTGGCGGTCTTTCTTGATGCCGTTGTCCTTGTAATCTTTGATTTTTCCTTCGAAAACCAGACCGCTGTCCCCGCCGTAGGGGATGTTGTGGGCCTCTCCGAAGTAGGGGAGGTGCGACTTGAGCGTGTCGTTCTTCACGGTCAGGGAATAAGGGCTGGTGAGTACCCGGGCGGCGGCGCGGATGGGGATCATATAATTCACGTCAATGGTGTAGTCCTTGCTGTTCAGTTTCTGCTGGATGGCAAGGGCCAGGCGCTGTTCGTTGGCTTTCTTCTCTTCAGAGGAAATACGGGCCGAAGAGCCGCAGCTGACAAGGGTCAGCGCAAGGGCCAGCACGGAGAAAAGGGTAATGTGTTTCATAGCAGGGGAGATTATAAAGGTTTTACAACTATTGCATTGGGAATGATGCGCTGGCCCAGGGCGTCAAAGACTCCGTTGTCGGAGGGATGGTTGATGACGCCGGCAGGAAGGGTCCAGAGGGTGGAGGAGCCTCCGCCGTCCAGGTTCAGGGCATCGGTAAGGCCCAGTTCCCGGGCCAACCGGGTGAGTTCTGCAATGGTCATTCCATCGGCATTTCCTTCGGAGCGGCCGTCCACTACCAGCAGCCAGACATACCCTTGGTCATCCGTGCCGATGAGGGAGCGGGGGTGGCGGTAGTTATAGAAGCCCCTCCAGTGGGGAATGCCTTCTTCATATATCACTTCTTCCCCTTCGTCTATCAGGATGGGGCCGCTGGCCATCACTTCTCTCCAGCTGTCTCCGCCGGTCCAGGTGGTATCGGGCTGCGTGGCGTCGATGGCAAAGCCGTCCAGGTTCAGGAGAACCGAACCGTTGGTGCGAAAAAACTCTCCAGGCGTGGTGTAGCCCACTTCAAAGCCGTCGTCCTTGATATACGTGACGGGGGTGAGTTTTCCCATATCGAAATAACTGCCGTTGATGCCGGCCACGGCGCCGTGCTTGAGGCACAGGGCGCTGGTGCTGTCGGCCTGCTGGCCGGGAGCGCTGATCACATCCAGCCGGTAATCTTCGGCCTTGAAACGGACAAAACTGTAGGCCTGGGGGCTGTCATACAGCTCGGTTTCCACCGTGCCGTAAACGGCCGCTTCACGGGCGGCTTTGGGGCCGGTCAGTTCCTGCCCGGTGGTGAGGCTGTAGAGATGGGCTTCCGGCGGGAAGGGGTTCACCACAGCCGTGCAGGCACCCATCAGCAAGGGGAGCGTGAATAGCAGAATCTTTCTCATAAGACCCGTCATTTCTTACAAAAATAAGAATATTTTGGGGAAAACGGAGAATATTCGTAATTTTGTGAAGACACGTAAACCGTTTCCATCATGATCGTAAAATCTTTCGTTCTCAAGCAGCGTACTCTCGCCAAGATTGCCTCTCTGTGCAATGAGAGCACGGTGGCCGTAGTGAGACCCGGCAAAAAAATCGAAGGCCTTTTCCGTGACGCCGTCCGCAAGACGGTGGTGGAAAAGAAGCAGGCTTTCGAGGAGATTGTAGCTATCCGTGAGCACTTCTGCTCCATGGCCACAGGAGAAGATTACCTGCAGAAAGTAGACGAAACCGTGGACACCGTAGCCACCTATCTGAGGGAGGCTATGTACGTGCAGGCAGCCACCTATGCCATTGAAGATTACGTGCTGGCCAAGTGCTCGCGCCTGTGCGCCCTGGCCCTGTACCACCAGGTGGGAGGAACCCTCCTGGACGGCACCCAGCTTATGATCTGCCGCCAGGATGCCCACGGCAACCAGCACTTTGACTGGGCCGCTTCCAAGGCCCAGATCAGCGCCCGTTGCACCGGCGTCAAGGGCCCCATCGTCATTGCCGGCGGTTACGGTATGCTGGATTCCGGCTATGTGGTGCGCGTGGGCAAGGACGGCGCCCATATGATGGCTTCGCTCATCGCCGCCGTGCTGGAGGCCCAGAGCATCGAGTTCCACATTGAGGCTCCCGGCGTGGGAGGCATTCCGGCTATGACTTATGACGAAGCCGCCCACTACTGCGCTTCGGCCAATGCCCCCTTCTCTTCATCGGCCATCTGGCCGGCCAAAAATGCCGGCATCCCCATCCTGGTCAAGAACATAGAAGACGAAAACTTCGAGGGAACCATCATCTCCACCGGTTCTTCCCACAAGACCGGTGTCATCGCAGACAAGGATCTGAATCTCATTACCGTATACGGAACGGGCCTGCTGGGCCGCGTGGGTATGTCGGGAGGCATTTTCTCCTGCCTGGCCGCCGCCGGCGTCAATGTCCGTTTCATTGCCCAGACTTCCTCCGAGTACAGCATCAGCTTCGCCATCCAGGAGGCCCAGAAAGACTGTGCCCTCGAGGCCATCCGCAGCCTGTTCCAGGACAATCCGCTCCTTCCGCTGGACGACGTAGTGGTCCTGAACCAGGCCGTGGGTATTGTCACGGTCTTCGGAAGCCGTATGCGCAACCTGCCCGGCACCTCCGGCGCCGTGTTCAGCAAACTGGGCGCCGCCGGCATCAACATCATCGCATCGGCCCAGGGCGGCGAGGAACTCTCCATCTCCCTGGTCCTCAACGAGGCCGATACGGACCGGGCTGCGCAGCTACTTCAGTAATAATCAATGAGATACGAAAAATGGGGTGCACCGTAAAGTGCACCCCATTTTTCGTAAGTATTTGATTTACTTGATGATGCCTTCTTCCTTGAAGACCTTGGTGAGGGCGGTGACGGCGCGGTCTACCTGTTCACGGGTGTGGGTGGCCATCAGGGAGAAGCGGATGAGGGTGTCCTGCGGGGCGCATGCCGGCGGGATCACGGAGTTGATGAACACTCCCTCGTCAAAGGCGCGCTTGGTCACGATGAAGGTCTTCTCCAGGTCGCGTACATAGAGCGGGATGATGGGGCTCTCGGTCTCACCAATCTCGAAACCGGCTTCTCTGAAGCGGCGCAGGGCGTAGTTGGTAACGTCCCAGAGCTTGGTGATGCGCTCCGGCTCTTCCTTGATGATGCGCAGGGCTTCACGGGCCGATGCGGTGGCAGCGGGGGTATCGGAAGCCTGGAAGATATAGGTGCGGGCGGTGTGGCGGAGCCAGTTGATGATGACCTTGTCGGCTGCGATGAAGCCGCCGATGGCCGCCAGGCTCTTGGAGAAGGTGCCCATAATGAGGTCTACTTCATTGGTAAGGCCGAAGTGGTTGCAGACGCCGCGGCCCTGCTTTCCGAAGACGCCCAGACCGTGGGCCTCGTCTACCATAATGACCACATTGTCGTATTTGTGCTTGAGCTCCACGATTTCCGGCAGTTTGGCCAGGTCTCCTTCCATAGAGAACACGCCGTCCACCACGATGAGCTTGACACTCTGCCTGGGGCAGCGGCGGAGGCAGCGCTCCAGATCCTTCATGTCGTTGTGCTTGTAGTGGAGGCCCTTGGCAAAGGACAGACGGCGGCCATCCACGATGGAGGCGTGGTCACGGTCGTCGCAGATGATGAAATCGTCCTTGGTGAGGAGCTGGGGGATAACACCGCTGTTGACGGTGAAACCGGTGGAGAAGACCAGGGCTTCGTCTTTGCCCACGAACTCGGCGAGTTCCTTCTCCAACTGTACGTGGATGTCCAGCGTTCCGTTGAGGAAGCGGGAACCGGCGCAGCCGGAACCGTACTTCTTGAGGGCTTCGATGCCGGCGTTGATCACTCGCTCGTCTCCGGTGAGGCCGGTATATGCGTTGGAACCGAACATCATAATCTTGTGGCCGTCCATGGTCACTTCGGTTCCCTGTTTGCTGGTTATCTGTCTGAAATAAGGGTAGATACCCTTTTCCATCATTTTCTGAGGCAGGTCATACTTGGCCAGTCTGGCGTGTAAAAGTCCCATTTTTAACAGGTTGTTTAGTAACGTTTATCGTGCAAAAATACGAAAAATATTTTTAACCAACCTTAAATGGAGATTTTTTCGTACCTTTGGAAGTTAATTGATTATGATATATGGAAGAGCGTAAACTCAACTTTCTGGAAGAAATCATTGAAAAAGACCTGGCCGAAGGCAAAGTGGACAGCATCATGACCCGCTTCCCTCCGGAGCCCAACGGTTACCTGCACCTGGGCCACGCCAAGAGCATTTGCCTCAATTTCGGCCTTGCCCAGAAGTACGGCGGTAAAACCAATCTAAGATACGACGATACCAACCCCACCAAAGAAGACACCGAGTATGTAGACTCCATCAAGGAGGATATCAAGTGGCTGGGCTTCCAGTGGGACAAGGAGCTGTATGCCAGCGACTATTTTGACCAGCTCTACGATTGGGCCGAAGACCTCATCAAGCGTGGCCTGGCCTATGTGGATGACCAAACCCAGGAGGAGATCCGCCTGAACCGCGGTACCGTGGACAAGCCCGGCACTCCCAGCCCCTGGAGAGACCGTACTCCCGAAGAAAACCTCAAGCTCTTCCGCGAGATGAAGGCCGGCAAGTACGCCGAAGGAGAGAAAGTGCTCCGCGCCAAGATTGATATGGCCCATCCCAATATGATGTTCCGCGACCCTCTGCTGTACCGCATCAAGTTCGCGCACCATCACCGCACCGGAGACAAGTGGTGCATCTACCCTATGTACGATTACACCCACGGCCAGTGCGATTCCATCGAACATATCACGCATTCCATCTGCACGCTGGAGTTCGACGTTCACAGACCCCTGTACGACTGGTTCATCCAGACCCTGGGCATCTATCCTTCCCATCAGTACGAGTTCGCCCGCCTGAACCTGACCTACACCCTTATGTCCAAGCGCAAGCTCCTGGAACTGGTGCAGAAGGGTCTCGTAAGTGGCTGGGACGACCCTCGTATGCCCACCCTCTGCGGTGTCCGCCGCCGTGGTTACACCGCTGGCGCCCTCAAGATGTTCTGCGACAAGATTGGCGTTTCCAAGCGTGACCAGCTGATGGACATCCAGCTCCTGGAATGGTGCGTCCGTCAGGATCTGAACGAGCGTTCCAACCGTTATATGGTGGTGCAGGATCCCATCAAGCTCACCATCACCAACTGGCCGGAAGGCAAGGTGGAATGGTTCGACTGCCCGCTCAACCCGGCAGACCCGGAAGGTGCCAAGCGCCGCGTTCCCTTCACGGGCAATCTGCTCATAGACCGGGCCGATTTTATGGAGGATGCTCCCAAGAAGTTCTTCCGCCTGAAGCCGGACGGCGAAGTACGCCTCAAATACACCTACATCGTTAAATGTAACGAAGTTATTAAGGATGGAAACGGAGAAGTTACGGAGCTGAAATGCACCTACGATCCGTCTACCGAGTACCGCGCCGTCAAGGGCACCATCCATTGGGTGAGCGAAGCCCACGCCAAGGAACTGGAACTCCGCAATTACGACCGCCTCTTCACCCTGGCCGATATGTCCCAGGTCCCCGAAGACAAGGACTACAAGGATTTCCTGAACCCCGAAAGCCTGGTCCTGGGCAAGGGCTATGCAGAACCCGCCCTTCTGGAAGATAACTCCGGCATTGCCGTGCAGTTTGAAAGGACCGGTTACTTTGTGAAGGACAAGGACTCCACTCCGGAGCACCCCGTCTTCAACAAGACCACTTCCCTGAAAGACTCTTACAAGCCTGAATAGATGGCCGGTCAGGGCCGGCCATGACGTCATCCCCGGTTGGGGCCGGCCATAACGTCATCCCCGGCTTGACCGGGGATCTCATATGCCAGAACATGCCAGCATATCTGAAAATTCAAGAAGGATAGCGAAAAACACTATCCTTCTGTATTTCCGGATGTTGGTGATGATGGTGATAGGGCTCTTTACCTATCGCATCATCCTGAAGGCCCTCGGTGTAGAAGACTACGGCGTTTACAGCGCCGTGGGCGGTGTGGTCACTATGTTTATGCTGGTGATGAACACCGTTTCTTCGGCCATTACCCGTTATATTACCGTGGGGCTGGGAAAGGGAGACCCGGAGCGCCTCAAGACCATCGTGGGCACCAGCATCGCCATTATGGCGGGCTTCGGCCTGCTCATCGTGCTCCTGACGGAGACGGCCGGCCTCTGGTATCTGCATCACAAGATGGTGATTCCCCCGGGCCGGATGGGGGCTGCAGAAGTAGTGCTGCAAACCTCGATGGCCATCCTCATCGTGAACCTCCTGAGCCTGCCCTTCACGGCGGCCATCAACGCCCACGAGCATATGGGCGCCTACGCCTACATCTCCGTCCTGGAAGCCGTCCTGAAACTGGCCGTAGCGGCCGGCGTCTGGTATTCCGGGGCCGACAAACTGGTGGTGTACGCCTGGCTCCTGCTGGCGGTCTCCGTGGTGGGGCGCGGTGCCTACGCCGTCTATGCCGCCTGGCATTATCCCGAGTGCCGGGGCAGAATCCGGGCCGATAAAGCCCTGGTCCGGGAAATGGGCGCCTTTGCCGGCTGGAACTTCCTGGGAAGCGGGGCCTATATGCTCAACACCCAAGGTATCAACCAGCTGATGAACCTTTTCTTCGGGGTGGGTATGAACGCCGCCAGGGGAGTGGCCGACAAAGTGGAACAGGTGGTGCGTCAGTTTGCCACCAACATTGCCCTGGCCCTCAATCCGGCCCTTACCAAGAGCTATGTGAGCGGCAACAAGGAATACGCCTTCGACCTGGTTTGCAAGGGCTCCAAGTACTATTTCTGGGTGCTGTGGGTCATTGCCATCCCGTTCTTCACGGACGCCGATACCATCCTCACCCTCTGGCTGGGAGAAGTGCCGCCGGAGGCTGCCTTCTTTACCAAACTTACCCTGCTGTGCTTTGTGATTGACTTCACGCCCGGCACGCTCAATATCCTGGAACTGGCCAACGGCCGCATCCGCCGTTACTATATCTATACCAGCGCTACCGCCGCCCTGGCGTTTGTGTTCACTTATGTGGCTTACCGCCTGGGGGCTCCCGGCTGGGCCGGTTATGGCATCTTTGCCGTCTGCTACATAGCCAAGGCGGCCGTGATGATGTACATAGCCCACAAGGATACCGGCCTTCCCATCAAAAAGTACTGGCAGGAGGGCCTGTGGCCCGCTCTCTGCCCCGGCCTGATGACCCTGCTGGTGGTAACCTCCGTGATGTCTTTCCTCCCTCCCGCCTGGTGGCGCTTCCTGGTGATGGCGCTGATGGGTGCGGTTTCCATGGCCGTGTGCGTATGGTTCTATGGCCTTACGGAAGGGGAGAAGGCCTATGCCCGTACCAAACTGCCTTTCCTTAAATGATCCGCTATTCCGTCATAGTTCCCTACCGGGGAGAGCCCGAGCTCCTGCAGCGGGCCCTGGCCTCTGTCCCTGCGCGGGAAGACGTGGAGGTGCTGGCCGTTGAGGATGCCGAGGGCCGGGGCGCCGGCTGGGCCCGGAACCGGGCGCTGGAAAAGGCGCAGGGTGAGTGGCTGGTGTTCCTGGATTCCGACGATTTTTTCCTTCCCGGGGCCTTTGACGCTATGGACAAGCACGCCGAAGGGGAGGAGGACCTGGTTTTCTTTGACATCACCAGTGTCTATTCCGACAGTTTGAAACCTTCGGCCCGTCACCGGACGCGCTCGGGGATGCTGGCGCGCTATGCCTCCAACCCCTCGCAGGTGCAGTTCTATGGCCGCTATCTATACAACGAGCCCTGGGGCAAGATGATTCGCCGCTCGCTGGTGGAAGACAAGGGAATCCGCTTTGACGAGACCCTCTGCGCCAACGATTTCACCTTCTCCGTCCTCTGTGGCCATTGGGCCGATAAGGTCTGCTATGACCCCACGACCGTCTACTGCGTGACGGAGCGGGAGGGGAGTGTGAGCAGCCGCTATTTTGACAGCCCTCAGAAGACGCTGGACCGCCTGAAAGTATACTGGAAGGTGCAGCGCTTCTTTGATAAGGAAAACATCCCGCTGGAGCCTTTTTATGGCCTGTGGATGATGTGTAAAAATGAAGGAGGGGAGACCCTCCGCTTGGCCCGCGAGTTCTGTGCCCGGGAGTCCATCTCTGCCTGGCAACTGTGGCAGGGCTGCGCCAAACGTATCCTAAAAAAGCGCCTCCGCTGGGGCGTTCCGTACAATGCCTGAGGTAAGTGTCATCATCGTGTGTATGGGCGGCCCCCAGAAGTATCTGGAGACCTGCCTGGCCGGCTTGAAGGCCCATACATCGGCCTCCTATGAGGTCCTTACGGTGGCCTACCGCTGGAGCGCCGAGGATAAGGACGCTTTTGCCAAGGCTCATCCCGAGGTGATGCTCATCCCCTCCGACGAGGTCCGCGGTTTTTCCGAGAACAACAACCTGGCGCTGCCGCTGGCCAGAGGCCGCTACTGCCTGGTCCTCAATGACGATACCCGGATGGATTCGCCGGTTGTGGATGCGTTGTTGGCCGATTTTGAGAAACTGCCTCCGGAGGCCGCCGTGGTGAGCCCCTGCATCCGTTTTGCCGACGGCCGCATCCAGACCTGCGGCCGCACCAAATGGACCGCCTGGCGCTATGCCAAGCATTACCTCCATCTGGTCAATGAGGGAAAGGAGCCCCCCAGGGATGAATGGGCCCTTTTCCAAACTTATACGTTAAACGGGGCGTGTTTCCTTATCAAGACGGAGGTTTTCCGGAAGTTGGGCTGGTTTGACGAAAGGTTTTTCTTTACCCCCGAAGACATTGCCCTGGGGCATAAGCTCAACGAGTCCGGCTATTCCGTCTGGGCCGATGCCGGCGTTTCCATCACGCACCTGGCCGGTGCCTCCGTTTCGGCTATGGAGGCTGCCATCAAGCCGGCCCGCGTGCGGGGTTCGCTGCTTTTCTATGGGGAGCCCATCGGCCTGAAAATCTTTATCTGGTGTTTCGAGGCCCTGCGGGTTTGCAAATATGCTTTCCTGCCCCGGACACCCCGCAACGTCCTTATGAAAAAAACCGCCCGCAACGTAATGCAGACGGTCTTTTCCAAAGCATCTCCCAAGGAGATCTTCCTTAAATTTTCTTAGTGAATACGCGGTAGCCGTACACGGCAATCACCACGAAGCACAGCATAGGCAGCACGAAGGAGGCGTTTACCGCCGGCATTCCTGCTACGGTACCCTGGTCTATGATGAGGGCCTGTACCGGAGGCAGGATGGAGCCGCCCAGGATGGCCATAATGAGGCCTGCCGCGCCAAATTTGGCGTCTTCTCCCAAACCTTCCAGCGCAATGCCGTAGATGGTGGGGAACATCAGGGACATACAGGCGCTGACGGCCACCAGGCAGTACAGACCGGCGATGCCCTGCAGGAAGATCACGCCCAGCGTGCAGGCGATGCCCGCCAGCGCAAAGATGTGGAGCATCTTGCCCGGCTGCAGGTATTTCATAAGCCAGGTGCAGAGGAAGCGGCTGCAGCAGAAGATGATCATGGCCGCAATGTTGTACCGCTGGCTCAGGACCTCTGCGTCAATTTCGCTCATTCCTCTTTCCATAAAGATGCGCGTACCGTACTGGATGATGAAGGTCCAGCACATAATCTGCACACCTACATAGAAGAACTGGGCCACCACGCCCTCGCGGTACCGCTTCTTGCCAATGAGATCCTTGAGGGTTTCTCCAATGCTGCCCTTGTTTTCCTCTTTCACGTGCGGCATCCTCACCAGCAGGATGAGGAAGAACATAACCACGATTACCAGGCCGATGATGACGTAAGGCTTGATGAGGATGGCCAGATCGCTCTGCTTGATGGCCTCGAACTCGGCCGGAGGGAGCTGGGCCCGTTCGGCCGAACTGAGGGGATTGAGCCGTGCCTGGATGAAGTTCATAGCCACGAACATACCGCAGAGGGAACCGATGGGGTTGAACGACTGGGCAAAGTTGAGGCGCCGCGTGGCCGTTTCCGGAGAGCCCATGGCCAGGATGTAGGGGTTGGCGCTGGTTTCCAGGAAACTGAGGCCGCAGGTGAGGATGAAGTAAGCGATGAGGAAGGGCCAGTAAGCGCCCGTGGAGCGCGCGGCAATGAACAGGAAGGCACCCGCAGCATACAGGCCCAGTCCCATCAGGATTCCTTTCTTATAGGTATACTTTCTGATGTACATCGCAGCCGGCAGGGCCATTGCAAAATAGCCGCCGTAAAACGCTACCTGCGTGAGGGCTCCTTCCGTCACGCTCATCCGGAAGATCTTGGAGAAGGCCTTGACCATGGGGTTGGTAATGTCGTTGGCAAAGCCCCACAGCGCAAAACATGCCGTAATGAGTATAAAGGGAATGATATAATTCACTCCTTCATATTTAAATATACTCTGTTTGTTATTCATGTTTAATTCTTCCATAATCTAGTATACCCTTCGGAAACCTTCGCCACCCTCGGCGATTAGAGGGAGGGGCCCGCCCCAAAGGGGTGGGAGGGCCGGAGCTTCGCAACGCGAAGCGTAGGGGTTTCAGAAGGGTATACTAGATTATTCATTACTTTTTAAACAGCGGTCCGTAGGCCTGGCAGGCTCTGTAATCGGCCCCTTCCGGATCCATTCCGAAGGCACGCCAGGAGGAAGGACGGAAAATCTGGTCTTCCGGCACGTTGTGCATACATACGGGGATGCGGAGCATGGAGCAGAGGGTGATGAGGTCTGCTCCCACGTGACCGTAGACTATGGCGCCGTGGTTGGCTCCCCAGGCGTTCATAACGCTGTAGACATCTTTGAAGGGGGCCTTGGTGGCGTCCAGACGGGGGGCGAACCAGGTGGTGGGCCAGCCCTTGTCCGTGCGCTCGTCCAGAATCTTGAACTGTTTTTCGCTTACGTCCACCGTCCAGCCTTCTGCGAGCTGGAGAACCGGTCCCAGGTTCTTGACCATATTCACGCGGATCATGGTGCAGGGCATATTGCCCTTGGAGAGGAACTTGGAAGAGAAGCCGCCTCCGCGGAAATATTCACGGTTGGCAGGTACCCAGACGGTGTTGTCCAGGCAGGCCTGGGCTTCCTCAGGGGTGATTTCCCAGAAGGGTTTCATAGCCGGTTTGCCGTCTTTCTTGCACTGGCCGCTGCCGTCCAGGCAGGCAGCGCCGGAGTTGATGAGGTGGATGATGCCGCCGGCGGCCTGGCCCTTGAGCTTTTCTCCGGTGACGCGCTCCACGGCCTCCGGGCTCCAGTAGGTTCTTACATCGGCGAAGATGGCAGCCGTCTGGGAGACCAGGTGGCCGAAGAGCATAGCAACGCCGTTGAGGCTGTCGTTTTCGGTGGCCAGGACAAACGGCTTGCGGATGCCGTTCCAGTCAAAGGAAGAGTTGAGGATGGCTTCTGCAAAGTCTCCGTTGGGATAGAAATCCGTCCACTGGCGCTGGCCCTGGAAACCGCCCAGGATGGCGTTGTGGCCCAGGGCTTCTTCTCCGAAGCCCATTTCCTTGAGCTTGGGATTGCCCTGCAGCAGATCCCGGATGATGAGGGCCATCTTGACGGTGAAGATCCAGTCCTTGTCCTTTTCTTCGCGGGTTTTCTTGAGGTCCGGACGGTTGCAGATATCTTCGTTCTCCTTGCAGTTCTTCTTGGCCCATTTGAGGGCTTTCTCCAGTTCCTCGTGGTCGTAGATGCCCCGCTCCATCCTGCGGATGATTTCTACCTCGTCTATGCCTTCGCAGCGCATGCCCAGGTAATCTTCAAAGAAGTCCGGGTTCACGATGGAACCGGCGATACCCATACAGACGGCGCCGATGGAGAGGTAGGACTTGCCGCGGAGGGAGGCGGCGGCCACGGCGCATTTGGCAAAGCGCAGGAGCTTTTCCTCTACGTCTGCCGGGATGGTCTGGTTGTCTGCATCCTGGACATCGTGTCCGTAAATGCCGAAGGCGGGCAGGCCCTTCTGTGCGTGGGCGGCCAGGACGGCGGCCAGATATACGGCGCCGGGGCGCTCGGTTCCGTTGAAGCCCCATACGGCCTTGATGGTGTGCGGATCCATATCCATAGTCTCGGAGCCATAGCACCAGCACGGGGTAACGGTGATGGTGACGGCCACGCCCTCGCGGGCAAACTTTTCTGCGCAGGCTGCGGTCTCTGCCACGCGGCCGATGGTGGAATCTGCGATGACGCATTCCACGGGGGCTCCGTCTTCGTAGCGGAGTTTCTTTTGCAGGAGGGTGGCCACGGCCTGGGCCATGCCCATAGTCTGGTCTTCCAGAGATTCTCTGACGCCGTTCATACGGCCGTCAATGGTGGGGCGGATGCCTATCTTGGGATGGTTGCTCATAAGCAAAACAGATTGGTTTTTAATTTCAGTGATGCTGCAATTTACGAAATAATTTTCCGATTGGCAAGCCTTTTTTGTAAATTTGCGGGGATATGAAAAAGGTGCTGGTCATAGTGGTTACCTATAACGGCATGCGCTGGTTGCAGCGCTGCCTGGACTCGGTATATGACCAGGCCGATGTCTACGTCTTCGACAACGATTCCACGGACGGAAGCGCCGATTTCGTGGCCTCCCATTACCCCTCCGCCAAGCTGGTTCGAAGTGCGGAAAATTTAGGATTTTCCGTGCCTAATAGCAAGGGCTTTGAATACGCCGTCAAGAAGGGCTATGAGTACGTGTATCTCCTGAACCAGGATGCCTGGCTGGAGCCCGGCGCCCTGGATCTGCTGGTGGCTGCCGCGGGGGCGCATCCGGAGTACGGCGTGCTGAGCCCTATGCAGTATCAGGATGGGTATGAGAAGCTGGACCGGCAGTTTGAAAAGAGATACGCTCGGGCCAAAGGCCCTCGGTATGACAATAATGTGGCCAAAGGCCGTGTCATCCCGAGCGAAGCGAGTGGATCTCCTGTCGAAGTATCCCGCATCATGGCGGCGCACTGGCTGGTTCCGGTGACGGTGATTGGGAGGATCGGCCCTTTTGAGGAGACCCTTTTCCCGCTTTACGGACAGGACGACGAGTGGTGTCAGCGTTTGCACTTTTTCGGCTTGAAAGTTGGGGTTGTTCCGGCGGCCCGCGCGGTGCACGACAGAGCCTATCGGCCCGAATCCAAAGAGAAGTTGGCGTACCGCAATTTCTACACCGGCTCCCTGGTGCGGCTTTGCCGATATGACCGGCCCCTTTGGCTCAATTTTTCATTTATCGTTCCTTTCGCTTTCGTGAAGGCTTTCAAGTATCGTAGCTTATTGCCTTTCAAGCACTTAGGTCAAATCTTCAAGGACCTTCCGGCTGTGAAGGAACTGCGTTCCCGTATACGTGCGCGTGCATAATCCACGCGATTAGTTTGGCAAGTCCCTTTATTTTGCGTATCTTTGTATGATTTTATACGAATTTACGCAAATGGCTTTAGCAGATATACTCAAGAAAGTCTTCGGCTCCAAAAGTGACCGGGACATGAAAGAAGTGAGGCCAATCCTAGACAAGGTTTTGGCCGTATACCCTGAAATTGACGCACTTACGGCAGATGGCCTGCGAGAGCGCAGTGCCGCCATCCGGGCCAAGATTGCCCTGGTGGAGAAGCCGTTCGAAGACCGCATAGCGGAAATCAAGCAGGAACTGGAACAGGATGCTCCCGTGGAAGAGAAAGTGAAACTGGCCACGGAAAGCGATAAATTGGTCAAGGATGAAGACGAGGCCATTGAGAAAGTGCTTATGGAAGTGCTTCCCGAGGCCTTCGCCATTGTCAAGTCCACCGCCCGCCGCTTCGCCCAGAACGAGAGCCTCCGCGTGAAGGCCACCCAGTTTGACCGGGATCTGGCCGCCGCCGGCAAGGATTTCCTGGAAATTGACGGGGATGACGCTGTCTGGCACAACCACTGGCAGGCCGGCGGTAACGAGATTACCTGGGATATGGTGCATTACGACGTACAGCTCATCGGCGGTATCGTCCTGCATCAGGGTAAGATTGCAGAAATGGCAACCGGTGAGGGTAAGACCCTGGTGGCCACCCTGCCTGTGTTCCTCAATGCCCTGGCCGGCAAGGGTGTCCACGTGGTTACCGTGAACGATTACCTGTCCAAGCGTGACTCCGAGTGGATGGGCCCGCTGTATCAGTTCCACGGTCTGTCCGTAGACTGCATTGACAAGCACCAGCCCAATTCGGACGCCCGCAAGAACGCCTACGAGTGCGACATCACCTTCGGTACCAACAACGAGTTCGGTTTTGACTACCTCCGTGACAATATGGCCACCCGTATGACGGACCTGGTGCAGAGAAAGCATCACTACGCCATTGTGGATGAGGTGGACTCCGTCCTCATCGACGACGCCAGAACCCCTCTGATCATCTCCGGTCCCATGGAAAAAACTTCCGGAGACGAGCAGTTCATGGAATATCGGCCCTATGTGGAGAGCCTGTACAACAAGCAGCGCGCTCTGATCAACACCACCCTCAACGAGGCCAAGAAGCTCATCGCCGCCGGTGACGAGGCCGAAGGCGGAAAGCTCCTGTTCCGCTGCCACAAGGGCCTGCCCAAGTACCAGCCGCTCATCAAGTTCCTCTCCGAACCGGGTATGAAGCAGCTGATGCAGAAGACCGAGGCCTATTACCTGCAGGACAACGAGCGTGAGATGCCCCAGGTGACGGACGAGCTTTACTTCGTGATCAGCGAGGTGCTCAATTCCGTGGATATGACGGACAAGGGCCACGACGCCCTGGCCGCCAGCGTAAATGACGCCAACTTCTTCGTGCTGCCGGATATGGGCAGCGCCATTGCCGATATCACCCACGACGAAACCCTCTCTCCCGCCGAGAAGGCCGAAAAGAAGGACGCCCTGATGGAGGAATTCGCCCTTAAGAGCGAGCGCGTGCATACCGTGATCCAGCTCCTCAAGGCGTACGCCATGTTCACCAAGGACATCGACTACGTGATTGTGGACAACAAGGTCAAGATCGTGGACGAGTCCACCGGCCGTATCATGGAAGGCCGCCGCTGGTCCGACGGCTTGCACCAGGCCGTGGAAGCCAAGGAAAACGTGAAGGTGGAAGCCGCCACGCAGACCTTTGCCACCGTGACCCTCCAGAACTACTTCCGTATGTACCACAAGCTCGCCGGTATGACGGGTACGGCAGAAACGGAAGCCGGTGAATTCTGGGACATCTACAAGCTGGATGTGGTGGTGATTCCCACCAACCGTCCCGTCATCAGAGACGACCTGGACGACATCATCTACAAGACCAAGAAGGCCAAGTTCAATGCCGTCATCGACAAGGTGGTGGAACTCTCCAACGCCGGCCGTCCCTGCCTGGTAGGTACCACGGATGTGGAAACCTCTGAGCTCCTGGCCCGTATGATGCGCATCCGCGGCATTACCGCCAACGTGCTCAACGCCAAGGAGCACGCCCGTGAGGCAGAGATCGTGGCCCAGGCCGGACAGAAAGGAAAAGTAACCATTGCCACCAATATGGCCGGCCGTGGTACGGATATCAAGCTCAGCCCCGAGGTAAAGGCTGCCGGCGGTCTGGCCATCATCGGCACCACCCGCCACGATTCCCGCCGTGTAGACCGTCAGCTCCGCGGCCGTGCCGGCCGTCAGGGAGACCCGGGCAGCTCCTGCTTCTACATTTCCCTGGAAGACGACCTGATGCGTAAGTTCGGTTCCGAGCGCATAGCCGGCGTGGTGGACAAGCTGGGTATGGCCGACGACGAAGCCCTGGTGTCCGGTATGCTGTCCAAGAGCATCGAGGGCGCCCAGAAGAAGGTGGAAGAGAACCACTTCGGCTGGCGCAAACGCACCCTCGAATACGACGACGTGATGAACTACCAGCGTGAAGCCGTGTACGCCCGTCGCCGCAACGCCCTCTCCGGAGAAAGAATCGAGATCGATGTCCAGAATATGATGGAGGATACCGCCAACATTCTGGTACAGCAGGCCGAAGGAATGCCCTACGAAGTGTTTGAAGAGTTCATCATGAGCAAACTCTCCATGGATTCCGGTATGGACGAGGCCGCTTATATGGATGCCAAGCCCGCAGAACTGGCCCAGAAGCTGGCCAGCCATATGCAGGAAGTGTACGAGCGCCGTATGAACACCATGGTGGAAAAGGTGAACCCCGTCATCAAGACCGTGTACGAGAAGCAGGGCAGTATGTATGAGAACATCGCCATCCCCATCTCCAACGGCAAACGGCAGCTCAACCTGAGCGTAAACCTCAAGAAAGCCTACGAAACCGAGAGCCGGGAAATTGCCAAGGCCCTGAGCCGCAGCATCATCCTGTACTATATCGACGAATATTGGAAGCAGCACCTGCGCGATATGGACGACCTCCGTCAAAGCGTGCAGAATGCCACCTACGAGCAGAAAGACCCGCTGGTGGTGTACAAGCTGGAAAGCTACAACCTGTTCACCGAAATGCTGGAAAACCTCAACGAGCACGTGCTCAGCTTCCTGCTGCGCGCCTTCATCCCGCTCCGGGATGCCGCCGATGCCCGCGAGGCCCGTCCGGCCCAGCAGCCCCGCCGCAACCTGCAGCAGATGCGCCAGACGGATCCTTCCCAGCTCTCCACCAACGGAGAACAGCAGAGCCGCATGCCTGTGCGTGTGGACAAACAGGTAGGAAGAAACGACCCTTGCCCTTGCGGAAGCGGTCTCAAGTATAAGAATTGTCACGGAAAAGGAATTGTTTAAGAATTATGGGACTTTTTGATAATAACAGCAATATCAAGTCCGGCGTAAAGCCGGAGGCATCGCAGAGCACCTCTTTCGTTGCTCCCAAGACGATGGATATCAACGAAGTAAGCCGTCTGGCCCTGGGCTCCCGCTTCACGGGAGACCTGGTCCTGGACCACGACATCCGCATTGACGGAACCTTCGAAGGAAGGCTCTTCTGCGGCTCCCGCGTGGTAGTGGGAGATAAAGCCGTAGTCAACGGAGAAGTATACAGTACCGTAGTAGATTTTGGCGGCACCATGGAGCACGGTAAGTTCTTTGTCAAGGACACCCTCACGCTTCAGTCTGGCTGCAAGGTAAAGGGAGACCTTAATTTCCACCGGCTTCAGGTAGAGATTGGAGCCATCTACAGCGGTGCTTGTCAGATGATAGGGGAGAACGAGTTCAACCAGGCCTCGCTGGCTCTGAAGACTGAGTTGAAGAAGCCCCTTCCCAAACCGGAAACCAAGGAATAAATAAATATTAGCGCTATGAAGAAAGTTGTTTTGATGACTTGCTCCGTCCTGGCTGCTATCGTCGCGATGACGTCCTGCAACAAGGATTACGAGCATTATGTAGAGCCCCAGAAGGTGGATGATCCGTTCTCCGGAGCTATCCCCACGGGCTATTACAGTTATGCAGAGATTTCGGTCCCTGCTGCAACGGACGTTGTCTACGTCAAGTATCAGTATAAGGATGGTACCACCAAAACCATCGAGCAGCCGGTGACGCCGGAGGTTGCCGTGCCCACCGATGGAAAGGACGTTGAGCCTTTCGGTACCGTCAAGCTTCTGTTCCAGTCTGAGACTCCCGCCAAGGTAAGCGTATCTTACGTGCTGAACGAGGCAACCAAGGCTGCCGGAGATTCGGATGATGAAGTTTACACCTTGGATAGTTTCCCTGTAGATCAGATTGAAGCTTATGACGGTAGTGCATTTGGCGTGACCCGTTATGTGCACGTTAAATGGAACTTTGCCTGGCAGAGTGGGCCTGGCGGTAACGTCCGTACCTATCCCAAGGATGTGGTATTCTATGACAAAGAGCACAACCATACGCTCCGCTACACCTTTGCCTATGGTGGAGGTGAGGGAAGTGTAAAGAGGGATGACGCCTACGTGCTCACGGATTTCTACGTGGTAGAGAACCACGTGGTTGTGGCCATGAAGAACCACTATTGTGGTACTAACTGCATCGGCTGCATGCATTGCATGCCCTGGGGCTGCGCCTGCGGCTGCGGTGGCTGGGGCCCCAACGGCAGTCCCATCTATAAGGCCAATCCTTATTTTGAACCTTCCGGAGACCTTACCAAAGAGGCCGAGGCCGAGCCGGAGACCATTGTAGTGGATCCCACCACTCCTTCTGAAACCCCTACCGGTGACGGTGGTACCATCATCGTAGATGCTAACGGTACCATCATTGTGGACTATGCTCCCGCGGATGCAGAGAGCATCTTCCTGCCGGAACCTGCTTCCTATACTACCACGGACCAGGATTTCGCCATGTACCACTCCAGTGGCGTGGTGATGTTTGACGACCGCTGGCCCAATGTCAACGAGGACGGCTATCGTTACGACTTCAACGATATGGTTGTAGATTATGACATTGAAGCCCTCACCGTGTCCGACGAGCAGCTGGAAAGCGAAGGTTGGAGAGAGCAGGTGAAGGTGGTGCTTCACGTACGTGCCCTGGGCGGTAACGACGCCAACCGCGTGGGTATTGTCCTGGAGAACTTCAACACGGACAATGTAGACTACGTGGATGAATATTATACGCTGGACAGTTGGCAGAATGCCCACGGCAAACTGCCTGTGTGGACTGAAACTACCCTTATCGATAACTCCCTCCGCTATGACGGCCTCGAAGCCGGCGAGGGAAGATCTGCCTGGGGCAGTGGCACTCCGCTTCGTCCGGCCTTTGAGATTGGCCGCCTGCAGGCCCTGAATAACAAGGACGGCAGAAGCACCGGCGGAAAGACTTCCGGAAATGAGGTTTATGAGTATAAGGGCAAGAACCACGTGTTCAACCCGGCCCGCCGCCAGTATGCTGAATGGAAGACTCCGGATCCTGAACAGTATAACAATGACCTGGACGCCCTCTACCAGAGTGCATCCGGCAGGACCCTTGCCAACGTTCAGTCCATGCAGCTGTACAATACCATCCCCGGTTTCGTGAACGTAGCCGGCGGCCTGTACACCTACACCGTCATCTATCATATGAAATCCCGCGCCGAAATGACTCCTGAGGAGAGCGCCGCCTGCAAGGCCAATATGATGGCAACCGTGGTGAATACCACCAACCAGAACTTCTTCCTGGTGAAGGGCGACTACGGTGCTGTGGGCCTGAAAGGTTACCAGCCTCTGGACTGCCCGGTGAAGGACTTCAACAAGGGCTACAAGGCCAAGTATGATGAGATTGTGGCCGCCCATGCCGCTGATATGGATATGACCACCACTTACAAGGCCAAGAACGGTATGGTCTGGGGCTTCAAGTGCCCTACCCTTACCAGACACACCTGGGAGCTGATGCCTTTCTCCGTGGCTTATCCCCATTACGAAGAATGGGTCAAATCCAACGGAACCGTTCACGCCGACTGGTATAAGTCCGACGTAAACACTACTGCCCTCGTTTGCGAGTGGTAATTTGCTGATACACCGTTCCCTCCCTTGCTTTTCCTGCCAGTGGAAAAATGCATGGGAGGGGGCAGTGGTTATAAGAGAGAATGCTGTTCTGACCACGTTAAAAGCACTAAATGGAGTACTATACCCTAAGTAGGTACGCGTACTGGAAGTACTACTATCTGATCCTGTACTATAAGCTGCAAGAGTATCCTGCCAGCGTACGGGGTTGGATTGTCTTTGGCTCCATCTGTATGCTCCTGCTGGTGCTCATTGTGATTGGAAACTTCATCCGTTACATCTCTGCCTATCGCTTTGAACGCCTGATTGCCCGCAACCGCGCCCGTTACTACAACCGGATGAGGTCGGTGGTTTCGCAGACCCGTACCCTGGAGCCCAGTGAAATATCGGCCATTATGGAACTGCCCAAGAATTACAAGATGAAGGAAAGGCAGAACCGGAGTTTCATCCCCATTCTGAAGGAACTGCGCAAGGATCTTGGAAATTCGTTGAGTCGGCAGAACTGGCTGCGTCTGCTGCAGGCGCTCAAGATGCCGGCGTATTTCGAGAGCCAGGTGCTTTCCCGCAAGATCCGCAAGAAAGTGCAGGCTTTCAAGGATGTGGCCGATTTGGATGCCACCCTGAAGGAAGCCGTGGCTTCGCGTTACCTCTTTACCAAGAACCGCAAACTACAGATGCACGCGCGTCTGCACGCTGCACGCTTCGGCACGTCCTATCCTTTCAAAGTGCTGGAGGAAGACCCTAATCTGGTCTTTACGGAGGAGATGGTGGTGAAGTACCACAACGTGCTGGTATACCGCCAGAAGAACGGCCTTACCATGCCCAACCTCATCCGCTGGTGCAACCGCGTTCCCGTCAACGACGAACTCCGGATCTTTGCAGTTAATGAGATTCGCCTGTTCAAGCGCAAGGAAGACTGCGCCGAGCTGCTGGCCATGCTCATTGCCAGCCGCGAGGAAGCCTTCTCCTGCGCCCTCATCCGTGCCTTGGGAGAACTGGAATACATCCCGGCCGAAAAAGAATTCTGCCGCCGCTACCTCAGCGCCTCCTTCACGGAGCGCCAGGTGCTGGCCGAAGCCCTGGGAGCCATGGGCTCCGGTAACCCCGACGTGGTGCGTTTCCTGGAGGAAGACTTCCTGCAGACCACCGACTATGTGACCCGTATGGTGCTGCTCCGCGTGATTTACAATTACGGCAGCATCGGGCGGGCGTCTTACGAAAAGCTCAAGAGGGAGGCCTCTCCCGATCTTCAGCCGTATTTCGCCCATATTGAGTGTGACCTGATTGACAGTAGACGTTATGCTTGAGTGGTTCGATACCGTATTCAGCTACTTCGTGTTGGTGTACTCCACCATCGTGCTCAGCAGCTACGTGGCCATGGCCATTCTGGCGTTCCTGGAACACCGGAAGCACTTTACGTACCACGACGACGCCTATACCATCGATGAACTCAAGAAGTCGCCCTATACGCCGGGCGTTTCCATCGTGGCTCCCGCCTACAACGAAGAAAAGACCGTTATCACCAACGTGAAGTCCCTGCTGAGCCTGGACTACCCGGACTTTGAAGTGGTGATTGTAAACGACGGTTCCAAGGACAAGACCCTGGAACTGCTGATAGAAACCTTCGACCTGGTCAAGGTCCCTTACGCCTACGTAGAGAAAATCAAGACCAAGCCCTTCCGCGGCCTGTACAAGACCAAGAGCGACAATCCAGCCTTCAAGCGCCTTACCGTCGTGGACAAGGTGAACGGCGGTACCAAGGCCGATGCCTCCAACGCCGGTGTGAATGTGGTATCCAACAAGTTCTTTGTCTGTACGGACGTGGACTGCGTACTGGACCAGTACGCCCTTTACCGCATTATCTGGCCCACGATGGCCTCTACCCGCCGCGTGATTGCCGTGAGTGCCACTATGCGTATGAGCAACGGCAGCATAGTGGAAGAAGGCAAGATGGTGGACGCCCGTCCTCCGCACGATTTGATTCCGCTGTTCCAGGATCTGGAATACACCCGCTCCTTCCTGATTGGCAAGACGGCCCTGGCCCGTATCAACGCCCTGCAGAACGTATCCGGCGGTTTCGGTATGTTTGACCGCGAGATTGTGATCAAGGCCGGCGGCTACGACGGAGACTCCTTCTCCGAGGATATGGATATGGTGGCCCGTATGGTCCGTTATATGTGCGATGCCGGTGAAGACTACCGCATTGTGCAGATTCCCGAGACCTGCTGCTGGACGGAAGGTCCGCCCAACGTGAAGGTGCTCAACCGCCAGCGTACCCGCTGGGGCCGTGGCCTGTTCCAGTTCTACGGCGTGCACCGGGATATGGTGGGCAACAAGAACTACCGCCGTTACGGCGCCCTCACCCTTACCTATGTGCTCTTCTTCGAGCTGCTGGCTCCGGTGGTCGAGCTCATCGGTTATATTTCCGTATTCTGGTTCTTCCTGCGCGGAGCCGTGAACTATCACACCATCTGGATAGCCTTTCTGGGCCTGTATGTGTTTGCCCAGCTGCTCACTATGGTCATCATCTCCTATGATGTATGGGTGGGCACCTCCTTCAAGCGGAAGAAGGATTACCTGTGGTTTGTGCTGGCCTCGTTGCTGGAGCCTTTCCTGTACCACCCGCTCAATACCTACTTCAGCCTCCGGGGATACTGGAAGCACATTTGGGGTACCCAGATGGTATGGGGTAATATGACCCGTAAGGGTGTGCAGAGCGCCAAGCCCGCGGCTCCCAAGCCGGCGGCCCCTATGGTTCAACCCAACCCTGAAGAAAAGAAGACCGATGCGTAAATGGTTGCTGGTCATATCGCTCCTTCTCGTGTCTGCCGTGATGCAGGCACAGAAAAGCCGCGCCATCATCCCTCAGCGTGATACGCCCGGGGAATACGCCGAAAAGATTACCAACTTCTTCTCCCAGCACCGCTGGGCCAAGGGTAAGGAGCTGCTGGACCAGGCTATGGAGTATTACCCGGAAGAAGCCGGCCTGCATTACCTGGCCGGCCGCTACTGGTGGAACGGCAAGGACTACGACAAGGCGCGTTACCACCTGGTGAAAGCCTGTCAGATCAATTACCACTATATGGATGCCAAGACGTTGCTGGTGAATCTGGAAGAGATGACCGGCAACTACTCCAGCGCCATCTGTTATGTGAACGAGCTCCTGGAAGTGAACCCTTACTGGAAGGGACTCTGGCTTAGGAAAGTTGACCTCTACAAGAAGATGGGCAACTTCGAGGAGGCCAACTCGCTCCTGCGCCGTCTGTCGCAGATTTACCCCAACGACGCATCCATCAACAGCGACTACTTCGACGTGCTGGAGGCCACCTACCAGCAGGCCCGCCTGAGCGGCGATACCAGCGCCGCCGAGGACGCCCTGCGGGAGATTGTGGTGATGACGCCCAACGACGTGGACTACCAGCTGGCCTATGCCAACATCCTCATCCGCAAGGGCAAGATGAACGACGCCCTGGAGAACCTCACGGCCGCCATCAACGCCAATCCGGGCAATGTGCCCCTGGTCAAGAAAGCAACGGATATCCTGATGGAGACGGGCCGCAACGCCGCCGCCCTCACCATGGTCCGTTCCCAACTGGCGCTGCACCGGAACAGCGGCCTGGAAGAGCTGTACCAGATGCTCCTGGCCGAAAGCGCCCGGATGGAAAGTGAGGCCGATGTCTATCAGCTCTTCACCCGCACCTACGATGCGGAAAAGAGCCTGGAAGCCCTCCAGTACCTCCTGAACCAGTCCATCAAGCGCGGCTACTTTGACGATGCCATCCACTATATCTCCGAAATGCGCCAGAAGCAAGGCGACAGCCCCCGCTGGTATATGATGGAGTATGATGTATACACCCGTATGGGCCGTCACGAATCGGCCTCCCGCAGCATCAACCAGGGCTTCCAGCTGTATCCGGACGACTACGACATCAACCTGGCCATCAGCCGCCAGCGCCTGAGCGACGCCGCCGATTACATCAACGAGGAAGCTTATGGCCTGGCCATTCCGCTGCTGGAGTTCGTGCGCAAGTCCTCCGTGGATCCCGACCTTCGCGTGCTGGCCGTCCGCCGTCTGGCCGTCTGCTACCGGGAGACCAACCAGCCGGAGAAGGCCGTGGCTATGCTCCGTGAGCGTCTCAAGACGGATCCCGAGTCTCAGGTAACCCTGGATTACGCGTCGTTGCTGGTCAAGCAGGGCAAGGCCGATGCCGCCCTCCAGGCCCTCTACGCCTCCTACATGGACGCCACCGATTCCCTGTCCATCCGCCTGCTGGCCGGAGCCTACAAGGAAACGGCTTACACCTATCTGAGAGACCGTCTGCAGGCCGGTTCCTTTACCGGACTCAACGAAATCTGCGAAACCATCCTCCAGATGGATCCCACGGACTACTGGGGCCTGCGTTATTCGTTGCGTACCTCCGAGTCCCCGCTCCCGTACGCCCTCCGCGGCATAGACGCTTACCCCGGAGACCTGACCTTCCCCATCAAGGCCGCCTCCATCTATGCGGAGCAGGGCAGGGAAGAGGAGGCCCTGGCCATCCTGTCGCCCTATTTGCTGGAATTCCCGGCCGATGAAGACCTTCAGAAGAGCTTCGCCGGCATCTCGGACTCCTTTGCTACCAAGCTCCTCAAATCCAAAGATATTGACCGGGCCGAAAAGATCCTCGAAAAGGCTCTCCAGGTGCGCCCCAACGACCCTGCCGTGCGTTACTCCCGCGGCCTGGTGTACGAAAAGCGCAAGGATTGGGATTCGGCCTATGTGTATCAGCGCAACTACCAGCCTTCGCTGCTGGAGGAGCGGGAGTACAAGTCCCGGATGAATTCCCTGAGGGCCCGTACGCTGCACAATACCGTGGATGCGGGTGTGGATATCCTCCGCTTTACGGACAAGTACAACGTGATGGGCATTGCCACCGTGGGTTACAGCCACAACTGGAAGAACGACGAGTTCCAGAGCCGCATCAATTTTACCAGCCGGGATCCCGAGTATGATGATGAAAAGAAGATGTACCTCTCTGCCGGCGGCCGCGGCCTGCAGTTCCAGACCGCCTGGACGCACCATTTCGCCCAGCTCTTCAGCCTGCAGGTGGGCGGTTCCTTCGGTACGGCTTTCTTCCCCATTGCCAGCGGCGACCTCACGGGTACCTTCCATCTCAAACACGACTGGGATTTGGATCTGGGAGCCCAGTTCCGCTATCTGCAGGACAAGGCACAGATGTACGCCGGTAACATCGGCGCCACGCATACGTGGGAGAATATGTATGCCGGGGCCAAGTTTACCTGCGGTACCATCTATCATATCGTTTTCTTCAACGGATCGCTCCGTTACCGTTTCTTCCCGTTTGACGGAGGCCGTTCCTATGTGGAGGCTCAGGCGGGTGCCGGTACGGCCCCGGAAATCCTTTTCCTCAACTACTACCAGACCTCTTCGGTCTTCAACCATTTGAACTCTTTTGTGGCGGTCACGGCCCAGTGGGCCATTACCCATAACCTCGCCATTCAGCTATCCGGCACCTGGAACACCCTTTATGACCAGCGTGCCACCGTCAGTTACCGTAATCTCCTAATGGGCCATGTCTCTCTTTCGATATCTTTCTAGTGTGCTGCTCGCCTGCGCCCTCACCGTTTCGTGCAACAACCTGGTGCGCGGCTCCAACGCCGTCCATACCTATTATGTCCACCCTGACGTACAGGGACGGGCCCTGGACGCCAAGATGAGCGACTACCTCAAAAAGCACCTTCAGCGCCGTTGCGAGACCAATATCCTGGACCGTGAAGGGGTAGAAGTAAGCATCCACGTGGCCGATGATTTCGGAGGAGATTTCGGCTTCTCCCACTTGCCGGGCGGCGGTTACGACCTCCGTGCCAAGGACGAGCGTACCATGATCTGGTTGGTGTATCAGTTCATCAAGATGGCTGGCCGGGAAGACAAAAGCATCAGCACCGACGACCTTCCGCCGCTGCTGCTGAGCGGCCGCGACACCGTGGTCACTTTCCCCTTCGAATACCGGGACGTCTATATGCCCACCAACCAGAACCTGGATATGACCTATCTGCTGGCCCTGAATAACCTGGAAGTGGACTGGGGCATCTGGGGGCACAACCTCTCCCGCGTGCTGGGCAGTAACGGAGACCTCTCCTTCGGTTACCAGAACATGGACCAGGAACTCTTTGCCAGGGGAGCCGACGGCGTGGTACACCAGAACCAGTTCTGCTTCTCTTCCGACAAGCTGCTGGACCTGACGGAAAAGTACATTATGGACCAGTACGGAGACGGTTCCAAGTTCCCGTACCGGATGACTATCGGCCCGGCCGACAACGACTGGGTATGCCTGTGCCGCCGCTGTGAGACGGCCGGCAACACCAAGACCAACGCCACTCCGGCCGTGGTCCAGTTTGTGGAGCGTCTGGCCGCCCGTTTCCCGGCGCATACCTTCTTCATTCCGGGCTATTCCACCACCAAGTCGCTCCCGGACCACAAACTGGCGCACAATGTGGGCGTTTTCCTATCGGCCATAGACTATCCCCGTAACTGGAATTCCGAAGACGAGCGCAGCCAGAAATTCTTCCACGAACTGGAGCAGTGGCAGGCGCTTACGGACAACGTGTACATCTGGGACTACGTTTCCAATTTTGACGACTATCTCACTCCCTATCCCATCCTGTATGTGATGCAGGAGCGCTTCCGCCAATACCGCAAGAGGGGAGTGAAGGGCCTGTTCCTCAACGGTTCCGGCTACTTCTATTCCATGCAGCAGGAAATGTATACCTTCCTGCTGGCCCATCTGCTCATCAATCCCGACGCCGATATAGACCGGATGGTGAAGGATTATTACAAGGACGCCATGCCCAACGTGGGCCAGTTCTATGCGTCCGTGGTTATGTCCATGGAGCAGCACGCCCGCCGCAGCGGCTCCGAACTCCCGATGTACGGCGGTATGGAGGAATCCCTGCGGTCCTACCTCTTTGAGAAGGATTTCCGTGAATTCTACTCCGTTTTCCTGCGCGCCAGTGCCATGGAGATGACCCACCGGGAGCGTGTGCTCTATGAAAAGACCCGTCAGTTCGTGAGTTTCTCGTTCCTGGAGATGTGCCGCATCCACGGCCTGGGTTCAGGCGGTTTTGCCGAACTGGTAGGTGACGAGTGGGTTGTGAAACCCGAGGTATGGTCGGCCGTGGAAGACCTCAAGATCATGACTCCGGAAGACGACCTGTGGATTCTTACCAGCAACGAGAATGCCGCCATGGACCATATGGACCGTGTGAACGAGCAGGGTGTCTATGTGGCCGACTATGAGAACGAGGTGGAACTGTGGCTGGCCAGCGGAGCCTGGAACAACGACCTCCTGCTGCGGCAGCCGCTTACCGTAAGCTATGACGGCGGTTCCGAGAAGACCACCAAGCTCACGGACGCCGTGGCCGGCATTTCCCAGAACTACCACTGGGGCTGGCAGATCTACCCCCAGAAAGACCTGGTGATAGAACTCCCGGCCGATGTCCTGTCCGGCAAGTCCGGAGAGTTCACCATCTCCTTCCTGAACAGCGAACGGCACCGGATGGCTCCGCCCAAGTCGGTGGAAGTATGGGCCGATGGCCGGAGTATAGGTGTGCTGCGCCGCGAGGGCCTGGTGGACTATGTGGATGAGGGCGAGAAGGTGGTGTTCAAGGGGGCCGTTGGATTCGGCCGTCCGGAAGTGGTGGAACTGCGCTTTATCCCTTCCCACACCCGCAATGTAGGTATTGACGAAATCTATTTCAATTGATGAAACGAGTCCTTCTGCTTTTGGTGGCGCTGCTGGCGCTGGTGGGCTGCACCCGCAAGGTGCAGTACACCGTTGTGGAAATCAAGGACCCCGTGCGCCATTATTATCCCATCCTGCAGGGACAGGAGCTTTCCGTGATGATCCGCCTGGATAACAAGGGAAAGGTTCCGCTGGTGGTCAAGGACATCCAACCCTCCTGCGGCTGCATCATCCTGGAAAGCGACCACGAAATGGTGGTGCCCCCGGAGCGTTCCATGACGGTGACGCTCAAATACGACAGCCGCAAGAACGTGGGTAAGGTGGAGCACGCCATCCGTTTCTGGGGCAATATCTCGCCCAGCGGAATGGCCGAACTCCGTTTTGACGTGAATGTGGTGCCGGATGCCTCGTACCACCACGACTACGAAGAAATGTACGACAAGGAGGAGAGCGCCCGCCGTCTGAGTAAGTTCATGGAAGAAACCGGATCCGAGGTGGCCATGGGCTACTACGTAGACCGCTAGGATCGTCACCCCGGCCCCGACCGGGGTCTGTTCATAACTTTGTGTAGAAATTCACCGGGGATGGCTTGTATTAAAAATTCTTAATAACTACCTTTGTGCGGTCATAACAGGCCAGTGTGGTTAGGAATTTATACAAACCATATCATATGACTCAGAATCAGCAAGCTATCTACGATGCCCGTCAGCTTGGAACGGGCAAGGTGCTTACCCTCGGCCTCCAGCACATGTTCGCCATGTTCGGAGCCACCGTTCTGGTTCCGGTAATTACCGGTCTCTCTATGAGCGCCACCCTGCTTTTCGCAGGTGTCGGCACCCTCGTTTTCCACCTCTTGACCAAGATGAAGGTCCCGGCATTCCTGGGCTCGTCCTTTGCTTTCCTTGGTGGCTATGCAGCCATAGTCTCCATGGGTGAAGCCCAAGGGCTCAGCGTCTCGGAATCATTGCCTTATGCCTGCATCGGAGTATTCTCGGCAGGCATTATTTATTTCATCCTGGCAGGTCTGTTCGCTGCTTATGGCGCCAGAAAGGTGATGCGTTTCTTCCCTCCCATCGTGACGGGCCCCATCATCATCGCCATCGGCCTTACGCTGTCCGGCAGCGCCATCCAGAACTGCAACCAGAACTGGTGGATTGCCATCCTGGCCATCCTGATCATCATTGTCTGCAACATCTGGGGCCGGCGGATGATCAAGATCATCCCCATCCTGCTGGGTGTTCTGGGTTCCTACTTCGTGGCGGCCTGCTTCGGCCTCTGTGATTTCTCCGCCGTCAAGGAGGCTGCGTGGGTGGGCGTTCCCTTCAAGTGGGAAAATACGGCCTTCCACGTGTTTGCCAATCCCAACTGGGGTCTGGTGCTCAGCGCCATCATTGCCATCGTGCCCATTTCCCTGGCTACGGTGATGGAGCATATCGGCGATATGTGTGCCATCTCCTCCACTACCGGCATCAATTATCTGGAAGACCCGGGTCTGCACCGCACCCTGATGGGTGACGGCTTGGCCACCATGCTGGCTTCCCTGTTTGGCGCTCCCGCCAACACCACGTACGGCGAGAATACCGGCGTTCTCAACATCACCAAGGTCTATGATCCCTTTGTGATCCGCGTAGCCGCCTGCTTTGCCATCATCCTCAGTTTCTGCCCCAAGTTCAGCGCCCTGATCAGCTGCATGCCTGCCGCTACCATCGGCGGTGTGTCCCTGGTGCTGTACGGTATGATTTCGGCCGTGGGCGTGCGTAACATCGTAGAAAACCAGGTAGACTTTACCAAGAGCCGCAACGTCATTGTGATGGCCCTCATCCTGGTGCTGGCCATCGGCATCAAGTACGGCGCCAATGACGCTGTATCCCTGGGCTTCACCACCCTCAGCGGCCTGGCTGTAGCCGCCCTGGTAGGTGTCATCCTCAATGCCGTGCTGCCGGGCAAGGACTACGAGTTCGGCTCCCGCGACGAAGGCGACAAATCCGTTGATTTTGAGATCAACCCTTCCCTCAGAAAGTAAAACTAACCTATTGTTATGAATAAAAAAACTTTCATTGCCGTTGCTGTTGCAACGCTCGCACTGGGCCAGCTGGCCAAGGCCCAGACCAACATCCAGGTCTTCTACGATTTTGGTAGCGACCGCAAGCAGGTTACTACCACCATCGAGGGTTTCTACAATGACAATTGGGGAAATACCTTCTTCTTTGTGGACCACGACTTCAATCACAAGTCCAATGAAGGAACCCAGGCCATTTCCGGTACCTATGTGGAACTGGCCCGCTGCCTCAATTTCTGGCAGAAAGTTCCCGTCCTCAACGGCTTCAGCCTCCAGGTGGAGTACAACGGCGGTGTTTACAAGAACTACTTCATCAACCACGCTCTCCTGGCCGGTGTGGATTACTTCCTCCACACCCCTGACTTCAAGAACACCTTCAATTTCAAGGTGCTCTACAAGAAGATCTTCCAGGGCGTGAGCAAGGTTCCCATGCAGTTCACCTTCGTTTGGGGTATGCAGGATCTCTTCGGCCTCAAGGGCCTCCGCTTCAGCGGCTTTGCCGATTTCTGGTGGGAGGATCACGTGCTGTTCAGCGATAAGTCCGGCTCCCTGCCCAGCGCTCAGCTTTCTCATGTGGTGTTCATCTCCGAGCCCCAGCTCTGGTACAACGTGGGCCAGCACTTCGGTGTTCCCAACTTCAACATTGGCGGCGAGGTAGAACTCAGCTATGACTTTGGTTCTTCCAGAGGTTTCTGGGTACGTCCCTGCGCCGGTATCAAGTGGGTCTTTTAGATTCTATAGTTGTATAAAGCTCCCTTTAAGTCCCTCCCCCGAGGGGAGGGGTTTCGGGAGGGGGTAACGTATAACATTTTTTGTTTCATGAAATGAAGCCTGCGTTTGAAAAACTTTTTGGTTTTGATTCTGCCAAGAACAACGCGAAGACCGAGATTTTTGCCGGTATCACCACGTTCTTGACCATGGCCTATATTCTGGCCGTCAACCCTAACATCTTCAGCGCCCTTCCGGGTATGCCTGCCGGCAGCGTTTTCACCGCTACCGCCCTGGCTGCCATCGTGGGTACGCTGGTTATGGCTCTCTACGCCAAGAAGCCGTTTGCCCTGGCCCCCGGTATGGGCCTGAACGCCTTCTTCGTGTATACCGTATGCCTGGGTATGGGTTACTCCTGGCAGTTCGCCCTCACGGCCGTTCTGCTGGAAGGTCTTATCTTCATCGTCCTTACCGTCACCAAGGTCCGCTCCTGGCTCCTGAACGCCATTCCCGGTACGCTCAAGAAGGCCATCGGCGCCGGTATCGGCCTGTTCATCGCCTTTATTGGCATGCAGAACGCCGGTATCATCGTGAACAACGATTCCACCCTGGTAGGTTTGGGCAAGATTACCGAAGGTACCGCCCTGCTGGGTATGCTGGGCCTGTTCATCACTTCCGGTCTGGTGATGGCCAAGATCCGTGGCGGCATGCTGCTGGGTATCCTGATTACCGCCGTCCTGGGCCTGTTCATCAAGGATCCCGCCACCGGTGAAGCCATTACCCGGTTCAACGGCTTTGTATCCCTCCCGGAAAGTGTGGCCCCCATCTTCTGCAAGTTCGAGTGGCACAATGTCTTATCCCTGGATATGCTGGTGATTGTGTTCACCTTCCTGTTCGTGGATATGTTTGACACCATGGGTACCTTGATTGGCGTGCACCAGGGTGCCGGTCTCATCCCCGATGACGGTCCCCGTGACAACGTTCCCGATGTGGAGAAGATGTTCCTGGCCGATTCCATTGCTACCGTTACAGGTGCCTGCCTGGGTACTTCCACCACCACCACTTATGTGGAAAGCGCCGCCGGCGTGGGTGAAGGGGGCCGCACCGGTCTCACGGCCTTCTCCACCGCTGTCTGCTTTGCCCTGGCCCTGTTCCTGAGCCCGCTGTTCCTGGCCATCCCCAGCGCAGCCACCGCTCCCGCCCTCATCATCGTGGGCGTGATGATGATGCCTTCCATCAAGCGCATCCACTGGGACGACTACTGCAAGGCCATCCCGGCTTTCATCACCATTGTAATGATGCCCCTGGCCTACAGCATCAGTGACGGTATCCTCATCGGTGTCATCACCTATGTGGCCTGCCACGCCGTAGCCGGACGTTTCAAGGACATCTCCATCACCATGTGGGTGTTGGCCATCCTGTTCATCCTGAAGTATATCTTTATTTAAATAGGAATACGCCTGTAAAAGAAAATCCCTGACCAAGCGGCCAGGGATTTTTTTATTCCGTGCGGATGGTGGTGGCGCGTTCTACCGGCAGGGTGAAGGCTATGCCCTGGCCCTCCTTGGAAATGCCGCTTTCCTGGTAGATGGTTTTCAGGACCTCGTCCTTGATGCTGGAGGGCACCAGGGTGAGGACAATCTCCTTGTCGGGCTGGATGGTGACGCCAAAGAATTCTTCGGCCTCCGGGTTGGCCGTACCGCGGCCACGGATGATGCTGCCTCCACGGGCGCCGGCCTTGCGGGCGGCTTCCACTACAACCTGGGAGAAACCTGCATTCACAATGCAGACCACCAGTTCCAATTTCATTGCTTCTGCCATATTATGCTTCCTCCTTGACGGCTCGTTTATCGTTGGCTAAAAATCCGTACACCAGGGTGCCGATTACGCTGGTGAGTTTGATGGTAAAGGCCACGCCTTTGTAGTTCTTTCCCTTTTTGAACGTTTCCTCCAGCTGCTCTATGAGCTTGGGGGCTTCGTCGGCCCTTACTACACTCAGCAGCAGGGTCTTGGGCTCTTCCGTGAAGCCCAGGTAGCTCAGGACCAGGTGCGTAGTGCCCTTGGCGGCCATGGAAAACTGTATGTTGGCCTGATGAGACTGGATGATGCTGGAATAGTAGGCGGCTTTCTCATTGTGGACCACGGCCATCAGCAGTTCCAGTTTCATAGGGGCTATATTTCTTGTCTGTGCCATAGCTTACTCGAAGTAGATGATCTGGTCGTCTCCGGCTTCCAGGATGCGGCGCATGGCCAGGTTGCTGCGTCTGCGCACGGCCATTTCCGACCTGAAGCCCAGGGTCTGGATGGTGATGAGGGGCGTCATAGCCACCATAGCCACTACGCCGAAGGCAAAGTCCAGCACCGCGCTTTCTCCCTGCATCGTGGAGCATACGCCAATGACCATAGGAAGGATGAAGCTGGAGGTGAGGGGACCGCTGGCTACACCACCGGAGTCAAAAGCGATGGCCGTATAGATCTTGGGCACATAGAAAGACATTCCCAGCGACAGGATGTAACCAGGAATCAGGTAATACAGCACCGAGAAACCCAAATATACGCGAAGGACAGACAGGCCGATGGAAAGGCCCACGCCGATGGACAGGGCCATCATCATCTGGTGCCGGGAGACTTCTCCTCCGGTGATTTCCTGCACCTGGCTGTTGAGGACGTGGACGGCAGGCTCGGCCAGCACCACCACGTTGCCGATGATGAAGGCAAAGCCGATGATGATGGCGGGGTGATGGGTAGAAAGTTGGGCGCCAATCTGGAAGCCCAGGGGCATAAAGGCTATCTCAACGGCCGCCAGGAAAAGCACCAGGCCGATGAAAGTATATCCAATGCCGAAGAGTATCTGCACGATCTTGGTCTTGGGCAGTTTGAGGGCCAGGAACTGGATGACGAAGAAGGAGACCACCACCAGACCCAGCGAGCGGATGACATCGATGGCTTTGTCAAAGAAGACGTCTTCCGTGCCTTCCGACAGGATGTTGCCCATGGAATAGTCCGGGATGGTGTAGTTGAGCTCCCCTTTGGAGAAGAGGGAGAGCAGCAGCACCGCCAGGATGGGACCCACCGAGCAGAGGGCAATGAGGCCGAAACTGTTTTCACTGGAATTGCGGCCGCCCACGGTAAGGGCGATACCTACGCCCAGGGCCATAATGAAGGGTACGGTGATGGGACCGGTGGTAACGCCGCCGGAGTCGAAGGACAGGGCCATCAGAGAACCCTTGCCGTTGTCTATGAGGAGGGCCAGCAGGCAGAAAAGGACCATATACAGGAACAGCAGCATACTCACAAGATCCTCGTGGAAGAGGATTTTGTAGATGCCCATCATCAGCAGCAGGCCCACGCCCAATCCTACGGTGCCTATGAGCAGGTTGCCGTCCATCACGGCCTTCACCTGTTCTGCCAGCACGGAGAGGTCCGGTTCAGCTATGGTGATGAGAAGGCCCATCACGAAGCCCACGCCCAGCAGGACGCCCAGCCGCTTGGAGGCGGTCAGACCCTGGCCGATGTACTGGCCCATAGGGGTCATGGCCATATCGGCCCCCAGATTGAAAAGGCCGATTCCCAGTACCAGCAGGAGGGCTCCCACCACAAACACAAAGAGTTCATCCGTGGAGATGTTTACCCAAGGCGTGACCGACAGGGCAAACACAAGGATGCTCACCGGCATAACCGAAATGAGGGCTTCCTTGAGTTTACTCCCGAGCGATTTCCAAACAGAGTTCATATCTTTGCAAAGATAGGAATAAATCTTTATCCTACGTACTCGGAAGGCGGAACTCCGAACTGTTTCTTGAAGGAAGTGGAGAAGTGGGAGAGGGTGTTGAACCCGGTCATCCAGGCTATCTCGCTCATATTGTGCTTGCCTTCCTTGAGGAGGTCGGCGGCACGGTTGAGTTTGTAACGCTTGAAGAACACGGACGGGTTCTCTCCGGTGAGTCCCTTTACCTTATAATAGAATTTGGTACGGGAGATCTTCATCATTTCCGTAATCTGGACAATGTCGAGGTCTGCGTTGGCCAGTTCCTTTTCCATTAGTTCGTAGAGTTCCTTCATAAAGGCGGCGTCGCGCGGGGACAGGGCCTCGGGGGCGATGTCTTCCGTGGAAGTGGCGCTGCCCAGCTGGCGGCGGAGTTTTTCGCGGTTTTCCAGCAGGGACTTGATGAGGGCCATCAGGTAGGCGGGCTGGAAGGGCTTGGTCACATAGGCGTCGGCGCCCTTGTCCAGGCCTTCCACCTGGTTCTCCACGGCTACTTTGGCGGTAACCAGCACCACGGGAACGTGGCTCAGCTGGAGGTCTGCCTTGATGCGGCGGCACACCTCGTAGCCGTCCATTCCGGGCATCACCACGTCGGAGATGATGAGGTCCGGGGTGTCTTCGGCCATTCCCTTGAGGGCGCTGTCTCCGTCGTAGTAGAGGGTTACCTTGTAGTGGGGCTTCAACATCACCTTCAGGTAGTTGGCAATGTCGATATCGTCGTCAATGACCACGATGTGCTTCTTGTTGGCCTCTTCCTCCGCCGTCTCGTCCGTGATGTCCTGGGCCAGCTGATGGGTCTGGAGCAGCGGTGCCTGGGTGGTGCGCTCCTCCTCCGTGTAGGAGGCTTCGTTCACGGGAATGGCCATGGAGAACAGGGCTCCGCCTTCGGGCCGGTTCCAGGCCTTGATGTAGCCGTGGTGCAGGGTGCACAGCATGCGGGCATAATACAGGCCGATGCCGGAGCCATAGGATTTCTTGCCGGCCTCGGACTGATAGTAGCGCTCGAAAATCTTTTCCAACTGGTCTTCCGGGATGCCGGGGCCGCTGTCCGCTACGCTGATGCAGGCCCACTGGGTGTCCTGGTCGGCCTGGGTGAGGGGGAAGCGGCGAAGGGCATCGGCCCGGTTCAGGACGTCGAAGGAGAGGGAGACACGGCCTCCGGCGGGGGTGAACTTGAGGGCATTGGACAGCAGGTTCATCACTATCTTCTGCACCTTGTCGGCGTCTACCCACATGGAGAAGGGTTCTTCCAGTCCATAGGTGTTGAGTTCTATGCCCTTGGTCTTGGCGTTGAAGCCAAACAGGTCGGCGGTATCCTTCAGCGGCTGCACAATGTCTATGTTGGCTACCTTCATCTGCAGCTTGCTGTTGCCGATGCGGTTGAAGTCCAGCAGCTGGTTCACCAGGGAGAGCAGCCAGGTGGCGTTGCGGTGGATAATGTCAACGAGTTTCTTGTCCTGCCCCTGGATGACCTCGGAATCCGAAAGCTGCTGGGCAGGGCCGGCAATCATCGTAAGCGGGGTGCGGAACTCGTGGGCCACGTTGGCAAAGTAGTTCTGCTGGATCTTGTTGAGTTCCTTTTCGGCCTTTTCGGCTTCTTCGGCCTTTTCCCTTTCACGGCGCACCTGCCAGATGCGGCGGGCGGCTTCCCTGCGGACGCGGCGGATGTGCCGGACGAAGGTAAAGGCTACGGCCAGCAGGAAGAGGCCTAGCAGACACCAGACCAGGTTGGCCCAGCCGCTGCGGTACCACGGCGGCAGTACGTGGATGTTGAGGAAGTCCTCGGTGGGGGTAATGCTCTGACTGGAATTGGTTATGAGCACACGGAATTTGTACTTGCCGGGAGGCAGGTTGGAGAAGTATGCGCTGTGCTGGGTGTTGATGCGGATCCAGTCCTTGTCAAGGCCTTCCAGTTTGTAGGCGTAGCGCACCTGGTCGAAGTCGCTGTACTCGAGGGCGCAGAACGTGATGCTGAAGGCATTGTGGTTGTTCCGGATGGTAATGACCGGCTTGGCGGCCAGGATTTTGTCAATGGGCCCGCCTTCGCAGGGCTGGACCATCTGGTTGTGGATGGTCAGGTATTCGAAGGCCAGCGGGACGGAGCGCTTGGCGGGAGCGTCCAAGGGGTGGAACCACGTCAGGCCATGGGTGCCGCCAAATACCAGCGTGCCGTCCGGCAGGATGCAGGAAGCACGGTCCGAGTATTGGTCTCCTCCGGTTCCGTCTTCCTTCATGAAATGGCGGAAGCGGCCGTTGGTACGGTCATATTTGGACAGGCCGTTCATGGTGGAGACCCAGATATTGCCCTGGAGGTCTTCCTCAATGGAGGTGACATCCCGGCAGGGAAGGCCTTCTACAGCATGCTTGTGGTTGGTCTGGTGGTCGTTTTTGATGAGCCCGTTGGTGATGGTCCCCAGCCAGATGTCGCCAGTGCTGTCCTTGAACAGTTTGTTGGGGATGAGGACGGAACGGCGCACGGCGTCTTTGTATTCTTCCTCGGTGATGGTGATGTCCCTGACATCCAAGGTGTAGGTGTTGACCTCCTTGGGCAGGCTGTTGAAGCAGCCCACGATGAGCCGGCCGGGTTCCTTCATCACGAGGTCGGAAACATAGGTCCACTGGTCCGAAAGGCTGATATACTTGGTTTCCCGGGTATTCTTGTTGTAACGGATAAGGTTCTGATTGTAGCAGCCCAGCCAGATGTAGCCCTGGTCGTCCTGGGTGATGGCCATGGGGGAGTAGGCGAAGAGGGTGTCTTCGGTTACCAGCTGTTTTCCGTTCCAGCGGCAGCGGAGGACGCGCATTTTTTCCGAGAAAACCAGCCAGAGGTCCCCGTCCGTGTCGCATAGGATGCGGCTGACGCGGATGTATCCCAGGCTGCTGTCGTGGATGTAGGGTTCCAGCGGAATCTGTTCCAGTTTGCGGGTGGCCAGGTTGTAGCGCCAGAGGCCGTCCATAAGGGTGCTGATCCAGAGGTTGCCGTCCTGGTCCGGGCAGAGGGCGGTGACGGTCTTGTCCTCGAACTCCTTGACCAGCGGCTTGTTGCTGCTGAACAGGTTTTTGGTATGGTAGGAAACGCTGTAACCTTTGTCGGTGGTACCCATCCAGAGGTTTTCCCGGCTGTCGAGGAAGAGGGTACGGATTTCTGCGTCGGGAATGTCGTACGGGAAATCGTCATCGGCCTGGAAGACTACGCGGTCCAGATTCTTCTGATAGAGGAAAAAGCCATGGCCGATGGTGCCCAGCAGCATATTGCCGGAGTCCAGGGCATACAGTTGGTCGATATCTCCTCCCATCAGGCGCTTTTCGGCCTGGATGGAAGAGGGGAGGGGTTGCCAGGTGGCGTCTTCGGCCCTTAACACGCCCAGACTGCCCATTCCGGACAGCCAGATGGTGCCGTCTTTGGCGTCTGCTATGTGGTAGGCCTGAAAGGGGATACGGGTGGTGCTCAGGAGGGAATAGTCCTCTGCGTTGTAACAGTTGAGGGCCCAGCCGCCGGCGGTGATAACCCAGAGGCGGTCCTGGGCATCCAGGCAAACGGATTGTGCCCCGAAGGCGTTCATGCCCCGGATGGCCGGGCGGATGACGTTCTCACTTTTAATATAGGTAAGGAGATTGTTGCCGTTGGAGAAGAGCAGTTTTCCGCTGCGGGTTTCCAGGATATGGTTGAGGTTGATGTTGGCGTCTTCGATGGGAACTCGCACAAAGACTCCCTGCTGCGTGGAGACGGCAGCTCCGCCTACGGCCGTTACCCATACGGCGCCGTTGGGGGAGGGATGAAGGGCGTAGATCTGGTTGTCCGGCAGGCCCAGGGTGTCGTCCGTGCAGAAGAATTGGATGAATTCGTGGCCGTCAAAGCAGTTGAGGCCGCGCTGCGTGCCCATCCAGATGAGGCCACCGGCATCTTCCGTGATGCAGTTGACGCGTTGGTTGGACAGGCGGTTGGACACTTGAATGCTGCCTTCTTCCGGTACGGGGACTTCTCCTCCGTTATATTCACAGGCGCTTAACGCCAGGAGACCCAAAATGAGGGGAATAAATTTGCGATTCATGGAGGCAAATATAAGCATTTTGAACAGTAGAAAAAACAATTGAAAATGCGAAAAAGACTGTGTTCGTGCTTTTTTCCACCTTTGCATACACAAACAGACCAAGCCATGTCACTAAAACTAAACTTATCTATTTGGACAATCACACTTTTGATGGTTTCCTGTGGACAGCCCGTTCAGAGGAAAGCATCTCCGTGTACTTCCTGTATTGAAACTTCGGCCAAGGCTTCGACCGTTCAGACTGTGGCCGGTCCCGTGGCCGGTTACGTGGAAGATGGGGTATATATATATAAAGGTATCCCTTATGGTGATGCGGCCCGCTTCATGTCGCCTACAGATCCTGAACCTTGGAAAGAGGTGAGGGCCAGCCGCGCATACGGCCCGGTGAGCCCCCATCCGGACCGTGCCGGTTGGAGAGACGACAACCAGGCCTTTACCATGCATTGGGACGACGGTTACCCCGGAGAGGACTGCCTCCGCGTGAATGTGTGGACCTCCAGCATCAAGGCGGGCAGCAAGCTTCCCGTGATGGTGTGGCTGCACGGCGGCGGCTTCTCGGAGGGCTCCAGCCAGGAGCAGGCCGGCTACGACGGCACCAACCTGGCCCGTGACCACGGTGTGGTGGTGGTTTCCCTGAACCACCGGCTCAACGCCCTGGGTTTCCTGGACCTGAGCGGTTATGGTGCCAAATACGCCCATTCCGGGAATGTGGGTATGCTGGATATTGTCAAAGCCCTGGAATGGGTTAAGACGAATATCGCCAATTTCGGTGGAGACCCCTCCAACGTGACCATCTTCGGTCAGAGTGGCGGCGGCGGCAAGGTGAGCACCCTGATGGCCATGCCTTCCGCCAAAGGCCTCTTCCACAAGGCCATCGTGCAGAGCGGTTCCATCACCAACCTCATGAGCCCCAAGTATTCCCGCCGCATTGGTGCGGCTACCGTTGCCAACCTGGGCATTTCTCCCGCCAAGATTGACGAGATTGCGTCCGTCCCTTACGAGAATCTGTATGCGGCTTACCGCAAGGCCGTACAGGACGTGACGGCCGAGGCCCGCCAGGACGGAGCCCTGCCGGAGAACATTCTGGACCAGCTGCTCTTTGGCCAGTGCCCGGTTGTGGATGGCGAGGTTATCCCTGCCCAGCCTTCCTCTCCGGAAGGACTGGCGCTTTCCAAGGAGGTGCCCGTAATCATCGGCACGGTCTATCATGAATTTACCCGGGATCAGGAAGACCCTATCTTCAAGCCCCTGGCCCGCAAGCAGGCTGCAGACCGTACGGCTGCCGGCTGCGCTCCCGTGTACTTTTATCAGTTCACCTGGGAGTCGCCGGTGCTGGACGGCGCCCTGGGCAGCACGCACTGCATAGAGATCCCGTTTGTCTTTGACAATGTGCTCCTTCACCGCACCTTTACCGGCGGGGGAGAGGACGCTGTTGAACTGGGTCACCGCGTAAGTGCCCTCTGGACCTCTTTTGCCAAGGACGGAAAGCCCCGTGCCGAAGGGATGCCCGAGTGGCAGGCGTGGCCTAAAATTTTGAAAATCAATATTGAATCTAAATTAGACTAATGAAAAAGATCTTTGCCTGGATGCTTGTGCCGGTTTTACTGGCCGCGTGTGGAAAGACTCCCGACCCGGAGCCGGAACCGGAAATCCCTAATGGAACCTATATGACAGGTAGTGTTATGAGCACCTATATGGGCCGCGCCATGAGCTATTCCGTGTGGCTTCCGGGAAACTATGACGAAACCAAGACCTATCCTTTTCTCTACCTTCTGCACGGTTACGGAGACGATCATCTCTCGTGGAACAGCAAGGGCGGTGCCGCCAAGATAGCCGACAAGTATCTGAAAGCCGGTGGCGTTCCCATGATCATCATTATGCCGGACGCACTGACTACTTTCTATGTGGAGCCCTTTGAACAATATATGCACGGGGAACTGATGCCCGAGGTGGAGGCCAAATATCACTTCAATGGCAAGAGAGCCGTGGCCGGCCTCTCCATGGGTGGCTTCGGTACCTTATATTATTCGCTCAAGTATCCCACCAAGTTCACGTATGGATATGCCATGAGCCCGGCCACCGATGCCGATGGTTCCGTGGCGCTGATCAAAGAGCAGAGCGACCCTTCCGTTTTTCCGCCCATTACCATTGAAAGCGGCACCACGGACTGGACCATTCCCATTGCCGGAGTGCGGGAATATGTGGCTGTTTTGAAAGAGAACGGCATAGCGGTGAATTTCATCGAACGTTCCGGCGGTCACGACTGGTCATTCTGGCCTGTGTGTCTCCAGAAGGCCCTGACGGCCGTTGGCGAAACGTTTAAATAGTTGTTTGTTCATATGGAAAAACATTTGAACAAGAAAGAACGTGTTCCAGTTATAATGTTTTTACATTTGCATCGATAATTAGACACTATTATAACCAACCCAATAATTTAATCATCAATGAAACGTATCCTTTCCTCGCTTGCCATCTGCCTGGCCGTTGCCGGTAGCCTGCAGGCACAAGAACTGGCCAACTTCTCTTTTGGCCGTGGCATGAAACCCATCGTTTCCCCTGAGATCAAGAACGACAGCGTGACCTTCCGCCTCAAGGCAGATTACGCCACCGTTGTCAAACTCAGCGGCTCGTGGATGGAGAACCCCTGGACGGGCACCATCGACATGAAACGTGGAGAAAACAATGTCTGGTCTGTGCAGATTCCTCTGCCCTCCCCGGAAATCTACACCTATAACTTTGTAGTAGATGGTGTCAACGTGAACGACCCTCAGAACATCCTCGTTCAGCGTGACGGCACCCGTTTCCTCCCCATGCTCCTCGTTCCCGGCGAGCGTACGGAAAACTACGGTGAGGCCAAGCTCCAGCACGGCACCGTGAGCCACCCCTGGTATCACAGTGAGATCCTGGGCATGGACCGTCGTCTGACCGTCTATACTCCTTACGGCTACGAGAACAACCCCAAGAAGAAATATCCTGTGCTTTACCTCCTGCACGGCGCCGGTGGTGACGAAGAAGCCTGGAGCTCTATGGGTCGTGCCGCCCAGATTCTGGACAACCTGATTGAAAAGGGTCTGGCCGAGCCTATGATTGTTGTGATGCCCAACGGTAACGCCAACCAGGCTGCCGCCCGCACCCTCAACATCCCCGAGAAGCAGATGAACTGGGACCGCAACGCCCTCCAGAATATGAGCGAGGCCGAGCGCAGCAAACTCATGAACGGTTACGTCCGCAGCCTCTGCGAGGAAATCGTACCCTTCATCGAGAAGAATTTCCGCGCTATTGCCAAGCCCTCTTCCCGTGCTATCGCCGGTCTTTCGATGGGTGGCGGTCACACCATTTCCGCTTCCATCCTCTATCCTGAGATGTTTGACTACATCTGCCCCCTGTCCGCTGCCGGTTCCGCTACCCCCGAGCAGATCGCAACCCTCAAGAAGGCTGGCGTAAAGCTCTACTTCCTGGCTTGCGGTAACACCGACTTCCTGTTCCAGGGTGCCGAGGATATGCACAAGAAGCTCACCGAGCAGGGCCTGGAGCACGAGTACTTCGTCTCCGACGGCGGTCACGTATGGTCCAACTGGCGTCTGTACCTGAACACCTTTGCTCAGAAGCTTTTCAAATAGGAAACCAATCAACCTATTAATTAATAAATCTTAAGTATGAGAACCAACAACTTCCTCAAGCGGCTCGTAGCCCTGGGTCTGGGACTTGTCCTGGGCGCCTCGGTTCTTTCCGCTCAGAACCTCACGGTGAAGGGAACCGTTCTCGATGCTGAAAAGCAGCCCGTTATTGGTGCGGCCGTCTTACAGGCCGGCACCACTAACGGCGCCGCTTGCGACGTCGACGGCAAATTCACCATTACCGTTCCGTCTGGTGCAGAACTGGTGGTCTCCGCCATCGGCTATGAAACCCTGACGGTCAAGGTTACTTCTTCTACCCTTAACATCACCCTCCAGGAAGAATCCACTGAACTGGAAGAAACCGTGGTCGTTGGTTACGGTACCCAGAAGAAGGCATCCTTAACCAGTTCCATTACCAACATTCAGGCAGAGGACATTACCTCCACCAAGCAGAGCGACCTCGTGTCCTCCCTGCAGGGTAAGGTTCCGGGTCTGCAGATCCGTCAGAACTCCGGTGCCGTGGGTTGGTTTGACCAGGACATCAGCATCCGTGGCTTCGGCGCTCCCCTCGTGATCATCGATGGTGTGGCCCGTCAGTCCAAGAGCCGTCAGTATTGGGGCTGGGTGCAGAACAACGAGTCCTCCAGCGCTGCCCTCGCAGAACTGAACCCGGATGACATCGAGAGCATCACCGTCCTCAAGGACGCTTCCGCTTCCATCTATGGTCTGGGTGCCCAGAACGGTGTTATCCTCGTGACCACCAAGAAGGGCCAGATTGGCAAGCCTACGGTAACTTATTCCAACACCCTTACCTTCGGTGTCCCTACCGCCCTTCCCAAGGAAGTAGATATCGCTACCTATATGGAAGTGTACAATGAGATGACCCGTAACAACTACCTCAACCCTAGTGTTACCTACTCCGATGAAGAGATTGCCAAGTACCGCAATCACGAGCCCGGTTATGAGAACTTCTCCTGGTGGGATGCCATCTTCAAGAAGTCCACTTTCTCCCACGTGCACAACCTGTCCCTGCGTGGCGGTAACCAGCAGACCCAGTATTACCTGAGCGCCAACTACACCAACCAGGACGCTATCTACCGCGCCAACACCGGTGACTACAACCGCATTGGTTTTACTGCCAACTTCACTACCAAGATCACTCCCAACCTCTCCGCATCCTTCCAGTCTGCCATTAACGTGACCACTCAGGAAATGCCCCCGGCAAATACCACGCAGAATGCTATGTATTATGCCCTCCTGACTCCTCGTATGGTTCACGCTACCACCCGCGACAATCCTGCCCACTATTCTTCCAATGTGGCTGAGAACCGCAATGCCGTGGCCCTTATGGTTTCTGACGTGGCCGGTTCCATGAAGGATAACGACGTTTCCTTCCGTAACAACTTGGATATCAAGTATGAGGCTCCGTTCCTCAAGGGTCTCGTACTGCAGGCTTCCGGTGCTTACGATGTAGTTGAGCGTAAGAACAGCTCCCTTACCAGACACTTCCCGCTCTATGATTACGAGTCCGACATCCTGGCTGCTTACAACCCGGACAAGAACCAGTATTCTGAGAACTGGAATACTTATACCAGATATTATGGCCGTCTGCAGGCTAACTACAATACTACGATTGCCCGCAGCCACCACCTGGGTGCTACCCTTGCTGCCGAAACCACGGTCAGCAAGATTCGCAGCATCGGTGCCAGCCGTGAATACGGTGATTTCTTCACCCACGACATCATCAGCCAGGGTACTTCCGATACCCAGACCAACAGCGGCTCCCGTTCTGCCCGTGCTACGGCCGGCTATGTGGGTCGTATCAACTATGACTACCAGGGCAAGTATCTGGTAGAGGTCATGGCCCGTTACGACGGTACCTATCTCTACGCTCCCGGTCACCGCTGGGGCTTCTTCCCGTCCTACTCCCTGGGTTGGCGTCTTTCTGAAGAAAAATTCTTCAAGGCCATCCTTCCTCAGGTCAACAACCTCAAGTTCCGTTGGTCCGACGGTATGACCGGCTACTCCCAGGGTGATCCTTACGGTTACCTGGTGGGCTTCAGCCAGAACGGTAGCACCGTTTTCAATGACGGCGCCGCCATTTCCGGTTATGCCAACCACAGCCCGGCACAGACCATCATTTCCTGGGCCAAGGTCCGTATGATGGACTTCGGTTTTGACTTCGAAGTATGGCGTGGTCTCCTCGGTGGTACCGTTGACTGGTTCTGGAGAAATACCTCCGGTATCGCTGCAGCCTCTACTGCTACCGTTCCTGATATGTACGGTCAGTCCCTCCCTCAGGAAAACCTGAACAAGAGCCAGAATGTGGGTATCGACCTCAGCCTGTATCACCGCAACCGTATCAAGGACTTCAACTACCGCGTGATGTTCACCGCCACCTTCTCCCGCAGCCGCAACACTTATACGGCTTCCATGGTGGATTATCCTTGGACTTCCGCCAATTCCTATTATGAGAGCAACAATGTTGGCCGTTGGAGCAATGCCCATTCTGCCAGCATGTATCATTGGCTGCCCGGCAATCCTCAGTTCACCAGCTGGGAAGAAATCAACAACAGCAAGGTCTATTATGGTAACATGAAGGCCATGCTTCCCGGTATGTACCAGATTGAAGACCGTAACGGTGATGGTCGCCTCAACGGTTCTGATATGTACTATACCTGGTCTGAGACCAACCCTCCGCTCCAGTTCGGTCTGGTGCTCTCCGGTAGCTGGAAGGGCCTTGACTTCAATGCCACCTTCAACGCCGCTACCCTCGTGAGCAAGTCTGTCTCCCTGTCCGGCGGTATGGGTTACGGTTTCTTCACCACGTTCTACCAGAACTACATGGACCGTTGGCACACCACCGATCCCAAGGCCGATCCGTTCGATCCCAATACCCAGTGGACCGCCGGTTACTGGCCGGCTCTTGCCATCGCAACTTCCGCTTACGATGACTCCTCCAATCTTACCTACCGTAAGAACCAGCCCTACGACTACGTAGATGGTACCTACCTCCGACTCAAGAGCTTGGAGATTGGTTATACCTTCCAGGCCAACTTCCTGCAGAAGGCCCATATCCGCTCCCTGCGTGTTTATGTGAACGGCACCAACCTGCTCACTTTCTGCAACCCGCTCCTGAAACCTTACGATCCCGAGCGTAACCAGAACAGTTACCTGGGTGTTGCTGGTACTCCTCTGATGAAGAACTTCAGTGCCGGTATCAACATCAACTTCTAATTGCTACGCATCTATGAAAAAGATATTTGTATATATTCTCACTGCGGCTGCCCTTACTTTCGTGTCCTGCGACAAGATTTTCGACAGCCTGGAAGGTGACTTGAGCAAGATGGACGCCGAGACGCTGGCTGGTTCTACCGCCGGTCTCGACCGCCTGATGGCCAGTCTCTATTCCAACATCCCCATGGGTGCATTTGCCGAGGGCGACAAGAATACCGTCATCGCCAATGACTCCAACACCAGTGGTTCCTATTCCGGCGGTGTTTATACCAATAGCGTATGGAACTACACCAATCTCCGCGATATCAACATGTTCCTTCAGACGCTGGAAACGGCCAAGGAGAAGAATGTTGTTACCGAAGATGAATATAACACCTACAAAGGTGAAGCTCTCTTCATTCGCGCTTACTACTATTTCGCCAATGTACGTATCTACGGTGGCGTTCCCATCGTGACCGAACCTCTGGACGACAAATTCGAGGGTGCCGACAAGCCCAATGAGGGTCTGTACATCCCCCGTTCCAAGGAAAAGGAAACTTGGGACTTCGTTCTGAGCGAACTGGATACCGCCATCAGCCTCCTTCCCGAAAACAACCCCGGTGGTAAGTATCGTGCTACCAAGTGGGCTGCCCTTGGCCTGAAATCCCGCGCTGCCCTTTGGGCCGCTTCCGTGTGCAAATACTGGGGCAATGCTCCTATTGCCACCAGCTACCAGGCTGTCCAGCAGGAGCTGGCTCTGATGAAGTCTGAATGGGCTACCGGTTACTACGATCAGTCCATCGCCGCTTCCGAGGCCATCATCAACTCCCACAAGTTTGCCCTGTACAAATCCAACCCTGCTTCCGTTGAAGAGGCTATCGCCAATTACACCGATCTGTTCCTGGCCCGTCAGGATGAAGAATTCATCTTCGGCCGTAGTTACAAGAATGGTGTTACCACCAACTCCAACGGTATCGACCTCAAGAACTCTCCTTTCCAGGCTCACGGTTCCGGCACCGGCGTATGGCGTTTCGGCTGCTATGGCGTGACCCTCGATCTGGTTGATGAGTACGATAACTACAACGAGGCTGGCGTAGCTACGGATGGTACTGTAGTTACTCGCACGGATGGCCACGAGGATGTGTATTTCACCAATCCTTCCAGCCCTGCCGGCAGTGCCGCCATCTATAATGACGAAGCCAACTTTGTCCGTTATCAGAATCCGGCCGACGCCTTCAAGAACAAGGACGCCCGCTTCCACGCCTCCGTCATTTATCCTGGCATCAACTTCCGCAATACCAATATCGTTATTCAGGGTGGTTTGATGACCGATGACATGATTGCCATCTACGATGAATCCAACCCTAGCGTTGATTTCTGGGGAACTACCGTTTATATGAATGGTGCCAAGGAAGAGTCCCAGTACTCCGGTTTCCACAAGATGGGCCGTACCAACGACGGTTCCTGGTACACCACGGGCTTCGGCCTGCGCAAGTTCCTGGATCCCGTGAACAAGGTGGACCAGTCCCAGAACCCTTGGTATGACATCCGTTACGCAGAGATTCTGCTCAACTACTGCGAAGCCATCGTTGAGAAGAGCGGTACCAATGCCGGCAATTCCAAGGAGTACCTGAATGCCATCCGTCACCGCGCCGCCTTCAAGGGCGATGTGGATGCCAACATTGCCAATATCCTGCACGAGCGTACCGTAGAGCTGGCATTCGAAGATGACTTTGGTGCCACCCAGTATCGCCGCCGCGCCTACTTCAATCTTGAACGCGATGGCTCTTCCAACCCGAATGGTGGCCGCAAGCACGCCCTCATCCCGGTTATGAGCCTGAAGAACGCTTTCGGAGGTGGTTATGGTACTATCTTTGTCCGTGCCAACTGCTGGGACTATGACACCAATGTCCGTCCTGCTCCGGCTTCTTTCAACAGCCTTAGCTACTATTCCGGTATTCCTAATTACAATACCACGAATAAGCTGGTTCCTAACCCTGTCCAGGAATAAATAATTTGAATTGCTATGAAAAAGATTATATCTGTCTTATCTTGCGCATTAGCCCTGCTGGTCGTTTCCTCCTGCGACTGGTTCAAGCTGGATAACCAGGAAGGCTGGGACGCTTCCGTCCAGGGCCAGATTCTGGATGCCGCTACCAACCAGCCCGTGCAGTTCGATCAGAGCATCTCTTCCATCACTGTGGTGGAGAAAGGCTGGAAGGCCGAAGCCAACCAGTCCTGGGCGGTCAAGAGCAACGGTACTTATGTAAACAAGTTGGTCTTCGCCGGTCAGTATGTAATGAACACCCTTTCCAACAATTTTATTGCGGAGCCTCAGAACTTCGAACTTAAGAAGGGTGAGAATACCGTTGACTTCAAGGTTACTCCTTTCGTCCGCATTGAAAATCTCCAGTGGGCCATGGATGGCAAGAAGATCAAGGTTACCTGCAAACTTTCCAGCCCCGTAGCCGCTGTGAACAATATCGGTGAGGTGCGTCTTTGCGTCGCCAAGGACCGTTTCGTGGGTATGAACGACAACGCTTGCGATAAGGATCCTAACGCCATTGTTTCTGATGTGGATCCTTCCGGTACCACGGTCACACTCTATGTGGATCCTGATTACACCGATGCTGCTGGCCAGAAACCCAATGCCCAGGAGTTCAAGTACGATCAGCCTCACTTTGTGCGCATCGCTGCTATCGGCGCTCACTATACGGTTGTTCCTGCCTGGACCGAGGAAGTAGAGGAGACCGTATTTGATATGGAAGCCTACCTCGCTGCCGGTTCGCCGGATGACTGGTGGAACTACTTCATCACCGTCGTTACGGTGATCGAGCACCCCGCTTCTTATACCAACGACGGTACCGTCAACTCCAGCAAGGCTTACAACTATAGCCCTGTTTACAAGGTTGACCTGAAGGCCGGTACCTTCACCGAGGTCACCGACTGGTAGTCTACGCTTATTAAATACCGGTCCGGATGTATTCTGGACCGGTATTTTTTTTTCAACACAAAGCACACTTGACAAATGAAAACCTATTTCTATGCTACCCTGGGTGCGTTGCTCCTGACATCGGCCCTGGTTCGTGCGCAGGAAGTAACCTATCCTTTCCAGGATCCCAAACTCTCTGAGGAGGAGCGCCTGGATAACGCCGTCTCCCTTATGACGGTGGAAGAAAAACTGGGAACCATCGTGGGTCAGGGCGTGCCCCGTCTGGGCATTGCCAATCCCGGCGCTGCCGAGGCTATCCACGGTATTGTAAAAGGTGGTTCCAACGAACTGCCCAACGCCGGCAATGCCGGTCAGTTTGGCGGCGGTAACTGGCCCGGCTATGTGCCGCCCAAGTATCGCAACAGCACCGCGTTCCCGCAGGCTTACGGTGTCGGTGAGACGTGGGACCGCGAAATGGCCTGGATCGTAGGTGACGTGATGTCCTACGAGGCCCGCTTCTATTCCAAGGACAATCCCCGCAAGAGCCTCATTCTGTGGGCTCCCAACGCCGACCTCGCCCGTGATCCCCGTTGGGGCCGCACCGAGGAGAGCTTCGGTGAAGATCCCTTCCTGGTGGGCGAACTCGTCGCCGCTGAGGTAAAGGGTATCCAGGGAGATGATCCCACGTATTGGAGAAGCGCCGCCCTTATGAAGCACTTCCTGGCCAACAGCAACGAAGACAACCGCTACAGGACGGATTCCCGCTTTGACGAGAAACAGTTCCGCGAATACTATAGTTACGGCTTCTGGAAAGGCGCCAAGGCCGGCTCCATGTCGGTGATGACCGCCTACAACGCTTACAACGGCGTTCCCTGCATTGCCGCTCCGTTTATCAAAGAAGTCCTCATCAATGAATGGGGTATGAAGGGTACCATCGTAGATGATGCCGGTGCTCTCCGTTTTATGCATATGCCGGAAATGCACGGCTATGCCAAGGATGAGAACCAGGCCATCCAGATGGCCCTGGATGCCGGTCTGTCCCGTTTCATCGACTCCCGCTTCGAGCAGGTGAAGGCCGCCTATGACGCCGGCTTCCTTTCTGACGAGACCATTAACGACTGCACCAAGGCCAACCTCCGCACCATGCTGCGCCTGGGTCTGATGGATGCCGAATGCCCTTACGATCAGCAGAACTTCGGCTCCGACGAAGACATTCCCTGGGAGCGTCAGGAATTCAAGGACAAGGCCCTCCTGGTAACCCAGAAGTCCGTTGTCCTCCTCAAGAACCAGGGCAACATCCTGCCCATCGACAAGAACAAGGTCAAGAAGATTGCCGTATTTGGTAACAGGGCCGATCAGGTTCTCAAAGACTGGTATGGCGCCCTGCCCGCCTACAAGGTGAGCGCCCTGGACGGCATCAAGGCCAAGGTGGAGGGAACCGACGTGGAAGTGAAGTTCCAGCGTTGGGACTCCGACGGCAGCGCCCAGGAACTGGCCAAATGGGCCGATATCTGCATCGTGTGCGTGGGTAACCACCCGGCCACCAGCCCCGACTGGGGTCCCATGTCCATCCAGGCTCCCTGGGCCCAGGGTACCGTAGCCGGTGACGGCCGCGAAGCTCTGGACCGCCGCAGCATCCAGCTGGAGACCGAAGACCTCATCAAGGTTATCTGGAAGGTAAACCACAACACCGTGGTAGCCCTCATCTCCAGCTTCCCGTATGCCATCAACTGGACCGCCAAGAATGTTCCCGGCATTGTCCACATCACCCAGTGCAGCCAGGAGCTCGGTACCGCCCTGGCCGATGTCCTCTTTGGTGACTACAACCCCGCCGGCCGCACCACCCAGACCTGGGTAAGCGACATCCTGGATCTCCCGAACCTCCTGGATTACGACATCACCAACGGCCGTACCTATATGTATGCCAAGACCAAGCCCATCTTCCCGTTCGGTTACGGTCTCAGCTACACCACCTTCAAGTATTCCAAGATGAAGGTGGAGAAGAAGGACGGCAACTATGTGGTTAAGTTCAAACTCAAGAACACCGGTTCCCGCGATGGCGAGGAAGTGGTGCAGGTATACGCCAAGTTCAAGAAAGACAAGGCCTCCAAGCGCCTCCGCGGCTTTGACCGCGTAGCCGTGAAGGCCGGTGAGACCAAGGACGTGGAAATTGTAATCCCGGCCGACGATCTCAAGCTCTGGGATATGGACAAGCACGAATGGGCCTTCTCCGGCAAGAAGGTGAAGCTCCAGGTAGGTGCCTCTTCCCAGGACATCCGTCTCAAGAAGACCGTAAGACTCTAACCCCAAATCCCTAATAACACAAACACTGTATGAAAAAAGTCTTAACAATTCTGGCTGCTGCAGCCCTTGCCCTGAGCTCCCTGGGTGCTCAGGAACTCACCAACTTCGCTTTTGGCGGTCGCGGTCCCCGCATCGTCTCTCCCGAAGTAAAGGACGGCAAGGTTACTTTCCGTCTCAATGCCAACTACGCCACCCGCGTACAGCTCTCCGGTAACTGGATGGCCAATCCCTGGACCGGCGTAGAAGAAATGAAGAAGGGTGAAGGCGGTATCTGGGAAATCACCATCGATGCCCCCGAACCGGAAATCTACACCTACAACTTCATCGTGGACGGTGTTTCCGTGAACGATCCC
>ONCE01000005.1 GCA_900316245.1 uncultured Bacteroidales bacterium | reverse complement strand
CCGACGAGCATTGCTGCGGCAAAAGCAAATATACGTTTGATATTCATTGTACTGGCTTGTAAAGTAATCGTTAAATAAGGCAGGAACTACTCAACGGGGCCGGCCATAATGGCTGCGATGGCCTCGAGATAGTACTCAATCTGAGCGGAGTGGTACTCGATAGCAGTCTCGTACATCTCAATGTTGGCCTCAAGCTCAGCCATCCGGGCAGCGGTATACTCACGAGAGCGACCGCGACCATTCTCCTCGCCGAATGCAAGTTTAATCTGAAGATCGACGAGAGCCTGCTCAAGTTCAACAAGTTTCCCCTCCATTGTCTCGATGTAGGCCTCAAAATTTGCGATAGTCTTCTTGTACTCGTCAGGAACAGGCACATCAACAACTCCAGGAGTTACAATGAACAGCGGTTGACCCTTAATATTGGCAAGAGCCTGGTATGCGGTCGCAGCCAACTGGGCTTCAAGTTCAGCATCGGCCAGTGCAATCGTGGCATCATTCAGCTCATCATAAGCCTCCTGCAGCACTTCCATTCTCTCGAGATAAGCCTCTTCCTCAGAGTGGATTCTGTCAAGAGCCTCCTCTGCGCTTTCAAATAACGAATCATAGAGGGACAGGGCATCGTGAGAAATGGCGTTCTCAAATTCCTCCGTAAAGGCAGCGAACGTGTCAAGAGTCCACGCATAACGTGCAGCCAACTGGCCGGGAGCCTTTGCTGCTACTCTCTCAATGACGTATCCATCAATCTTGTAAGTCCAGGCATCTATTTCATCGAAGAAGGCAGCATAGTCCGGATCTACCTCAGATAAGTAAAGCATATACTTAGGATACTTGGCATCCGGGCCAAAGATAAGAGCGGCATAGTCCTTTCTGGCTTCCCTTACGGTCTTCCTGGCAGCGAAAATGCCTTCATAGGCCTCGTTGTATTCAGTGCGAAGCTTATTGAGCTCTTCCGGAGCGTCCACGTTGGCTTTCTGAGCTTCAACAAGGGCGTCATACTTTCCAGCCAGTTCTGTCGTGGCATCGTCATAATCTTCCTCTGCATCTTCAAGCGTATCGAAAGCATTTGCAAGAGCAGTTTCGGCGTCCTTCCAGTCTTGGAAGCAAGAATCCGCAAATACATCAAGAAGCTTAAAAGCTTTTTCGGCCGCAACATAAGGATCCTCAACCTTAGCCTGGGCGGCTATGGCATTAGAAAGGGCCGTTTCAAGGCCAGCAATGGCATCTTGCTTGAGATTGACCTTCTCCAGGGCGCCCTCATATTCTGCCTTAGCCACGTTCATCGCGAGGGTCAGTGGTGGCGGTATAGACGATTTCAGCCCAGTGATACGCTTCCAATTTGTCCTGAGCATCAATCTTGGCAGCGATAACAGCGTCTTTACCATCCTTGAGATCCTTTGTTGCTTTTTCTACAGCTTGCACCAGTTCACCCTTGGCATCGTCCCAGGCCGCCTTCAAAGTATCAAGATTGGCATAGGCCTCGGCCGCTTCCTTTCTGGCCAGATAGGCTCTTTCTTCCAGTCGCTGAACCTTGGCGATGAGACCTTCTACAATAATGGGTTCTTCATCATCACTGGTAGCTTCCTCATTGACAGGAGTGCCAAAGATGGCAATTCTGGCTTCTTCGTAAGCTTCTTCTGCCTTCTCGAATTTGGCCAGGGACTCTCTATAGTCAAACAGGGCATTCTTCTCAGCGATTTCAGTGGCAACACTTCCGTCGTAATTGTTCAGGAAATACCAGTAGCTGGCTTCAGCCATCTCATATTTCTCCTGGGCGAGGAATACATGGCGTTCTCGATATACTCCTTGTGAGCACTGATCTCAACAAAGTCGCGTTCGAGAGTCTTTTCAACGCGGGCAGCAATCCTATCATACTGACGCTGAACGGCCTCTCTATTGGCAGCGGCTGTTTCCTCTACAATCTCCTTATAAATAGGAAGGACGGTTCTGAAGTTGTCAACATAGATCTTGGCAGGAACTACTTTTCGATAGAAAATAGCCGTACCGGTTCCAGCGACACCGTCAATTTGAGGGACGTACCAATCGACATCCTCTATCTTGGTAGAGGGCGTATTCACCGTAGTGAAGAGGGGCAGGAAGGAGGAGCTAATGGGTGCATCTCCTCCCATGTTGGGATAGTAGAAATAGACACCCGATTCCATACGACGCGTTTCCGGATTCCATTTTTCGGCTTTTTCAAATACCTTAATAAGGCCGTCCTCGGTCGTAATAGTACTTTCCGTATCTACAGCACCTTTAATGCTTTTATACCAAGCTACAGGGCCGAAGGGGTTGTTCCATTCCTGTTGATAAGCATATGTAGCTCCTTCCATTTCGGTAATCTGCCCCTGAATAAATGTTTGGGCTACAGTTGCCTGCTGCTTTTCAGTAAGAGCCGTCTCATACTCTGCGTGAGCCGTGTTGATCAGAACATCCAGCTGGGCTGCGCTTATGTTAACATTATCCTTGAGCTGTTCAATGTAACGCTTCAGGGAGAAGATCTGGTTATTCTTGTCCTGAATCTGCTTGACGAGAATCTCGGCAGCAATTTCTTCTCCGGCTTCAAGTCTGGCCAGGGATGCCTGTGCGGAAATAAGGTTGCTCTGAGCTCTGTTGAGAGCAGCAACCTCACTCTCGTAACTGGCCCAGAGAGCGGCAATCTCTTCCTGCTTGGCACCTTCCAGAGCTTTGATAGCTTCAAACAGGTTCTTCTGCTGCTGAACGAGTTCGATCTGGGACTTGATTTCATTGATTTCGGCGTCGGCCTCAGCTTTTTCCAGCTCGTTGATGGCTTTCTGCTTATCGGCGGCGTACCTGGCAATGTCGGCCTCGTACTTGGCAATCAGGGCTTCGAGTTCGGCCTTCTTGGCCTGCAGCTTTACCCTTTCTCCTTCCAGTTTAACCTTGGCAATCTCTACCTCCACAGCGGCGAGTTCAGCCTCGACCTGCAGCTTGGCAGCTTCAGCTTCGACAATGGCCTGCTGGGCCTTTAACAGTTCGGCCTGGGCGGCGGCAATGGCAGCCTGAGCCTTGGCCAGCGTAACGGCAGCCTCTGCGTTGGCGCGGTTCAGCTCGGCCTGGGACTTGATCTCATCGGCCCGGGCGTTTCTCACGTCGGTCACAGACTGCGACTCTTGGTTCTTTACGCAAGAGGCGAGGACCAGGGCACCCACCATCATTGCGGCAAATAAACTTTTGTGTTGCATAGTGTAATTAATTAAGATAATTAGTGTGAATTGTTAGTTACAGTGTTCTCTAAATGGGGATAACGGCATCCCCCTGCGGTCTTTGGGGCTGCACGTTTAGGATTAATTAGTTGTGTTTCGGCGGTTAAGCTGTTTTAGTGTTAATACCTTACTATTAATGGGTTAAGTCCGAATAGGGACACCGGCCCGGGGGTTAAACCGAGCCCTTTTTACCACAAATTGTTTAATACACCCGCGTCATTATGCTTGTGTTTTAGATACAAATATAGTTGTTTTTCGCCATTTTGCAAATATTTTGAGAACTTTTTCCAAAATATTTTCAGATTTTCTTTTCGTGGTATTTTTATATTAAAATATTTTAGTAATTATAAATATTTATGCGCCGCACGTAAAAAAGTCCACAAATCTTACGACTTGTGGACTTTTCGTACCTAAAATATGTAGCTGTGGGCTACTTCACCATTCCGCTGAAGCCCATAAAGGCCAGGGCCAGGATACCCACGCTGATGATGGCAATGGGAACGCCCTTGAAGGCCTTGGGAACGTTGTTGAGAGCCAGGTGCTCACGGATACCGGCAAAGATGACCATAGCCAGACCGTAACCCAGGGAGGTGGCAAAGGCATAGACCAGGGCCTGACCCAGGTTGAGCACGCCGCCGGGCACAAAGGCAAACTCCTTGGTGACCACATTGATGGCCACACCCAGCACCGCGCAGTTGGTGGTGATCAGGGGCAGGAAGATGCCCAGGGCCTGGTAAAGGCTGGGGCTCACCTTCTTGAGCACAATCTCCACCATCTGCACCAGGGCAGCAATCACAAGGATGAAAGCGATGGTCTGAAGGAAGGTGATGTTGAAGGGAACCAGCAGATACTTATTAATAAGGTAGGTAACCAGCGTGGCCAGCGTAATCACAAAGCACACGGCCATAGACATACCCGATGCGGTGGACAGTTTGTTGGACACACCCAGGAAGGGGCAGATGCCCAGGAACTGCGACAGGACGATATTGTTTACAAAAATCGCCGAGATAATAATGAGGAAGTACTCCATAGCCTAGTTCTTTTTAAGGTATTTGTTGAACAGGACCATCAGGTAACCCAGGCACAGGAAAGCGCCGGGGGCCATCACAAAGGCCAGCATACCGTCGTGGCCGCCAATGAAGTTGTATCCAAAGACGGAACCGGAACCCAGGATCTCACGGACCAGGCCCAGCACGGTGAGCGAGGCGGTGAAGCCCAGACCCACGCCCAGGCCGTCGCAGGCGCTCTCGATGACGCCGTGCTTGTTGGCGAAGGCCTCGGCACGGCCCAGCACGATGCAGTTCACCACGATGAGCGGGATAAACAGGCCCAGGGTCTCGTACATAGCGGGCGTGTAAGCCTGCATCAGCAGCTGGAGCAGCGTCACGAAGGTGGCGATGACCACTATATATACAGGGATGTGTACCTTGTCGGGGACCACGGGAGCGATGGCGGAGATGGCCATATTGCTGAGCACCAGCACAAAGAGCGTGGCCAGACCCATCGACAGACCGTTGATGGCGCTGGTGGTAGTGGCCAGCGTGGGGCACATACCCAGCAGGAGTACAAAGGTGGGGTTGTTCTTGACAAGCCCGGCGGTAATCAGTTTCAATTTACTCATTGTCTTGTCCTCCTTCATTAGATGCCCGATCGGAGTCGGGAATGACGGCTTCGTCATTGCCGGCTTGACCGGCAATCTTCTTAAACGTTGTCAGGGCGTTCTCCACCGCCAGGGTGTAGGCGCGGGAGGTGATGGTGGAAGCCGTGATGGCGTCTACGTCACCGCCGTCCTTCTTGACGGAGAGTTTCTTGACGGAGGGGTTGAAGCCCTTCCACTGATTCATAAACTTGGCGTCCGTGGTGCACTTGGCGCCCAGACCGGGGGTCTCGGCGTGCGAGAGCACGGAAGTGTTGTAGACCACGCCGTCGGGGGTTACGCCCACAATGAGGGTCAGGGGGCCGCCGAAGCCCACGGTGGTGGACTCGATGGCATAACCCACCAGGATATCTCCGTCGGTGGCGGTGTAGTAGTGGTCTGCCTCATTGTACTTCACCTCCGTGAAATGGGGCAGAACCTGGGCAATGGCCTTGTTGGTCTTTTCGGCCGCGGCCTTGTCAATGGGCTCCTTGGTGAGCACATAGGCACCGCCCAGAATGCCGGAGCAGAACAGGCAGGTAAGGCCCAGCACCAGTACCATATTGGTTAAATTGGATTTTGCAGCCATAATCTACTTCCTCCCGAATTTTTTCTGTTTGAACCACATATTGAGCAGCGGAACCACAGAGTTCATAATAAGGATGGCGAAGCTCATACCTTCCGGATAAGAACCGAAGTAACGGATCATCATAGTCAGGAAGCCGATGCCCACACCGAAGATGATGCCGCCCTTCACGCTCATAGGGCTGGTTACGTAGTCGGTTGCCATAAAGCAGGCACCCAGCACCAGACCGCCGCTGAGGAGGTTGAAGAGAGGATCCGTGAAACGGGAAGGATCGATGCCCCAGAAAATGAGGGAAGTGAGAGCCACGGTACCGAAGATGCTGAGGGTGATCCAGGGCTTGATGACCTTGCGGATGCAAAGGTATACGAAGCCGGCCAGCAGGGCCAGTACGCAGAACTCACCGGAACTGCCGCCCAGATTGGCAAAGAGCATCTTGGAATAGGAATAGTCTCCGGCGCTCATAATTTCCTGGATGGTGGAACCCTGGAGAAGGCCTTCCTGTACAGCACCCAGCGGCGTTGCACCGGAAACGGCATCCAGGCCGAAGAGCCCCTGCGGGGCGCTCCAGGTGGTCATATACGTAGGGAAGGAGACCAGCAGGAACACACGGCCCACCAAGGCGGGATTCCAGATGTTCTGGCCCAGGCCGCCGAAGCTCATCTTGGCAACGCCGATGGCCACCACGGAGCCGATGACTACCACCCACCAGGGCGTAGTGTAGGGCAGGTTGAGGGCCAGCAGGATACCGGTGATGACGGCCGAAAGATCTCCGATGGTGGAGGGCTTTTTAAGCATATATTTGGTGATGGCCCATTCCAGCAGCACGCAGGAGGCCACGCTCACGCCCATCACCACCATTTCCCTCCATCCGTAGAAGATGAAGGTGCAGATGACGGCCGGCAGCAGCGCAATCACCACATCCAGCATCAGGGACTTGGTAGAGTCCTTGGAGTGGATATGCGGAGAAGGAGATACTAACAATTTATTCATAGTCCTTTACTTTTTAGCAGCTTCTGCTGCGGCCTTGGCGGCGGCAGCACGTGCGCGGATAGCGCCTAACACAAAGCCCTTACCTACGCGGATGTTGTCCAGCAGCGGAATGTGGGCGGGGCAGGAATACAGGCAGCAGCCGCACTCGATGCAGTCCTGGGCGGCGTTGGCCTCGCAGGCATCCCAGTCGGCGTTCTTGGAGAGTTTGTTCAGAAGGAACGGCTCCAGGCCCATAGGGCAGGCATCGGCGCACTTGCCGCAGCGGATGCAGTTGGTCTCCGGGGCGCGGCGGGTCTGCTCCTCGGTGAGGAAGAGCAGGGCTCCGGTTCCCTTGACGGTGGCGGCATCCAGGTTGGCCACGGCGCGGCCCATCATAGGACCGCCGCTGATGATCTTGGCAGCATTGGCCGGAACGCCTCCCAAATAGTCGATGATATAGCTCAGGGGTGTACCCACGCGTACCAGCAGGTTGGCCTGGCGGGGGAAGCACTGGCCCGTAACGGTGACGGAGTTGTCCACGATGGGCTTGTTCTTCTGCACGGCGTCGTACACGGCGAGGGCGGTGGCTACGTTCTGAACCACGGCACCCACGCTGATGGGCAGGGCGCCGGAACCCACCTGACGGTGCATCACAGCATCGATGAGCTGCTTTTCACCGCCCTGCGGATACATCATCTTCATAACCATCACCTCCATATTCTTATAACCCAGGCGGGCGATGACCTCGTTGATGTGGGCTATGGCCTCGGGCTTGTTCTCTTCGATGGCAATGGTGCAGGGTACGTCTCCCATAGCCTTCTGCAGGAGGGCGGCTCCCACCACCACCTGCTCTCCCTTCTCCAGAAGGGTGCGGAAGTCGGAGGTGAGGTAAGGCTCGCACTCGCAGCCGTTGATGATCACGCGCTCGCACTTGGAACCCGGAGGCGGGCTCAGTTTCACGTGCGTGGGGAAGGTGGCGCCACCAAGACCTACAACGCCGCCCTGCTTGATTTTCTCCACGATGGCCTTGGGGTCATCGGGGATGGCGGTGATGAGGGTGTCGGTGGTGTCGATGCCTTCGGCCCATTCGTCTCCCTCAACGGCAATCTCGATGTGGGTGCTGGCGCGGCCGGCGAGGTCGGCCCTGGGGGCGATGGACTTGACGGTACCGCTCACGGAGGAGTGGATGAAGGCACCCACGAATCCGCCGGGTTCGGCAATCACCTGGCCCACTTTCACCTTGTCGCCCACGGCCACGCAGGGCACGGAAGGTGCGCCAATGTGCTGGGCCACGGAGATATATACGGTAGGGGCCAGCGGCAACTGCTCAATGGCGCACTCCCGGGAAATCTTGTTGTCGTGCGGATGGACTCCGCCCATGGAGAATGTTGCTTTAGACATTTGCGGCCTCCTTTTCTTTCTGTTGACGTTCTTTGATGCGGGCTTTCACGGCCTCCTTGTCCAGGGGCTTGGGGAAGCCCACGCCGTGGATGGCTCCGGTGGGGCACATAGCCTCGCACTCGCGGCAGAGTTTGCACTTGGCGGGGTCAATGTAGGCCACGTTGCCTTCTACGGTAATGGCTTCGTGCTTGCAGGTCTTGGCGCAGATGCCGCAGCCGATGCAGGCGTTGGCGCAGGCCTTCTTGGCCACGGGGCCCTTGTCCTTGTTCACGCAGCTGACGAACATACGCATACCGCGGGGACCCTGGGGCCGAAGTTCGATGATGTGCTTGGGGCAGGCCTTGACGCAGGAGCCGCAGGCGGTGCACTTGGACTCGTCCACCACCGGCAGTCCGGTAACGGGATCCATAGAGAGGGCACCAAACTGGCAGGCGTTCACGCAGTCTCCGCAGCCCAGGCAGCCAAACTGGCAGCCCGTGTCTCCGGTGTACAGGAGCGATTTGACGTAGCAGGAGGGATAGCCGTCATACTCGTTTACCTTGGGACGGGCCTCGCAGGTACCGTTGCAACGCACCACGGCCACCATAGGGGCCTTGGCCGTTACCTCGTAACCCAGGATGGCCGCCACCTTGGCCATGGTTTCGTTGCCGCCCACCGGACAGAAATTATTGTCCAGGTTGGGGGCCTTCACCGCAGCTTCGGCAAACGCGCGGCAGCCGGCAAAGCCACAGCCGCCGCAGTTGGCGCCCGGCATCACCTTCTCCACCTCATCGATGCGGGGATCCTCCTCCACCTTGAACTTCTGGGCCACCAAATAGAGCACCAGGGCAAGCACAAGGCCTAAGACGGTCACCACCGCAACAGTCCAGATGATAATGTTTACCATAGTTATCCTTTTATTGTAAATATATATTCGTTCTTCAGTTTATCGCGGAACAGGTACAGCATTAAATAATACAGGCCGATGGAAGCCAGGCCCGCCAGGGCGGCGGGAACCTCCGCCACGCCCAGGCCCATCAGGGCCAGGATCACGCCCAGCAGCACCACCAGCGGAATAGCGTAGCAGAGCCACACCGCCTTGAAGCCCATAGAGGCTTTGAGGAGGACCTCTACCTCGTCCCCTACCTTATAATTGGAATAGGGGTCTGTGGGTACATCTACCGTTTTTTCGGCCAGTTCGGACATAGTGCAGAGTCCCGCTATGTGGCATTCTCCACAAGCGGCGTGCTGCAGGATGGACACGGTGGTCACCTGCGGCGTAATGCGGGTAATTTTTCCTTTATGACTAATGCTTTCGGCCATCGGTCCAGGCGGTAAAAGGGTATTTGAGGCCGTCGTATGCAGAGAGCCAGGCGTGTACAGCGCCCATCTTGAGGGGCACTTTGGCGGCTACGGGGATACGGTTTTCATCGGCCGAAAACCACAGGTGCAAATGTTCGTTGCCTTCGAAGAGGGCGCCCTGCACCACCGAGCAGGAAAGGTGCCAGGCGTTCATTCGGCCCTTTCTTCGAATCTTTATATTTTCCATCCCGTTGGAATGGACGTACACGTCAAAGACACTGTCGTCGATGGCGAAGCGCACCTTGGTGACGGCTCCGTTCTCGAAGGCTTCCGGGGGAAGGCTGCGGAAATGATAGAACAGGGAAATCAGATCCAGGTCTCCCTTTTCAATGGGAATCTCCAGGTACTGGGGGCCCTTGTCTCCGAAGGTCACATCGGCCCTAATGATTCCGGCCTCCCAGTCGTAGTTGAAATCGTTGGAGGCGGTATAGCCGCCCTCGTAGGTGCTGCGGGTAAAACGCAAGGGGCGCAGGTCAGAGGCCCGCACCCAACTATGGAGGTCTTCCCTAATTTTGTAGAAACGGTCGAAGAAAGGGGCCGTCCAGGCTTTGCAGTCCAGGTGAAAGGCCTCCTCTCCTTTGACAGAATCGTTAAAAACCCTGAGACGGGCGGTTCCCACTTCCGTGTTGATGGCGCCCCACTTGTACATTACGGTAAGGGATACGTCTTCTCCGTCTTGGAAAGGCTGGCTTTCCTGGGCAAAGGAGAACGGGGCCGCCAGGCAGATACAGAGTATGAAAATCCACCTACGCACGGGCTAGAAATCCTGCTGGTCTTCGAAATTGTAATTGCCGGCGGCGGGCTCGTTGGCGGCGCTGGCCACTGGGCCTTGCTGTGCGTACACGTCCAGGCTCTGGTCCGGTTCCACAAACTTGACCTGATTGGCCTTGTACTTCATCTCGATATCACAGACCTCACCGTTACGGTGCTTGGCTATGCAGATGTAAGCCTTCTCCTTGTCTTCCGGATTGTCGCTCATTCCCACAAAGTCCGGACGGTGGATGAAGATGACCATATCCGCATCCTGCTCGATGGAGCCGGATTCACGGAGGTCGCTCAGCTGGGGCTTGCCGGTTCCGCCGGTTCGCTGCACGGCGTTACGGGACAGCTGGGACAGGGCTATGATGGGAATGTTGAGCTCTTTGGCGGTGGCCTTGAGGGTACGGGAGATGGCGGCCACTTCCTGTTCGCGCAGGCCTCTGAGTTCCACGGGACCTTGCATAAGCTGGAGGTAGTCCACCACAATCAGGCGCACGCCCTTCTGCTTGACCAGGCGCTTGGCCTTGGTGCGGAATTCCATAATGGGAATGCCCGGGGTGTCGTCTATGTACAGGGGGGCCTTGGCCAGGCGGCGGAGGGTGTCTTCCAGCTGGACCCACTCGAAGGATTCCAGCTTGACACCGCCCTTGATCTTTTCTCCGGAGAGGCCGCTCTCGGTGGTGATGAGTCGCTTGCCCAACTGGTCTGCGCTCATTTCCAGGGAGAACACGGCTACGGGCATATTGGCCTCAACGGCCGCGTTGCGGGCGATGTTGAGGGCAAAAGCCGTTTTACCCACGGACGGGCGGGCGGCCAGGATAATGAGGTCGCTCTTCTGCCAGCCCTGGGTGATGCGGTCTATGGACGGATAGCCGGAAGGAACGCCCGAGAGGCCGGTGGTGTTCTGGAGCTCTTCCAGGTTCTCCAGCACCTCGTTGATGATGGAGCCGATATCCTGGACATCCCTCTTGACGTTGTTCTGAATGGCCGCAAACACCTTGGTCTGGGCGTTGTCAATGAGGTCGTCCACGTTGGTGGACTCGTCGAAGGACTGTTTCAGAATCTCGTAAGAGGCGGTGATGAGGTCTCTCTGGATGGTCTTCTGCTTGAGGATCTTGATGTAATACTCAATGTGGGCGGCGGCGGCAATGTTCTGCGACAGGCCGGCCAGCACCACAGGACCACCTATGGCCTCCAGATTGCCCTTGGAACGGAGTTTCTCGCTTACCGTTACCAGGTCAATGGCGGCGTGCTCATTCACCAGTTCCGACATAGCCTCGAAAATCATCCGGTGCTGAGGGTCGTAGAAGCACGACGCCGAGAGCTCCTCCATAGACTCGTCTATGGTGGCGGGCTCTACCAGCATGGCGCCCAGCACGGCCTCCTCCATATCCAGGGCCTGCGGGGGTTTGTTCCCCATCAGGTTCTCCAGGTTGAGGGGCTCGGCTGCGCGGGATTTTTTTCTGGGCGTATCGGCCATTGGGCTATTATTCGAAGTCCGGGTTGATGATGATGCGGCCGCAGTGCTCGCAGATGATGAGCTTGCGGTTGGAGGCAATCTCTACGCGACGCTGGGGAGTGATGGTGTTGAAGCAACCTCCGCAGGAGTCTCCGTTGTAGATGCCTACCACGGCCAGGTGGTTGTGCACACTTTCGCGGATGCGCTCGTAGGCGCTCATCGTGCGGGCGTCAATCTTGGCGGCGCATTCCTCGCGGCGGGCGCGGAGCACGGCCTCTTCCTTGGCGGTCTCTTCCACGATGTTCTCCAACTCTTCCTTCTTGGCCTTGAGGTCTTCCATACGGATGGCCAGGCGGTCCTTGATCTCATCCTGTTCGGCCTTCTTGTTGCCAATCTCGAAGCGGGTGTCACCGATGGTCTTCTCCTCAATCTGGCGGAGGAGTTCCTGGTTCTCGATCTCCTTGTTCAGGGAGTCGTACTCGCGGGAGTTGGTGATGGTCTCCAGCTGGCGCTGGTATTTTTCAATGATGCTTTCGTGCTCGGAGATGGAGAGCTTGGCATCTGCAATGTTCCGGTTGAGCTGGTCCACCAGGGCGGAGAGAGCGGCGCTGCGCTCCTTGAGGGTGGAAATTTCTTCTTCCAGGGCCGCTACCTCTGCCGGCAGTTCGCCTCTCAGCTGGATAATCTTGTCAATCTCGGAATCCGCAGCCTGGAGCTGGTAGAGGGTCTTGAGCTTTTCCTCCACGGGCATATCGGAATCGGCGAAACTTTTCTGCAGCGACACAAAAGTTTCCCTGTTGTCGATGGGGGCCTCCACTTTCTTGGCGGCGGTGGGTTTCTTGGTACTTGCCATAAAATTTATCAATCGATTGTTACTTGTTTACAAACCAAAGTAGTGGACAGGGTTGCTCCTGCCCATATTGGCACTTTTGTAGCTTGCAAAGGTAGGAAATTTTTTCCGTAACTCTGCCAAGAAAATGTCTACAATCTCCACTTCGCTTTCAAAATGGCCAATATCCATTACCATAAAGCCTTCCGGAGTGAAGAAATTGTGGTAGGAGATATCTGCCGTGATGTACAGCTGGGCGCCTTTGGCCATGGCCAGCTGGATTTCCGAACCGCCGCTTCCGCCCAGCAGGGCCACCTTGGTAATGGGGGTTTCCAGGGGCTTGGAACTGCGGATGACGCCCAGGTGAAAACGCTCTTTCACATACGCCAGGGCTTCCACGCCGGTCATAGGATTTTCGAACTCGCCTATGCAACCGAGGCCCACGGTTCCGTCTTCTTCCGGAACCATAATGCCAATGTTCTTCAGGGACAGACGGCGGGCCATGGCTCCGCTCACGCCGGCAATTACTTTGTCGGCCGTGGTGTGGGCGGCATAAACGGCCACGCCGGAGCGCACCGCCTGCATAATGGCGGCGCCCACAGGATCCTTGCTGTCTATGCGCTTGATGCCCTTGAAGATGAGCGGATGATGGGTGACCACCATATCGCAGCCCTTTTCCACCGCCTCCTTCACCAGCTCAGGGGTGCAGTCGAAGCCCACCATAACTCCGTGGACCTCGTCTTCCGGCGAGCCTATGATGAGGCCGCTGTTGTCCCAGCTTTCCTGGATGCGGAGCGGGGCAAACACCTCCAGCGCCGCGGTAATGTCCCCTACTTTCATAAAGCTTTGCGTACTTGAACCAGTTCTTCGCGGATGCCCTGCAGGATGCCGATGGCCTTCACGCGCTTTTCCACCGTGCGGCGGTCTTCCGTGAGGCGCTGCTTGGTACCTTCCAGGGTAAGGCCCTGGTTCTTCAGAAGATACTGGACCTGCTTGAGGGTCTCGATATCTTCCGGGTGGTACAGACGGTTGCCTTTGGCATTGCGCTGGGGCTTGATGAACTTCTCAAAATAGTTGCTCCAATAGCGTACAGCCGAGGCATTTTCCCCCAGCATTTCCGCTACTTCGCCCATTGTGTAAATCAATTTAGCCATAACCCTACAAAGTTAGAAAAAAATGGGGGGAAATAAAAGATCTAATCCCTCTTGGAGGGTTGGTGGGAGAAGGAGCGGCGGGGACCTTCGGCCTCGAGCCACTTTTCGTGGTCGAACGCCTCCCCGGGGAACGCGTACGGGCCGTCGTGCCCGATTTCAAAGGCCATATAGGTAATGGGCAGGCCCATCTCCAGGAACATCTTCTCGTAAAAAGTCTGCACCCGGGTTACGACTTCCAAGTCCAGATGCTCGATCGGAGTCGGGCATGACGCCCCGTCATGGCCGGCTTGACCGGCCATCTCTTTGTACACATCCGTGCTCTGGAAATGGACAGGCAGGTGGTTTACCTGGCACACGGCCTGGGTGTACTCGTAGAGGTAGCGGGAATCGGTTTTCAGATGAATGATTCCGCCAGGTTTGAGGAACTTGCGGTAACGCTCCAGGAAGAGCGGAGAAGACAGGCGGGCATTCTCGGAACCGCGGAGCTGGGGGTCGGAGAAGGTGAGCCAAATCTCGGAAACTTCTTCCGGGCCGAAGAACGCGTCGATGAACTCAATCCGCGTTCTGAGGAACGCCACATTGGGCAGGGCGTTCTCCGTGGCAAACTTGGCGCCTTTCCACAGGCGGGCGCCCTTGATGTCCACGCCAATGTAGTTGATATCCGGGTTCCGGAGGGCCAGGGCTATGGTATAGTCCCCTTTTCCGCAGCCCAGTTCCAGAACGATGGGGTTATGGTTGCCAAACATCTGCTCCCCCCAATGGCCCTTGATGGGGTGGTCGTTGAGCTTGAGCTCCTTGGAGCCGGGCTCCTTGGCCAGCACGGCCGATGCATCCGGCTGCAGCAGGCAGCGGAAGGTCTCGTTCTCGGCAAATTTCTTGAGTTTTCCGTGTCCCATCAGTCTCTGTGTTTCTTGATCACCAGGCCCATCCCGCGGAGCGGCAGCAGCTGCGCCCGGTCTTCGGCCCGGATGGTCAGGGTCCATATTCCGGGTTCTGCCGGACGGACATCGGCCCTGTAGGGCTCGTAGATATCCTTGGAGTAATATGTGGTGCGCTCTCCCCGGAGCGGAAGGTAAACTTTTTCTACCAGGAGGGAATCGGAGGGCGAGCGCCATTCGGCCCGGATCAGGGCGCCGGGCTGGAGGGTGAGCATCTCCGTGTGAGTGCCGTCCAGGCGGGTATAGAGGTCAAAATCGTAGGCCGCGGTGGTGTCGCTCATATCCACGGTGAACACGTACGGACCCGCTCCGCGCACGAACTGCTCGGTGGAAAGGGGCTCCCGGCAGGAAGCCAGAAGCACCAGCAGAAGGGCTAACGCTACTTTTCTCACTGGGCTTTCTTTTCTCGGTTGCGGTTATGGTTGCGGTTGCGGCGCTTCTTCTTCTTTTCAGGGTCGAAACGGTTGATGGCGTCCTCGCCCTGACCGGTCACAAATTCAGGGGCCGAAATCTCTTCCTGGCGGAGGGTTTCGGGCCTTTCGCCGCGGCGGTTCATCGCCTGGATCTCGCGGACTTCATCGGCCTTGAGCGCAAAAGTCTGGGCCAGGGAGCCTTTCTCGTAGGAGAAATACATCGTTTCGGCCAGAATATCGGTCTTCACCAGCCAGGCCTGGCCGTCTTCGAATTCCAGCGGTTCCACCACGCGGGGGATGCGGGAATGGGCGTCCATATAGGCGGCCACCTCGTAATTGAGGCAGCACTTGAGCTTGCCGCACTGGCCGGCCAGTTTCTGCGGGTTCAGGCTGAGGTCCTGCGTACGGGCGGCCGATGTGGTAATGGATTTGAACTCAGTGATATAGTTGGCGCAGCAGAGTTCGCGGCCGCACACGCCCAGACCTCCGATGAGGCCGGCTTCCTGGCGGGCGCCAATCTGCTTCATCTCCACCCGGATGTGGAACTCCTCGGCGAAGTCCTTGATGAGCTGGCGGAAGTCTACACGGCCGTCGGCTATGTAGTAGAAGATGGCCTTGGTGCCGTCTCCCTGGAACTCCACGTCTCCAATCTTCATCTCCAGGCCCAGGTTGTTGGCCAGCACGCGGGCGCGGATCATCGTTTCCTGCTCGCGGGCTATGGCTTCCTGCCAGCGCTGGATGTCGTAGGGACGGGCCTTGCGGTAGATTTTCTTGAGTTCCTGCTTCTCCGGGTCTATGCCCTTGCAGCGCATCTGGCGGCCCACAATGGGTCCTTCCAGGGTTACAATGCCCAGATCGTGGCCGCTGGCGGCTTCCACCACCACCAGGTCGCCGGTCTTGATGCTCTGGCCCGAAGCGTTCACATAAATGCCTTTGCGGGTATTCTTGAAGCGCACCTCGAAGTAGTTGCCCCACTGCTCCTGGGAAATGCCCTTGAGCACGTTGTATACTTCCAGCTTGCAACAGCCCTGCCGGTAGCGGATATCGTTTTCGCCGGTTTCCTCGTCGGTCACGATGGTGCAGCCGCGGAAACAGTCGTATTGGATGGACTCGTTGGAATAGTCGTTCATTTTAAATTCTATATAGTTGGTTCACCAAATTGGTAAACAAGATTTTCTGATTCACATTGCGCTCCAGCAGCATCAGGGAGTGGTTCAGGCATTCCATCGCCCTGCGCGGGAAAGTAGGTTTGAGGGCCGATGAGAGCCGCCTGTACCAGTCCTCCTCCCCTTCCGGGATGCGGGCCAGCTGCGGGCTCTTCTGCAGGAGGAACAGCCGGCGGAGGTCTTCGGCGGCCAGGCGGCAGAAGGTCTTCTGCTGCTCACGCACCTTCAGGTCTGCCACGGCGTCTCCGGTTTCCAGGGCCTTGAGAAGATCCTTCTGGGCCACGGCCTCCAGGAGGTCGTGGAAGAGGTCTTCCAGGACGGCGTTGCCGGCTACTTCGGCCTGGTGCACCTGGGCATCGGCCTCCGGCGAAAGGGGCTGCACCCTCAGATGCAGACAGCGCGAGGAGATGGTCTGGAGCACCTTCTCCGGAGCTTGGGTGATGAGAAGGAAGAGCGTTTTCTGCGGCGGTTCCTCCACCATCTTGAGGAGGGCGTTGGCCGCCTGCACGTTCATCTTCTCGGGGAGGTACAGCACTACGCTGCGCCAGCCTCCCTCAACGGCGCTCAGCGACAGGCGGTCCAGCACGCTGCGGGCCTCGTTCACGGAGATGCCGGCCTGCTTGCCTTCTATGCCTATGGCGCTGTAGAGCTCGTTTTCGTAAAAATAGGGGTTCTGCAGCAAAAGCTCCCGGAAGGGGGCAATGAACTGCAGCGATACGGGTTTGTCCGGTCCCGCCACCGGGAACACGAAATGGATGTCCGGGTGGATGAGTTTCTTCACGCGGGGGTTGCCGCCGTAAAGCTCTTCCAAAAAGTGAAGCACCAGCGGGAAGGCGCAGCCGCCGTCGTCCTGGTGCAGGAGCATGGCGTGCGGAATGTGGCCGCTCTCCACCATCTGGGAGAGGGCGCGACTCACCTCCGTATTGCCGTAAATCTCCATTTATTTCTCGCGTTGACCTACAAAACGGGCCAGTCTTTCCAGATAGCCTTTCTGCTTGGAATCCGGCAGGACATTCAGGAAGGAGATGGCCAGTTCCACGTGCTTGTCCATCTCGGCTATGGCCAGGGACACACCGCCGTGCTCCTTGACAAAGGCCGAAACCTCGTCGGCCAGGGACGGCTGGTCTGCAATTTTGGCCACCAGGCCGCGGATTCTCTTCTGCTCTTCGGGGGAAACCTGCTCCAACGCGCAAAGCAGCGGCTGGGTAATCTTCTGTTCCAGGAGGTCTATGCCCACCGGCTTGCCCAGGGCTTCCGACGCATCGGAATAATCGAAGATGTCGTCTTTGATCTGGAAGGCTATGCCCAACTGAACGGCAAAGTCTCCCATGGCGCGGACAACTTCCTCGGGCGCGCTCACCGAAATGGCGGCCGAAAGGGCCGTAGACTCAAAGAGGGAAGCGGTTTTTCCGTAGATGATGCGAAGGTAATCGGCCTCGGTGGTATCTCCTGTAGTGGATTTCTGCATCTGCAGGAGCTCGCCTTCCGTGAGGTGGCCCAGGGTCTGGGCAAAGAGCCGGAGCACGCGGTCGGTCTCCCGCCGGGCTCCCAGGATGAGCCGCAGACATTTCTGCAGCCAGTAGTCGCCTATCAGCACGGCCGCCGAGCCCCCCAGCAGGGAGGCCACCGTGGGGATACCGCGGCGCTCCGTGGCACCGTCCACCACGTCGTCGTGCAGGAGGGTGGCGTTGTGCAGGAGTTCCGTAGCGGCCGCATACCGGTACGTATCCTCGGGCGGCGTGGCCTGACCAGCCGCCTCTGCCACCAGCAAGGCCAGGATGGGACGCATCATCTTACCCGGATGCTCCCGCAGGCTGCGGTTGGTGCTATCCAGGAGTTCGATGTCACTGCGAAGCGCAGCATCTATGAAAGAATTCACTTGCTCCAGTCCGGGCTTGAGATAGGCGAGGATTTCGTTCATTACTTGAGTAAGGCTATCAGTTCTTCCACCGTGTTGGGGAACTTCATCAGTTCCCGGTCTTCCGGTGCCATCATCTGGTGTTTAACGTAGTGGTCCAACAGGGTTTTGAGGGGCTCGTAATAACCGTCCAGGTTCAGGGCCATGATCTTTCCCTGATAGCGGCCCAACTTGGCCAGCACCAGGGTCTCGATGAGCTCGTCCATCGTGCCGATTCCGCCCGGGAGGGCAATGGCGGCACAGGTATCGGCCCTCATAAATTCCTTGCGGGTGCTCATCGTGTCCGTCCAGATGACACGGGTGATTTCCGTGTTCTCCAGCCCGTCCATAAAACGGGGCAGGACGGCCACGTGATGGCCTCCTACGCGGACGGATTCGTCGGTAATGGCCCCCATGGTGCCACGGGCACCACCGCCGGAAATGATTCCGTATCCCAAAGCGTGCAGCGCGCGAACTAGTTCACGCGCTGCCTCGTTGTATTTGGGATCTATCTTATTGCTGGATGAGCAATAGATGGTGACCTGTTTCATCGACTGTTAGAAGAAGATGCCCAGGGTAACCTTGATACCTTGATAGTTCTTGGTGTCCTTGTAAGCAGCTGCTACGTTGGCATAGATGCTGTTGGCGTTGAACATACCCTCGTTGTAAAGAGGTCCCAGGTTCTTGAACCACTTCACGGAAATCTGGATGTGTCTTACGATGTCAACACCGGCACCCAGGGAAATACCGTATTCGAGCTTGTTCTTGGCGTCGTTCAGGAACTTGGAAACTTCCAGGGGATCCACCTGAAGCGTGGAGGTACCCACAGAATACTGCTCGTTGCTCTTGAACACATAACCGATGTAAGGTTCTGCCACAATGAAAGGACGGGCCACGAGGAGGTCTACACCCCACTGGACACCGACACCCAGCTCTACGCCGTGGGACTTGGTGGAAAGAAGACCGGCCACGAAGTTTTGGTCGGAGCTGAACTTGGCACCCTTCATCTCATAGGTGAGTTCCGGCTGAACGGCAAATCCCAGCGGGAGTTTTGCGTGGTACGCAATACCGGCGTGGAAGTTGTCAAGGCCCTTGAAATTCTCTTTGAAGTCCTTGGTATTGATGGAGGTGTTGGAAGTGGTCCAACCGCCGATGATACCAAACTGGGCGTGAGCCATGGTTGCGGTAGCCAAAACGGCCACCAGGAAGGTCAGAATTTTTTTCATCGCTTGAAGTTAATTATAGGTTAGCTTTGATCTTTTCAGCTAAAGTGGCCTTGGGCATGGCGCCTACGGTCTTGTCTACAATCTGTCCGTTCTTGAAGAACAGAAGGGTGGGGATGCTCATAATGCGGTACTGGGCGGCTACGGTGTCTGCATCGTCTACATTCACCTTGACTACGGTAATCTGGTCTGCCATTTCTTCTTCCAGTTCGTCCAGAATGGGAGAAAGCATACGGCAGGGACCACACCAGGTGGCCCAGAAGTCCACAATGACCAGCTTGCTGTCTTGCAGCAGCTCTTCGAAATTGTTATTGGTTGCTACTTTAGGCATAGTTCATCAATGTTTTAGTTTCACAAATATACAAATTTTTCCAAGATGTCATAGATGACAGGGACGCTAAATCGCCTGTTCTACGGGTAGAACGTAGGCTCGGAGGCCCAGGGCCTTATTGGCGGCGTCGGTGTCGCGGAGGTGGGCCATGATAGGGTCTACCAGGGCGTCGTCCACCACGGTAAGGAGGGCGTGGTTCTGCGTGGGCCAGGCGTGGCTTCCCAGATGGGGCTCGCCGTCAATGCTTCCGCGGCCGCCAATCTCATTCCACGCGGTGTAACCGCGCTGTCCCAAACCTTCCAGCAGCTCTACAATCTCCTGATTGTAAGCCTGATTGTATGCTATAAATATCGCTTTCATAATACGATCCTTTTGGAGATGCCCGGTCAGGGCCGGGCATGACGTTTACTTTGCTCTGCGACGGGCTCTTATTGCGCGCGGGCCTTACGCTTCTGTCGGTGTTCTGTAAATCCGCAATAGAGGACGGGGATGAGGACCAGGGTAATGAGGGTGGAGATACTCAGACCCCAGGCCACGGTGGTACCCAGACCGTTCCACATTTCGGAACCTTCTCCACGTCCCAGGGCCATCGGGAGCATACCCAGAACGGTGGTAAGGGTGGTCATCAGGATAGGACGCAGACGGCTCTTGGCAGCCTCCACGGAGGCATCCCTCACGCTGTAGCCACGTTCCTGCAGCAGGATGGTGTAGTCAATGAGCACGATACCGTTCTTCACCACAATACCCAGCAGGATGATGATACCGATGGCCGACATCACACCCACTGCCAGGCCGGCGGCCATATTGCCCAGGGCCACGCCCACAAAGGCGAACGGGATGGAGAACATAATCACGAACGGTCCCATAAAGGATTCGAACTGGGAGGCCATCACCATATACACCAGGATGATGATCAGCAGGGCCAGGAGGATCATGCTGGAGAACATATCCTGCTGTTCCTCGTAGTCCCCGCCAATCTGCCAGGTAAGTCCCTGGGGCAGCGGGTGGGCATCCAGGTGGGCCTGCACGAACTCCACACCGTCGCTCAGGGTTTTGCCGGAGGCCATAATGCCATTCACGGAAATGTAACGGTCACGGTTCTTTCGCTGGATGGTGGGCGGAACCTTGGATTCCACGATGCGGCCCAGATCCCTTACCTTGAGGGTACGGCCGGCCGTATTGGTGATGATCACGTTCTCCAGGTCTTCCATACTGGTGCGGAATTCCGGGGCATAGCGGACGCGGATGTTGTACTCGTCACCGTCTTCACGGTAGTAGGAGGCCACGGAACCGCTCATGGCGGCGGATACGGCCATAGCAGCCGTAACGGAGTTGAGACCGTTCAGGGCCAGTTTCTCACGGTCAAAGTCTACCTCGTATTCAGGCGTGTACTGGTCTCGGGACAGGATGGCCTGTGCAAAGAGGCCGCTTTCCATCATCTGGGCGCGCATTTCGCGGGCGGCGTTCTCCGTTTCCGTGAAATCGTAGCCGTAGATTTCCAGCTGCACCGAGGCGCGGCCGCCCATACCCATACCTTCCGTCACGTTGTAGCGGTTCAGTTCCGGGAAGAGCTTCAGATCGGCCCGGATTACGTCTGCAATCTCGGAGACCGAGCGCTTACGCTCTTCCATAGAGCCTACGTTGATGTTCATCGAGATGAGGTACGTACCGTTCTGCTGCATCGAGGCAAAGGCGTTTTCAGAATCGGCCTGGCCGAAACTGTAACTCATAACCCTCACTTCGGGCACATCGGCCATAATCTTTTCGTAGATTCTGGCGGCTACGTCGCGGGTTACGTCCTGTGCGGTACCGATGGGCAGTTCGATGGTGGCGCGCAGACGGCCGGCATCCGAGTTGGGGAAGAACTCCGTCTTCATCCGGGGCACATAGAGGGCCATCACGGCCACGAAGATCACAATGGCACCGGCCAGGATGATCTTCTTGTGCCGCATACACCAGGAAATGAGGCGGGAATAACCGGCCGAAACGCCGTCCAGGAAGCGGTTCACATAGCTGAACACCCACACATACAGCTTGTTGGTGGTGGGGTCATTGTTCATAAGAACGGAGCACAGCATAGGAACCAGCGTAAGGGCGGCCGTGGTGGACACGATCATAATGATGGAGACGATGAAGCCCAGCTGGCGGAACATAATGCCGGCCATACCGGTCATCATAGTCAGGGGCAGGAACACGCACAGCATGGTGAGGGTTGAGGCAATAACGGAAATACCTACCTCGGCCGTGCCGTGGACGGCGGCTTCCTTGGGCTTCTCTCCCCGCTCCAAGTGCGAGGTCACGTTCTCCAGCACCACGATGGCGTCATCCACCACCATACCGATGGCTATGGACAGGGCGCTCATAGAGATGATGTTGAGCGTGTTGCCCGTGGCAAACAGGTACATCAGGGATGCCAGCAGGGCGATAGGGATGGACAGCACCACGATGAGCGTACCCTTGAGGCGGCCCAGGAAGAGGAAGACCACCAGCATAACCACCAGGAAGGTGATGAGGATGGTCTCCTTGAGGGAGCCGATGGTACGGAGGATGTTGTCGGAATTGTCTACCACCGTGGTAATCTTGATGTCGGCCGGAAGATTGCGTTCCAGGCCTGCCAGGGTGGCTTTTACTTTCTTGATAACCTCAACGGTATTGTAGCCGGACTGCTTCTGGATGATGATCTGGGCGCCGCGTACACCGTTGGTGTAGGACTCCTGGGACTTCTCTTCCACGGTATCGGTAATGCGGGCCACGTCACGCAGATAGATGGTACCGCCACCGACGGAACCCAGCACGATGTCCAGGAGTTCGGAGGGATCCTGGAACTCCTTCTTGATGCGGAGGGTATATGTGTCGGAGCCGATATCGATGCTGCCGGAAGGGATGTTGCGGTTCTCGGCGGCAATGATGGAGGAGATGGCGCTGATGCTCAGGTTGTAGGCCTCCAGCTTGGAAGGGTCGCAGTAGACCTGGATCTCACGCTTGGGGGCGCCGGCCACGGAAACCGTACCCACACCCGTCACGCGGGCCAGCGGAGTGGCCACCCGCTCGTCCAGGATCTTGTCCAGGGCGCTGACGCTCTGGTTGGCCGTAGCGGAGAGGATGAGGATGGGGAGGTCGTCGGCGCTGAACTTGAAGATGAAGGGGGCCGATGCTCCGTCCGGAAGGCTCTGGCTCACCATATCCAGTTTATCGCGGACGTCGTTGGTGGCTTCGTCGATGGGCGTTCCGTATTCGAATTCCAGGGTGAGGACGGCAATGTTCTCACGGGAGTTGGAAGTAAGGTTCTTCAGTTTGGGAACGCCGTTGAGGGAGTTCTCCAGCACCTTGGTGAGGTTGGTCTCCACGTCCTCTGCCGATGCGCCGGGATAGGAGCTCATCACCATAATGGTGTTGGATTCAAAGTCCGGCAGGTTATCTACCGGCAGCTGCACCAGGGAGAAGACACCCAGGATGGCAAGCGCCAGGAAGATAAGCGCGGTGGTTACCGGATGTTCTACGGATGTTCTGTAGATGCTCATAGTACATTCACCTTAACACCTTCCCTGAGCAGGGCCTGGCCTTTCACAACTACACGGGCTCCCTCTTCCAGGCCGGAGAGAATTTCATATTCCTGGCCCATATGGCGACCGATGGTCACGGGCAGGTAGCTTACGGTATTATCGTCTTTCAGGACAAAGATGAAGCGGGTTCCCGTGCCTTCCTGCTTGACCAGGGCCTGGTCCGGAACAATCACGCTGTGGCGGACGCCAAAGTTCACGGTGACACGGGCGTACATGCCGGGGCGGAGCACCCGGTCCGTATTGGGCACGTTCACTTCCACTTTGAAAGTGTGGGTGGCGGGATCGATGGTAGGATAGATGCGCTCGATCTTTCCGTTGAAGGTCTGGCCGGGGATGGCGTCCACGGTCAGGGTCACGGCCTGGCCTTTCTTGACCTTGGTGTACTCGCTCTCGGAAATGCCCACCAGGAGTTTCACAGGGGTAACCTGCTGAACGGTAAAGAGGGGGGCGCTCATGGAGAAGAGGTCTCCGGTATCAAAATTACGGGCCGAAACAAAGCCGTTGATGGGGCTGCGGAGGATGGTGTTCTCGCGAAGGTTGGCCAGGTTGGCCTTGCGGAGCTTGTAACCCAGTTCGGCCGTCTCGAAATCACTCTGGGACACGCCGCCTTCCTTGTAGAGGCCCTTGAGGCGCTCGTACTCGATGTCGTCGTTCTGGACCTGCAGTTCCGTCTGATCCAGCTGGAGGCGGTCCATCTCGGCCAGGATCTGGCCCTTGGTCACAAAATCGCCCACTTCCACGTTGATCTTGCGGATGCGGCCGGCCGTCTGGGGGGCAATGTTGTTCACGGCATAGGCCTGGATGGTGGAGGCATAGGTGTTGTCCTGTGCCACGTCACGGCTTACGGCCTGAGCCACCTCTACATTGGGCACGGTTTCTTCCGGTGCGGCGGTTTGGTTGGCCCCCTGATTGGCGCAAGCTGCTGCGGCAAGGGCGGCCAGGAAAAGGATACTCTTTTTCATATCTGTTTCTCTATTTTATTCTTGGGTGAAATCGTAGCCCAGGGTCTGCTCCAGACCGGCCTTGGCCACTACAAAGTTATATACGGCCTGGGCTGCCTGCATACGGGTCTGGGTGAGCGTGAGCTCGGTGTTGTTCAGGTCCGTGAAGGTGCTCTTGCCCAGCTGATAGCTCTTGGAAGCGATGTCGTAAGCCTTTTCGGCCGATTCCAGGGCGCTGCGGGCGGCATCGTATGTCTTCATAGAGGTCTCCATGGTGGAGAGGTTCTGGCGGATGCCAATGCGCAGCTGGCGCTCTGCATTCTGGCGCTGGACCTCCAGTTCGCTGGCCTGCACGCGCGTCTGCTTGATGGCGTGGTAGCGCTGGCCGCCGGAGAAGATGGGGATGCTCAGGTTGAACACCAGGGTGCTGGAGGGCAGCCACTTCCACTGGCTCAGGTTGAACTTGTCACTCTGGGTGTAGTAGTTGTAGCTCAGCTGCATGGACAGGGTGGGGATGTAGGCGTACTGCTGCATCCGGATCTGCTTGGCCAGCATTTCGGCCTGCTGGGCCAGCTGGCGCATCTGGGAGTTGCGGTCCAGGGAGGCGTCGGCTCCTTCGTTGAAATCGTAGAACATATGTTCTGCGTAATCTTCCAGCTTGCCGGATACATCCACGGCGCGGTCCAGGTCTATACCCATCACGGCCTTGAGCTGCCACAGAGCCAGGAAGATGGCGTTCTCGGAATTGAAAAGGTTGGGGATGGCCGCGGCCAGGGTGCTCTTGGCACGGGCCATATCCATCTCGGAGGCTTTCTGCACGTTGTAGCGGCTCTCCGTGAACTTGTAGTTATGGACAGCGTTCTCGTAAACGGCGTTGTACACGTCGTAAGAAGCCTTGGCCAGCAGAACGGCAAAGTACGCCTGCTTGACGGAAGAGACGGTTCCCAGCCGGCTCTCGCGGGCTTTCTCCACGGCATTCTCCACCTGGTCTCCGGTGAGCTTGAGGCTTTCCCAGAGCTGGAGGTTCACCACCGGCATGCTGGCGCTCAGGCCAAACGTGACCTGGTTGCGACGGCCCATTTCAATGGCGTCGTCTCCCTTGTCGTCATCCTGGGGATCCGGTGTGGGCGGAACGTACGGGACGAAGGGAGTGCCGGTTGCCCGGTACAGCTGTTCGATATAATACATAATGGGCTCCAGAAGACCGGTTATCATTCCGGCCATACCGCCACCGCTGCCGGAGCCGCTGCCGGAATCATCGTCCGAGCCGAAGTATACCTTCTGCTTCTTGATGGCATAACTGTACATACCGGAGGCGCTTATCTGGGGGAAAAGGGCGCCGTAAGAGCCTTTCTGCGCGTACTTTACGCGCTGAACCTCCATATCCGCCACTTTGACAGATGCATTTTCGGAAAGGGCGATCTTGATAGCGTCGTCCAGGGAAAGAACCAGGGTGGTGTCTCCCTGGGGACGCTCGTCCCCCTGAAACTGTGCCCACGCCACACTGGGTAGAAGCAGCGCGAGCAAGACTACGAATTTTCTAACACACATAAAACTAACAAAATAAGGAGTTCTTTTGCTACAAAAATCGCGCCAAATTTTAAATTTTTTTAATTTGTCAGATTTTTAATATCTTTTTATCTTTGTACTCATTATGGATTTATTGGCTGTACACTGGAATATAGACCCCGTAATCCTGCACCTGGGGTCCTTCGAGCTCAGATGGTACTCGCTGCTTTTTGTGGGCGGCTTCATCCTGGGCTGGTATATCATGAAGAGTTTCTTCGTCCGGGAAAAGATCTCCACGGACCTCCTGGACCCTATGCTGTATATGCTTCTGCTGTGCACCATCGTGGGCGCCCGCCTGGGTCACTGCATCTTCTACCAGCCGGACTATTACTTTGGCAGTTGGGCCGGTTTCTGGGAAATCTTCATGCCCTGGAAAGGAGGACTGGCCAGCCACGGCGGCACCATCGCCCTGCTGCTGGGTATCTGGTGGTACGCCAAAAAGTACGGCCCCAAGAACGATTTTGACTTTACGTGGGTTCTGGACCACCTGGTGATTCCGGTGTCCTTTGCCGCGTGCTTCATCCGTCTGGGCAACCTGTTCAATTCTGAGATTTACGGAGCTCCCACCTCCCTGCCCTGGGGTTTCATCTTCGAGCGCAACGGAGAAACGGAGCCCTGCCATCCCACCCAGCTCTACGAAGCCGGAACCTACCTCCTGCTGGGCTGCTTCCTGATGTGGCTCTACTGGAAAAAACTGGACAAAGTGTACCGCGGCACCTTCGTGGGCATCTTCCTCATCGTATGCTTCGGCTCCCGCTTCCTCATTGAATTCATCAAGAACGACCAGGTGGACTTTGAGGCCGATATGCTCCTGAACATGGGCCAGATCCTGAGCATCCCCTTTGTCCTGCTGGGCATCGGCTTCCTGGTATACGCCTACACCAAGAAACTCCCGGCCCGCGCCGTTCATAAGGAAGAAGGTCCCAAGGCCAAGCCCGAGACCCACTACGCCAGACCGCTGAAATAAACTTAAAGGATAATTACCTTTTTTTCATCGTTATCGTTTCAGTCTTACGTAAATGCTGAGCGGCAGCACCTTGCCGAAGGAATCGTTGAAGGCCAGTTCTCCGGAGCTCATTTCCTTGAATTGGCCCTTGAAGGCCTCTCTGACCACGGTTTCACCCAGAGCGGCGCTGTAGCCGTTGGAGTAGAGGTTGAGCACCATAAAGGCATCTCTTTCGGAAAGGATGGCCGCTACATTCTGAAGCAGGCCGAAGAGGAGCTCGTCCAGCTTCCACTTTTCTCCGTCCGGGCCGTGGCCATAGGCCGGAGGGTCCAGGATGATGCCGTCGTATTTATTGCCGCGCTTGGCTTCGCGCTTGGCGAATTTGAGGGCGTCTTCCACCACCCAGCGGACGCCGTCCAGGCCGCTGCGCTCCATATTCTCGCGGGCCCAGGTAACTACCTGACGGACAGAGTCCAAGTGGGTGACATCGGCCCCGGCGCACTTGGCGGCCAGGGAGGCTGCGCCCGTATAGGCAAACAGGTTGAGCACCTTGGGTGCCGGCAGTCCGTTGGCCTTGTGGATGCGGCTCAATCGGCCCGTTTCTTTATATATGAATTCCCAGTTGGGGGCCTGCTCCGGGAACACGCCCACGTGCTTGAAGCTGGTGAGGCCCAGGCGCAGGTTCAGGTGGAGGTCGCTGGCGGCGTGGGTTTCCTCATCGGGGGCGCCGTTGTAAACGATGCTCCACTGGTCCTCCATCTTTTTGGCCTTGTTCCAGGTGCCGCTGTCCTCCTTTCCGGCCTTGCCAAATCCGGCTCCGGGCTGGAAGGTAACGTGCAGAAGGCGCTTCCAATCGGCCTCCGGCATAGAGGGCGTCCACAGAGCCTTGGGCTCCGGACGGCGCAGCACGTACTTGCCAAAGCGCTCCAGTTTCTCTCCGTTACCGGAGTCCAGGAGTTCATAGTCTTTCCAATAAGCGGCAGGGAATTCGATGGGCATATCGTTTGATATTTTCTGCAAAGATAGCTAAATTTGCAGACTGGAAACAAATTACAATCATTATATCTATGCAACAGTTTATTGACAAGTACGATTTCAAAGGCAAGAAGGCCATCGTTCGCGTAGACTTCAACGTTCCGCTCAACGAGAACTTCGAAATCACTGACGACACCCGCATCGTCCGCGCTATGCCCACCCTCAAGAAGGTCCTGGCCGAAGGTGGTTCCCTCATCATCATGTCCCACCTGGGCCGCCCCAAGAAGGTGGATCCCAAGTTCTCCCTCAAGCACATCGTTGGTCGCGTAAGCGAATGCCTGGGCGTTCCCGTCCAGTTTGCCGAGGACTGCCAGAAGGCTAAGCCCCAGGCCGATGCCCTGAAGCCCGGTGAGGTGCTCCTGCTCGAGAACCTCCGCTTCTACGCCGAGGAAGAAGGCAAGCCCCGTGGCCTGGCCGAGGATGCCTCCGAGGAGGAGAAGAAGGCCGCCAAGGCTGTTGTGAAGGCTTCCCAGAAGGAATTCGTGAAGACCCTCGCCTCCTACGCCGACTGCTACATCAACGACGCTTTCGGTACGGCTCACCGCGCTCACGCCTCCACCGCCCTCATTGCCGAGTACTTCCCCAATGACAAGATGTTCGGTTACCTGATGGAAGGTGAAATCAAGGCCATCGACAACGTGCTCAAGAACGCCCAGCGTCCCCTCACCGCTATCATCGGCGGTTCCAAGGTAAGTTCCAAGCTCGCCGTTCTGAAGAACCTGGTGGGCAAGGTGGACAACCTCATCATCGGTGGCGGTATGGGTTATACCTTCATCAAGGCCCAGGGCGGCAAGATCGGCCTGTCCCTGCACGAGGACGACCTCATTCCGGATGCCCTCGAGATCCTGAAGGAAGCCAAGGAGAAGGGCGTGAATGTATCCCTGTCCATCCAGACCGTTGCCGGTCAGGCTTTTGACAACGATACTCCCCGCAAGATTTTCGATACCAACAACATCGCAGACGACTGGGAGGGTATGGATGCCGCTCCCGCCACGCTGGAGAACTGGAAGAAGATCATCCTCGCTTCCAAGACCATCCTCTGGAACGGTCCCGTGGGTGTGTTCGAGCTGCCCAACTTCGCCAAGGGTACCCTCCAGATTGCTGAGGACCTGGCAGAAGCTACCAAGAACGGTGCATACACCCTGGTAGGCGGTGGTGACTCCGTAGCAGCCGTGACCCAGATGGGCTACGCCGACAAGGTGAGCTACGTCTCCACCGGCGGCGGCGCCATGCTCGAGGCCATCGAGGGCAAAGTCCTCCCCGGCATCGCAGCCATCCAGGAGTAAAAAACCCACATCGCTGGTTTCCAGCGATATATAAGAAGAGGGGTGCACTTCACGGTGCACCCCTCTTTGCGTAAAGCAGTTATTTCCAATTAGTCCAATGCATTCTGGATCTGCTGGGCTATGGCCTGCCAGTGGGCGGCGGTGGCATCGGTGCCCTTGACCTTGGCGGCCTTCTTCTGGATGTTCAGGAGTTCACCCATCACCAGGGCGCGGCTGGGAGAAGACTTGGAACGGTCTCCCTTCACCACTTCCAGGGCGGTGGTCACAAAGCGGTTCTGCAGGTAGCGGCGGTAGCTGTCTACCTTGCCGCCCTTCTCCAGTTCGGTAAACACCATATCGTGCAGGTCGGAGAGATAGTCTTCCGGGCTATAGTTGGCGGCATCGGCCTGGGCAAACTGGTCCATACGGTCCATACGCTCGAGGCTCAGCAGGGAGCTGGAGCTGATCACGTTGTTGATGAACGGATACAGATAGGAATCCGGCTTGTCGGTGAGGTTGAAGATATACGGCTGCTCCACAATCCAGGAGGGACGGGTGAACACGCGCTGGTTGATGAAGCTCAGGGCGCGCTTCTGCTGGGCCTTGGGAACGGGGGCATAGGTGGCGCCGGCCTGCTCAACGCTCAGGTTGGTCACGAAACGGCCGCCTACGGACATAGCCACGTGGCCCACGTAACGGTTGTACTGGGAAGTGAGGGCGCTGAACATACGGTCCAGGTTGGTGTACATATTGGCCTCTTCCTTGTTCCACTCGGGCAGCTGACCAACGATGCGCTGGAGGTTCTTGATACCGTACTCGCTGGCGGCCACGGCGTCGTCACCCAGGTCTTCGCTCTGGGCGCGGGGATCCTGGTCGTAACCTTCGCCGCCGAACCAGAGTTCGGGCTGGGCGTTCAGGCGGTCGATGATGACCTTGTTCCAGTAGAGGTGGTCCTCCTTGGGAGTCTTGAACTCAGTGGGCTTGTAACCGTACTCGATGGCCCACTTGTCGTAGGTGTTGATACGGGGATAGATACCGTCCTTGGTGATGTTGTCCTCGGGCTGGGCTACGTAGTTGAAGCGGGCGTAGTCCATAATGGACACGGTGTGGCCGTGCTCCTCTACCCAGGCCTTGTCACGGAGTTTCTCAACGGGAGTGAAGCTGGATGAACCCTTGTTGTGGCGCAGACCCAGGGTATGGCCTACCTCGTGGGAGGAGACAAAGCGGATGAGGTCTCCCATCAGTTCATCGGAATATTTGAAAGCGCGGGCGCGGGGATCGATGGCGCCGGCCTGGATCTGGTACCAGTCGTGTACCAGGGTCATCACGTTGTGATACCAGCCAATGTGGCTCTCGATGATTTCACCGCTGCGAGGGTCGTGCACGTTGGGGCCGTAAGCGTTGGCGGTGGGGGAAGCCAGGTAACGGATCACGGAGAAACGGGCGTCCTCCAGGCTCATACCCAGTTCTTCGGCGTTCTCCGGCCATTCTTCGGCCCGGATGGCGTTCTTCCAACCGGCCTGCTCGAAGGCCTTCTGCCAGTCGTTGACACCGGCAATCAGATAGGGACGCCACTGCTTGGGGGTAGCGGGGTCAATGTAGTAGACGATGGGCTTGACGGGCTCCACCAGCTCTCCCCTCTTCTGCTTCTCCACGTCCTCGGGACGGGCTTCCAGGCGCCAGCGGGTGATGAAGCGCACGCGCTCCACGCCCTGCTGCTCATCGGAGAACAGGCTGTAGCCGTTGGCGAAGTAACCCACGCGGGGGTCAAAGTAACGCTGCTGCATAGGGGTCTCCGGGAGGAGGATCATAGAGGTGTTCAGAACCACGGTCACCACACCGGCCTCACGGCCGGCGGGCAGGGAGGAGGAACGGGCCGGACCGGCACCGGGACCGCCCTGGGGCTGGTTGTAGCTATAGGTCTTGGTAACGGTTACCTCGGTATTGATGGGATAGGTGCGCATGCTCTGGATAAAGCTGGCATCTCCCTTGATACCGCCCAGGTTGTACTGGCGCTTGCTGGCGCTGCTGAAGGAAATCACCTGGTTGTCACCCTCGAACAGGCTGTTGGCCTTGATGCGGGTGGTGCCGGCGGTGCTGTTCTTCTCGGGCTTGAAAGAGGCCACGATGGGATTCTCGGAACTCACCTTTACGGCTTTGTCAATCACCTGGTCCTTGTCGGCATAGATGCTCAGGACATCGGCCCTTAACAGAAGATTGCCGTTCACGGCTTTCTCCCAGTAGAGCATGGCCTCGTTCACTTCCTCGCCGCCGTACTCAGAAGCACCGGGGGTGTTGCTTACGTAACGGGTGATGGCCAGGAAGCGGCGGCCCAGGATGCTGTCCGGAATCTCCAGGTACCAGTCTTTTTCGTTCTGGGCTACGGAGAACAGACCCTGTTTGAAATCCAGGTTCACAGGAGCTTCCTTCTTGGACTCCTCCTTGGGAGCATCCTTGTCGGAAGAGGGACGGGGCCCGCGGCCACCGGGGCCGGGCTGGGCCAATGCGCTCAGGCAGAATGCCAGAGACGCCACCAGTAAAAGCTTTTTCTTCATTTTATATACGCTTAAGGTTGTTGAACGTTCAGGGAATCTTCTACGTGCTCGATGTCGTAGGGGGTGGAGCCGGAGGCGGCTTGCAGCAGCTGCTCCAGCTCGTCTACCATAGCGCTGCCCAGTTCCTTGTCGCCGTAGTCCTTGCAGACATCGGCCACGTACAGGAGGATGCGGCTGGCGGTTTCAAATTCATCGGCCCCCAGATTGCCCCAGCCCAGATAGAAGGCCGAAGTATCCAGCAGTTCCTCTGCAAAGCGCAGGGCCAGGTCGCGGGCTTTGTCCACCGCTCCCAGGTGGTAGTAGTTCTCGATCATCTGGGCCACCATATAGTCGTTGCCGGAGAAGCCCACCGAGATGGTTTCCAGCGGGAAATTCTCCTCCGGGAACACGGTCTGGCAGAGGTCCTGGATCTCCAGGGCCTTCTCCGGCTCACCGGCGTCGATGAGGGCGTTGGCCACGGTGAGGAACAGCTGACGATGGCTCAGCACACCCAGGAAGGTGTACAGATTCTGGTAGTCTACAAACCAGTCCGTACGGCTCAGGGCATCCCACTTGTAATCGTTCTTGATGCGGTTGTACAGTTCCAGGGCATCCACCTTGCCGGCGTCCGTGGTAGCGGGCTTGTTCCGGATGGGCGTGAAGCGGTAGGAATAGCCGTCATACAGCAGATAGTCCTTGATGCCGATATTGAGGTCTCCGCCCTGGCTGAGTACGCTGATGGGACGGTCCCAGTTGTAGTTGGACAGCAGATCCAGCATAAAGAGCTCCGGCTTGGAGAGGTAGCTCTTGTCCTTGGACATAGTGAGCATAATCTGGTCCGGAATCTCGTCTGCAAACTTCTCCGGAACAATGCCGTACTTGAGGCAGTTCTCCTTGTTCACCGGAACCACGATGTTGCGGGCGCAGATGAAATCCAGCTTGGTGCCGTCTTCCAGGGCCACTTTCATCTTGGGATCCTTGAACACGTCCATCACGTCCTTGATCATCATAGGAGAGCCGTCGTCGTAGGCAATGTACACAAACTCGTTGGTACCGTACAGGTACTGGCTGGCCGGGACGGTGAGCGGGAGCGGCTTGCTCTCGTTGCAGGCCCACTTCATCTGGTCGATGTACCAGTCGGTGCCCAGCAGGGAGGTATTGACCACGCGCACATCCGTGCGGACGCTCTCAATCTCCTGGGCATACCACAGCGGGAAGGTATCGTTGTCTCCGTGGGTGATGAGCAGGCCGTTCTCCCCTACCGAATTCAGGTAGTTGGCGGCCATCTCCGGAGCGGTGTAACGGTGGGAACGGTCGTGGTCGTCCCAGTTCTGGGCGGCCATCAGGGCGGGCACGCAGAGGCAAAGGGCCGATGCTGCCGTGGCTACCACCTTGGGATCGGCCTTCTTGGCGTTCTCCGTGATCCACTGGTACAGGGCGGCCACGCCCAGGCCTATCCAGATGGCAAACATATAGAAAGAACCCGCATAGGCGTAGTCCCGTTCACGTACCTGGTAAGGCGGCTGGTTCAGGTACAGCACAATGGCGATACCCGTCATAAAGAACATCAGGAACACCAGCCAGCTGCCGCGCTTGTCCCGGTCAAACTGGAACACCAGGCCCAGCAGGCCCAGCAGCAGCGGCAGGAAGAAGTAGTGGTTCTTGCCCTTGTTGTCCCGCAGCGGAGCGGGGGCGTTGGACTGGTCTCCCAGACGGATTCTGTCCAGGAAGCCTATGCCGCTTTCCCAGTTGCCGTTGAACACGTTGCCGGGAACGGGGCTGTGGATGTCGTTCTGGCGGCCCACAAAGTTCCACATAAAGTAACGCCAGTACATCCAGTTAAGCTGATAGTCAAAGAAATACGCCAGGTTGGCGCCCATCGTGGGCTTGCGGTGCTGGGCTCCGCGGATGCGGGTGCCCTTGCCTTGGGTATAGAGCTGGTAGAAGTCTATGTAGCGCTGGTCGGCGTTGGACCACATACGGGGGAAGAGCATCTTGCCCTCCGGGGTGTACTCGGCGTCTGCCGGGGCGGTGGCCTTGACGTACTTGCCGTTCAGCGGGGCCCAGTAACTGCCGCTCTTGATGTCGTAGGGGGCACCGAAGTACTGGCCGTACAGCAGCGGCGTGGAGCCGTACTGCTCACGGCTGAGGTAACGCACCAGGGTGTAGGGGTTATCGGGCTGGTACTCGTTGGTAGGGGTCTTGACGCTGGAGCGGATCACCACGATGGAGAACATCGAGAAGCCTATGGCCAGCGTAGTCACGCAAAGCAGGACCGTATTGAGGAACACCTTTTCCTTCTTCAGGGTGACAAACAGCCCCCAGAAGCAAAGGGCCAGCACACCCACCAGGAAGAACAGCGCACCGGAGTTATAAGGCAGGCCGAATCCGTTCACGAAGATGCGGTCAAACCAGGCGGCCGTCTTGGGGAAGTACGGGATAAAGAGGTACACCACCACGAACTCGATCACGATGCCGATGGCAAAGATGCCCGCCAGTGTCTTGAAAGGCAGTTTCTTGTCCTCGTTCTTCCGGTAGTAGTACATAAACACGAAGGCCGGAATGGTGAGGAGATTCAGCAGGTGCACGCCTATGCTCAGGCCCATCAGGAAGGCAATGAGCACGATCCAGCGGTTGGCGTGGGGCTCATCGGCCTTGTCGTACCATTGGCACATGGCCCAGAAAACCAGGGCGGTGAACAGGGAAGACATGGCGTAAACCTCTCCCTCGACGGCGCTGAACCAGAAGGTGTCGCTGAAGCAGTAAGCCAGGGCGCCCACGGCGGCAGAGCCGAAGATGGCGATGGGGTTCTTCACCACCCGCTTGGCAAAGAACACGATGGTGAAGTAGAGGAAGAAGATGGTGAGGGCGCTCAGGATGGCGTTCATGGCATTGATGGCCACGGCGGCGTGGGAAGCGTCCACGGGAATGCTGAAGAAACGGGCAAAAAGCTGGAACACAGGGTTTCCCGGGGGGTGACCCACTTCCAGTTTGTATGAAGAGGCAATGAACTCACCGCAGTCCCAGAACGACGCCGTGGGCTCAATGGTGGACAGATAGGTAAAGCAGGAAATGGCCAGCACGGCCAGACTCACTATCCAATTCCACTTCTTAAAGGTCTTGTTATCCATTCTTTGCAATTCTAACTAAGAATTACAAAGATAAGAAAAAGATTTATATGTTTCGCCCTCTCCGAAGTATTACCCTCTGAAACCCTCCGGGGCTTCGCCCCTTCGTCCCCCCCACTGCTTTTTGAACATTTTCTCCGGAAGCAAGCGTCCTCCGAAAATATCCAAAAATCAGCGGGCCCCTCCCCCTTATCGCCGGGGGTGGCGAAGGTTTCCGAGGGCAATACTTCTCCGAGGGCGAAAAGATTACTTTTCTCCTACGTACATGCGGCAAAGGCCCAGGGAGAAGGGACGCTGGCGGACGTTTTGGAAACCGGCTTCCTGCATCATGGCCAGAAAGGCCGAAGGGGCCGGGAAGGCGTGGACGGAGGCCGGAAGGTATTTGTAGGCGGCTTTGTCTCCGGAAATGAGGCCGCCGATCCAGGGCAGGACGTGCAGGAAATAGAGGTCGTAGAACCAGCGGATGACGCGGTTCCGGGGCAGGGACAGTTCCAGGATCACAGCCTTGCCGCCGGGCTTGAGAACGCGATGGAATTCTTTGAGGCCCAGCTCTTTGTGCTCAAAGTTGCGGATGCCGAAAGCGCAGGTTACGCGGTGGAAGGTGCCTTCTTCGAAGGGGAGGTTCTCCCCATCGGCCACCTGCAGGCTCACGCGGTCTTCCACGCCGGCCTTGCGGGCCTTGTCCATAACCAGGGCCATCATACCTTCGGAGATATCGGCCCCTATGACGTGGCTGCCTTCTGCCGCAGCCTTGGCGGTGACAACGGTGCTGTCTCCCGTACCGCAGGCCACATCCAGAATCTGCTGCGGCGTTCCGTCTACGATTTCTTTGAGGGCGTGGCGGCGCCAGATCTTGTCCACATTCAGGGACATGATGTGATTGAGCTTGTCGTAGGAAGGGGCAATCTCATCGAACATCTGCTGGATTTTCTCTTTCTTAGGCATTTTTCTTAAAGAAATGGAATTCTTCCGGAACGGGGTCGTAGCCGCTTCCACCCCACGGGTGGCAGCGCAGGATGCGGCGGGTGGTCAGATACAGGCCCTTGATGGGGCCGTGCTTTTTAAAGGCCTCCAGCCCATACTGCGAACACGTGGGCGTGAACCGGCAGCTGGGCGGAGTAAGCGGGCTGATGCACAGCTGATAGAACTTGATCAGCAGTACAAAGGGGAAAATCAGAATCGATTTGAGCGTGGAATAGAATTTACTCATGTTCAGCGACTTACGAAAATCCTCCTCCGAAAAAAGCGGAGGAGAAATTATATATCTTTCTGATTTTCAGAATTTTGCATTTCACGGGCCGAAACAGTCTGGAGGAGATTGGCCATATCGGCGAAAATGGTCTCGTAGGGAAGCACCTCGGTGGAGGTGTAGATGAACAGGATGTCTACGGAAGGCCCCAGGAGGTCTTTCTGGTGGCGGTAGGCTTCGCGGAGACGCCGCTTGAGGAGGTTGCGCTTGACAGCGCGCTTGAAGTGGCGTTTGGGAACGGACACCACGATCCGGGAAGGCCCTTCATCGGCCCTTACTGAATATTTGCAGCGGATGCAGCCGGAGCCAAGCGTTTTCCCGTGCTCGAACAGTCCCACCACGGCTGTCTTGCCGCAGAGGCGTTCGGTTTTGGGAAGGCTTTCATCCATACTAGAGGGTACTCAGGTACTGCTCAATGGCGCTGGCCACGGACGGAGCCTCGGGAGACGGGGCTTTCACGTCAATGCGGAGACCGGCTTCCTCCATTGCCTTCACAATGGATTTGCCGTAAGAGACCATCTTGATGTCTCCCTGCTTGAAATCCGGGAAGTTTTCCTGGAGGGACTTGACATCGGCCGGGTTGTAGAAGACAATCATATCGTAGTCTTCCAGCTTGAGGTCCTTGAGGTCCTGGCTCACGGATTTCACGAACACACCGGTGTTGTAATCCAGGCCGCCAGCCTGCAGCAGGGAGGTGAGGGCGTCGCTGCTGGAAGTATCGCTCTGGGCCACCAGGAACTTCTCTCCCTTGTGCTTGGGGCCGATGAGGGCCACTACGCTCTCGGGGGTGCCGGTGCCGTAGAAAATCTTGCGCTTGCGGTATACGATATGCTTCTGCAGGTACATAGCCACAGCCTCGGTGGTGCAGAAGTACTTCATGGTCTCGGGAATCTTGGCCCTGAGCTCTTCGGCCAGAGAGAAGAAGGCGTCAATGACGTGACGGGAAGAGAAGATGATGGCCGTATAATCCAGCACGTTGATTCGCTGGGCACGGAATTCCCGGGAGGTCAGAGGTTCTATCTTGAAAAAGGGGCGGAAATCGAAGTTGGCGCCGAATTTCTCCGTAACAGACTCATATTGAGTAAGAACGCGGGGTGCGTTCTGGGAAACCAAGATCTTCTTGATGCTCATTTTTGTAAACCTTTCTTCTCTACAATACTACTGCCGAAACTACCAGCAGGGCCGCAGGTAAAATTTCGAGCGCGCAAAGGTACAAAAAAGTTCGCAAATGATTGCAAGATAATGATAAAATTTGTGCGCTGCGGGACAAAAAGAGAAGGTATACAAGGGCCGTTTCTCCGTACAGAACCAATCGCACAATGCTGTAATCCAGGCCGATGAGAGCCAGGATTCCCACCGTAACGAGCAGCACCAACATCAAGAAAATAAAGTACGTATATCCAACGCGATGTGCCTGACGGAAAGTATCAAAACGGCGACGCGGCCTGAGCCATAAATACAGGAAATGCCTCAACAGGCAAAACGCCAGCAAAGCCAGGAAAACACCCGCCACTTGGAAGTTGGGATCCAGTTCCTGGAACAACTCCGGGGAATACAGCTTGTAACGGTACACCAGCATCACGGCCGGGATGGTGAGCACCAAGGCCACCAGGTTACGATCTTGGCTTACGCGGATGCTGCCCTCCAAGGCGGCACTGCCGCGAACGCGGAGATAACTGTCTGCCATATACGGGAGCACCTGCAGGAAGCGCTTGAGGGTGGCTATAGCCAGCACCACAAACACCACCAACAGCAGGTTCAGGAGCCACGGGGACGGCTCCGCCGCCGGGGCTGCCGCCTCGGGAACGGTGGTCTCCAGCAGGAGTTTCCCGGATTTGAATAACGAATCTACCATGGATTAATTGCCTCTCTTGGCATTGTAGCCCATCGCCTGCAAAATGGATACCACCTTATCCCGGAAATCTCCCTGGATGGTGATTTCTCCGTCTTTGGCGCTTCCGCCTACCCCCAATTTGGTTTTGAGGGCGCGGCCCAGTTCCTTGAGGTCATCGGCCTTCCCTACAAAGCCGCTGATCAGGGTGACTTGCTTGCCGCCCCGGTTGCGGCGGTCTATTCCAACGATGAGACGCTGCTTCTGAGGCGGGAGCGTGTCTTCTTCTTGCTGGGCTTCTGTCTGGTATTGAAAGTCCGGATTGGTGGAATAAACCACGCCCAGGCGGGATTTCCAGTCGTTTTCCATATCTATCGGTTTCGGCCTGCCGCTTCCACGAGGGTGCGGATGTGCCGGTTAAAGGAATCGTTTTTCAGGAGGCTCTCCAGCGTGCAGTGCATACGGTAACGCCAGTAATAACGCGGAATGGCAGGGACGTTGATGCGCTCGTCGGAGGGATTGCCCTGGTAGCGGATTTCTCCGTCCGTGGCCATATAATCCTGCAGGGGCAGGATGGCCAGCATGGCCGGGGAATTCATATGCTGGGCAATGATGAGGTCTGCCACCCACGGCTCACAGAAGTACGGGGCGTCTCCCTCGCAGCCCAGGACCTCGTTGTAATAGCGCTGGGTGGTGGCACGGTCTTCTTCCCACCAGGCACGGAGAGGTGAAGTGTCGTGCGTTCCCGTGGCGCAGACGCACCAGTAGGGATAGTTCTCCGGCTGGCCGAAGGGATGGGCGGGATCCTTGGGCATGCGCTGGATTTCCAGGCTCAGGATATTGAGGTCTTCCATTACGGAGGGCACGCAGCCGGGGATCATTCCCAGGTCTTCTCCGCAGCAGAGCATACCCGTGGAACGGAGCAGGGCGGGCAACTTGCGCATGGCGCTCTCTCTCCAGAAATCGTTGTGGCGGAACCAGAAGAAATCCGTGTAGAGTTCTTTATAAGCGCTCTTCAGTTCTTCCGGCAGGTTCTCGAAGAGCTGCGTCTTCTCGCCGGAAATGCGCGGGTGCCAGTAGCCTTTCTTGCGGGGGTCTTCCACAAAGAGGACATCCGTGCCTTTGCCCACCTTGGGGTTGAAGCCCTTCTTTTTCAGTTCCTGAAGAGAGTACGGGAGGGCCGGGCTGAAGTGGCCCATAAGTCCGCTCTTGTACTGGGACGGGATTTCCCAAATGCGGAAGAAGCCCAGGATGTGGTCTATGCGGAAGGCGTCAAAGTACTCTCCCATCTTGCCCAGGCGGGCTTTCCACCAGGCGTAGCCGTCCTTGGCCATCTCCTCCCAGTTGTACGTGGGGAAGCCCCAGTTCTGGCCGTCTTCCGTAAAGGCATCCGGCGGGGCGCCGGCCTGACTGTCCAGATGGAAGAGTTCCGGATGCTGCCAGGTGTCTACACTCAGGCGGCTCACGCCAATGGGGAGGTCTCCCTTGAGGGCCACCCCGTGCTGGTGGGCATAGTTCACGGCATCCTTGAGCTGGGCGTCCAGCAGGTATTGGACAAAGCAGTAGAAGCCCACTGCTTCGGTGTTTTTCTTGGCTGCTTCTTCGGCCTTGGCCTGGCTATAGGTGGCCCATTCTCCCCAGGAGGAATAGTCCGGCGTACCAAACTTGTCCCGGAGCACCGAGAACACGGCGTAAGGGAGCAGCCATTCCTTGTTGGCCTCCACAAAGGCTCCGAAAGCCGGGCTGGCCTTCACCTGCTTGCCCTTGGCGCCCTTGTACAGTTTTCTCAGCAGTTCCAATTTGGTGTTGTTCACCAGCTCGTAATCTTCCTGCGGAAGGGCTTCCAGTTCCTGCTGTTTGGCCTTGTAGGCTGCGTCTACGCGCACTCCGGCTTCCGGCAAATGGATGTACTGCGGATGCAGGGCAAAGGAACTGACGGTATTGTAGGGATAGCAGTCCTGCCAGGCGTGGGTCATAGTGGTGTCATTTACCGGCAGCAGCTGAATCACGTTCTGGCCGGTCTGCTGGGCCCAGTCTACCAGTTTCTTGATATCGTGGAACTCTCCCACGCCAAAGCTTTCTTCCGTGCGGAGGGAGAACACCGGAACGGCAACGCCGGCGCCTCTCCAGGGACGGGTGGCAAACTTGGGCTGGACATCTGCCACTATGAGCTGCGTATCTTTGGGCGGAACCTCTGCGAAGAAATGGTTGGGGCCCTCTTCCCACAGGTGGATCTGCTTGGTCTTGGTATCTGCGATGACGAACTTGTATTCCATAGGTTCGTCAATGTCCATAGTGATGAACCACCAGGGGAACTGGCCGTCACTCATCAGGTGCACCTTCTGCCATTCTCCCAGGACTTTTCCGGATCCCACAATACCCACCGACTCATTGCTCCGGACCTCCGGGGCCGATAGGCGGAAGCACACGTTGCCCAGGCTGGGTCCTTCGCGGCGGGGATGGCGGAAAGAGCAGCCGTCCGGCCGGCGGAAGATGACATCGCTGAAGGCCGATGCATAAAAGCCGGAGTTCTCCGGGCGGGCCTTCCAGTAGGAACGGATGATGATGTTCTTTTGCGAAACCGGCGCTGTAAACACGTGGTGGCGCCATTCCCGCTTCACAACCTTTCCGTCTTGTACCACCTCGAAGGTGTAGTGAGCACCGCTGTGGATGTCCCGGCCGTTCAGCATAATCTGCCAAAAGCCGCCCAGGGTGGGCTCCATAGGTATACGTCGCTTACCCAGTCGGAGATGGATGCTCTCCCCCAGGGATACGCGGTAATGTATTTGAATATTTACGGTCATATTGTGTTTTTATCTGTGGTTACACCTCACCTTTGGCGAGGCTTAACAAATTTAAGTATTTTTTTGTAATTTTGTTATATGAAAAAGTTATTGCTATCGTTATTCCTCCTGACCGCCTGCCTGATGGCCCAGAGCCAGGATGTGGTTTATGTAGACGCATCGGCCTTCCCGGTGTATGGTAAAGCATTTTCACAGGCCGATGGCCCCCGCTACCGCCGCCTTCCCGAATCCCTCCACGGGGTCTCCCGCGAGGCCGTCTGGAACCTGGGCACCAACTCCTCGGGCCTGTACATCCGGTTCCGCACCAACGCCCCGGAAATCCACGCCAAGTGGACCAACACGGGCAACAATATGCCGCATATGACAGACTGCGGCACGGGCGGCCTGGACCTCTACGCCTATCTGGACGGAGAGTGGAAGACGGTAGGTTCCGGTTTCCAGTGGGGAAAGGCCGGCAAGACCGAGCGGGAACGCAAACTGGTAGCCAATATGGATCACGTGGAGCGTGAGTATATGCTCTACCTGGCCCTGTACGACGAGATCAAGACCCTGGAGCTGGGAGTTCCGGAAGGTTATTCCCTTCAGCAGCCCGTCCTGAACAGCCCCAAGAGTGACCGTCCCATCGTTATGTACGGCACCAGCATCCTGCAGGGCGGCTGCGCCTCCCGTCCCGGAATGGCCCACACCAACATCATCGCCCGCCGCTTTGACCGCACGGTTATCAATTTAGGCTTCAGCGGCAACGCCTTCCTGGATCTGGAGATTGCGGAGCTCATGGCCGGTGTCCAGAACCCCGCCGTCTTCGTGCTGGATTACGTCCCCAACGCCATGCCGGACAAGATCGAGGCCCGCGGCGAGAAGTTCTACCGCATCCTGCGGAACAAGCACCCCAACGTGCCCATCCTCTTCGTGGAAGACCCTTACTTCCCCCACAGTGCCGTAGACAAGGCCATAGCCGATGAAATCTGCAAGAAGAACGCCGCCCAGAAAGCCCTCTTCGAGCAGCTCGTGGCCGCAGGCGAGAAGAACATCTACTACGTCCCCGCCGAGGGTATGACCCAGGCCGAAGACTTCGTGGACTGCATCCACCTCACCGATATGGGTATGGTCCACTACGCCAACCACCTCTCCACCTTCCTCCAGAAGGTCCTCTAGAGCCCGCTCCTGTAAGTTCCCGCGCCCTCCAGGGAGAGCCCCCGGCCGGTACGGACCTTCGGTCGCTTCCTACCTCACCCCGGGCGTGGTGGAGACGGGAAGGCTGTGGAGTTCCGGGGGGACTCCGTTCCGCTTCGCTCCACTCCGGCCCCTCCCAGAACTTTTTGATTCTCGCTCGAAAGCAAGCTTTCTCCCTACGATCCAAAAAATCCAAGGGCCCCTCCCCCTATACTGGTCCGTGGGTGGACAAGCCCCCCGGAACCCCACAGCCTTCCCGTCCCTGTCATTTCCCATCTCATCCCGGGCTCTGACCCTTGTCGTCATGCCCGGCACCGACCGGGCATCTCCCGTCCAGAGTGCGTTAGACGTGCCGGAAAATGTCCCATCTACCACGAAAAGGTACTCAAAACGTGGTAGACGGTACAAACAATAGCACGTCTACCGCACCTTAACCCTGCCTAAAGCACACTTTTGGCCTTCTACGCCACTTTTTGTGCTTTACCCCCACCTCTTAACCCTGCCTAAAGCACACTTTCCGCCTTCTATGCCCGTTTTTGTGCTTTACCCCCACCTCTTGACCCTGCCTAAAGCACACTTTCCGCCTTCTATGCCCGTTTTTGTGCTTTAGCCCCCACTACTCTTATCAGGTGCTGGCACTCAAGTCAGTGATCATGTGATAGTTAACCACTATAACCCCCTGTCTAGAGATGGGGGTTTATGTATCTATTCTGTTGATTTATTGTGTGTTAAGTGCCAGGCCCAAACTCCTTCACTTCCTTTTTTCTCTGCCTGAAGTGGGCAACGGGCAACCCCTGCATGGGCCCTTTAATGGAGCCCGGGCAGGGGTTGTTCCGTAGCAGCCGGAGATCGTTTATTCCGGCTGCGGTGCCTTCCGTTCCCCAACCTTTCCCTCACAGCGGGCAACAGACGGAGTCTGTAGCCGCCGGATATCGCCTATTCCGGCGGCGGTGCCCGTTTCTCCTTCGGCCCGTATTGTACATACCAGGTATGTGCAGCCCCTGGGGAGAGGTTCCCGAGCACGAAAGTGGCCCCATTGGTGCTCGGAACCACCGAAACCACCTTCCCGAGCACGAAAAGGGTGTTCCTGGTGCGCGGGGACCTAGAATCCGGAGGAAATTGGTTTTTCGGGCCCCGTCCCGAAAAATAATTTCCGGAGGATGGAGGGTCTGAGATTCGGAGGATGGCGTTTCCCGAGCACGGAAACCGCCGGTTTTTGCTTGCGGAGAGGGAATTCATTATATTTGTGGGAAACTGACACACAATGAAAAAGACACTGCTCGTACTGATAGCCATCGTGGCCGGATGGATATCCACTTCGGCCCAGACCAAAAGCCTGCACCAGCTGCAGCAGGAGTTTGTAGATCTGCGGTTTGGCATGTTCGTCCACTTTGGCCTTCCCACTTTCCAGGAGGCCGACTGGACCGACCCTCAGCTCTCCCCGGAGGTGTTCAATCCCACCAAACTGGATACGGACCAGTGGGTCAAAGTGGCCAAGAGTGCCGGCGCCAAGTTCATTTGCGTTTCGGTGAAGCATCACGCCGGATTCTGCATGTGGAATACGGCCACCACGGATTACAGCGTGATGAATACCCCGCTGCACCGCGACGTGCTCAAGGAACTGACCCAATCCCTGCAGAAAGAAGGGATGGAGGTGATGTATCACTTCTCCATCCTGGACACGCACCACGGCATCCGTCCCACCCTGCCGTTTACACCGGAAAAGACGGCCTTCATCAAGGAGCAGTTAAGGGAAATCCTTACCGGATACGGCCCGGTGAACACCCTTATGTTTGACGGCTGGGATGCGCCCTGGGGCCGCATTTCCTATGAGGATATCTCTTTCCAGGAAATCTACGACTACGTCAAGAGCCTGCAGCCCAACTGCCTGGTGATGGACCTCAACGGCGCCAAGTATCCGCAGGAGGCCCTTTTCTATTCCGACATCCGGTGCTATGAGCAGGGCGCCGGGCAAAAGATATCGGCCTCCAGCAACCATCTGCCGGCCATGGCCTGCTATCCCCTTCAGCGCACCTGGTTCTGGAAGGAGGAATTCCCCAGCGCCCAGCTGAAGGACGTAGACGCCATCGTTCGGGACAACATCATCCCCTACAACAACGCCTACTGCACTTACATCCTCAACGCCGCCCCCAACCGGGACGGCCTCATCGACGACAATGCCGCTGCCGCCATGGCCCGTATTGGCCAAATCTGGAAGAATACCGGTCACATCGTGGACGTTCCGGAAGCCCCGGCACCCATCACGCAGAACAACCTGGCCATAGGCCGGCCCTGCGACTCCTCGTGGAGCGACGATATGATGATCATGGACTTTGCCAACGATGACAACTTCTCATCGGCCTGGGTCTCCAGCCCGCAGGTGAAGGAGCCCTGGTGGAGCGTGACGCTGGCCCCCGGCACCCCCGTGGGCATAGTTACCGTGACCGAACTGCAGGCCGGCGTACTGGAAGCCTTCCAGATGGAATTGCTTCACGACGGCGTCTGGACCCCCATCGAAGCCACCGAAGAGCGTGCCGGACGCGTCCACATCCTCCGCTTCCCCCAGCGCCTCGCCACGGCCGTAAGGATCCGGTTCCAAAAGTGGACCGGAGAACTGGCCATTGCAGAGGTGGGCGTCTACGCCGGCGCCGCCCCGCCGGACGTAAAGACCACCTTCCAGTCCCACCAGCCCTGGAAGCCCACCATCGACGTGAGGGCCGACGCAGTAATGGCTTACGGCGTCAACGAGACGCTGGAGGACCGCCTGGCCTCGTGGAAGGAGCGGGGCTACGACACCCACTTCATGACCGGCATAGCCTGGGGCGGCTATCAGGATTATTTTACGGGCCGATGGGATGGCAAACCCCATATGGACGAGGGCCAGATGAACGCCAAGGGAGACACCCTGTGGCACGGAAAAACCGTTCCCTACATTGTACCCACGGAAAACTACCTGAAGTATTTCAAGGAGCAAATCATAAAGCGGGTAATCGACGCCGGCGTGGACCACATCTTCCTGGAAGAACCGGAGTTCTGGAAAGCTGCCGGTTATTCGGACGCTTTCAAGCGGGAGTGGAAAGCCTACTACGGCACCCCCTGGCGCCCGCAGCACGAATCTCCGGAAGCCACGTACCTCACTTCCAAACTCAAATACCACCTGTATTACCGGGCCCTGGACGAGGCCTTCACCTATGCCAAGGAGTACGGCAGAAGCCTGGGCCGGATCATCAAGTGTTACGTCCCCACCCACTCGCTCATCAACTATACCCAGTGGCAGATTGTAAGCCCCGAAGCCTCCCTGGCCTCGATGAAAAGCATGGACGGCTACATAGCCCAGGTGTGGACCGGAACCTCCCGCGTGTCCAATTTCTACAACGGTATCCGCAAAGAGCGCGTGTTTGAAACCGCCTTCCTGGAATACGGCTGCATGGTCTCGATGACCGCCCCCACAGGCCGAAGTCTGTGGCTCCTCACGGACCCCATTGAAGACGGCGTCCGCGACTGGGAGGACTACCGGAAGAACTACCAGGCCACCTTCACGGCCCAGCTCCTGTATCCGCAGGTGGCCAACTATGAGATTATGCCCTGGCCGGCCCGCATCTACGAGCGGCTGTATCCGGTGAGCCCCGGATCCTCCGAGATGTCCAAAATTCCGGCTTCCTATGCCACTATGATGCAGGTGATGACCAATGCCCTGCAGCAGATGCCTCAGGCCCCGGAAAGAAAGGCCGATATCTCCGTCCTGATGGCCAATTCCCTGATGTTCCAGCGGGATTCCACGCTGTCGGATTTCTTCGGCCTGGCTATGCCGCTTCTCAAACGCGGCACGCCGGTGGGCATCTCACATATCGAGAACCTGGGCTATCCCAAGGCCCTGGACGGCACCCGCCTGCTCCTGATGAGCTACGCCAATATGAAACCGCTGGACCCGGAAGCGCACAAGCATCTGGCCGAATGGGTCAGCCGCGGCGGAAAACTGCTCTACTGCGGCACCGACAGCGACCCCTTCCAGCAGGTGCAGGAATGGTGGAATACCGACCATAATCACTACGCGGCTCCGGCAGACCATCTGTTCGAGTTGATGGGCATCCCCGCCTCTGCGCCAGCCGGGACCTACTCCTTTGGCCAGGGAACCGTATGCATCCTGAGGCAGGATCCCAAGGATTTCGTTTGGACCAAAGGGGGAGAAAAACCGCTTCTGAAGGCCGTGGAGCGCCTGTTGGGGCCTACCAAAGTGACCAACGCCCTGGTCCAGGAGCGCGGCCCCTACCTCATTGCGGCCGTGCTGGATGAGAGCCGGAAGACACCCCTCGTGCTGAAAAACAGTTACATCGATCTCTACGACCCCAACCTTCCCGTGCTCCGGGAAGTAAAACTGAGGCCCGGCCAGCAAGGACTGTTCTACGATTTGTCCCAGGCCGGAAAGGCCCCCAAGATTCTGGCGGCCGCCAGCCGGGCTTATGACGAAAAGAGCAACGAAAACAGCTTCTCTTACGTCTGCAAAGGCCCGGCAGAGACCTTTAACGTAACCCGCATCCTGCTGCCCGCCAAGCCTGCTGTCGTTACCGTAAACGGCCAGAAATGGGAATTTGACTGGGACGCCGGCAGCAAGACGGTCTTCCTCCGCTTCCCCAACAACCCGGACGGCGTAGACGTAACGCTCACTTGGTAAGATTTTACTATCTTTGCACCTATGAAATGCGGTGAAGCAACGGTAGTAAAGAATGCGGGCAGCCATTATCTGCTGTCCGAGTTACCGGCGTGGGACGTGTTCCCGTCCGTGCTTCGCGGCAAGGTCCGCCTCAAGGCCAGCGAAATCACCAACCCCATAGCTGTAGGAGATAAAGTCAAATATGAATGGGCCGATGACGGAGACAGCGCCGTCATCACCGAGATTCTCCCCCGCCGGAACTATGTAATCCGCCGCAGCACCAACCTTTCCCGCCAGGCGCACATCATTGCCGCCAACGTGGACCGGGCCTATCTGGTGGTATCCCTGTACTTCCCCGAAGTAAAACTCCCCTTCCTGGACCGCATCCTGGTCACCTGCGAACTTTACGGCATTCCCGCTACCATCGTCCTGTCCAAGACAGACCTGTACCGGGAACCCGCCGCGGAGGAAATAGCCCATTTCAAAGCCATCTACGAGGGTGCCGGCTACAAGGTCATTGAAACCTCCGTCAAAACCGGAGAAGGCATAGCGGAAATCCGCGAAGCCTGCCGGGACCGCGTAAACCTGTTCTCCGGAGAGTCCGGTGTGGGCAAGAGTTCCCTCATCAAGGCGCTGGACCCCAGCCTGGACCCCAAGATTGGCGTGATTTCGGCCGCCCATCTGCAGGGCAAGCACACCACGTCCCTCTACGAGATGTACCCCCTCAGCGGCGGCGGGTACCTCATTGACTCCCCCGGCATCCGCGGCTTCGGCCTGGTGGATGTGGAAAAGGAAGAGATTGCCAAGTACTTCCCGGAGATGCTCAAGGCATCGGCCGATTGCCGCTTCATCCCCTGCACCCATACCCACGAGCCCGGCTGCGCCGTCAAGGCGGCGGTAGATGCCGGCCTCATCTCCCCGGAGCGCTACAACTCCTACCTGGGTATGCTGGAGGAAGACAAGAAATTCCGATGAATCTGAACCGCGAGATATTGCGGCTGGCCATTCCCAGCATTTTTGCCAATATCACCGTCCCCCTTGTGGGTATGGTGGATATGGCCGTAGCCGGACACCTGCAGGGGACTTCGGCCGCTGCGCTCATAGGCGGAATCACCATAGGGGCCATGCTCTTCGACCTGCTGTACTGGAACTTCGGATTCCTGCGGGTGGGAACGGGCGGCCTTACGGCACAGGCCTACGGCCGGAAGGCGGCCGGTCAGGCCGGCCCGGACGAAACGGCGGACATTTTGAACCGGGCGCTGCGCATTGCGCTTATCTCCGGTATCGGCCTCATCGCCCTCCAATGGGTGGTGGTGCAACTGGCCTTCCTCTTCATTGACTGCAGCCCGGTAGTTCAGAAACTGGCTACCCAGTACTTCTACATCCGCATCTGGGCCGCTCCCGCCACGCTTTCGCTCTTCGCTTTCAAAGGCTGGTTCATAGGCATGCAGGACACCGTAAGGCCTATGACCGCCGACCTCCTGGTAAACGGCATCAACATTGGCGCCTCCATCGTGCTGGGTATGCTGATGGGCTTCCCCGGCATTGCCCTGGGCACTTTCCTGGCCCAGTGGAGCGGCTTCACGTACTGCGTCATCGTCGCCCGCCGCCGATACGGGGTAAAGATTCCCGGTCAAGCCGGGAATGACGAAAAGGCCGTCATGGCCGGCTCCGACCGGCCATCTGAAAACAGGCTGTTCGCCCTGAACCGGGACCTGTTCCTACGGTCCATCGGGATGATTGCGGTGTACATTGGGTTTACGATTATATCGGCCCGATATGGAGATGTGATGCTGGCGGTGAGTGCCATCCTGATGAAACTCCTGATGTTCTTCAGTTACTTCACGGACGGTTTTGCCTACGCCGGAGAAGCCCTCACGGGCAAATTCATCGGCGAAGGGTCTGAAGAAGGCGTCCGCTGCACCGTGCGGCAGACCTTCCTCTGGGGGATGGCTATGGCGGGCCTGTTTGTGTTGGCTTACGGCGCCGGCGGAACACCCATCCTTCGCCTGATGACAGAAGACACCGTGGTGGTGGAAGCCGGCCGGCAATTCCTGCCCTGGCTGCTGCTGATGCCACTCATCGGCTGCCCGGCCTTTGTATGGGACGGCATCTTCATAGGCGCCACGGCCTCCAAAGACCTCCGCAACAGCACGCTGCTCTGCGCCGTGGGTTTCTTTGCGGTATGGTTTGCGGGAGAGCGCTACGCCTCAACACCCGAGGCCGCCATCCACCTGCTGATGGCCGCCTACTTTATGCATCTCGCGATAAGGGCGGCGTACTTGACGGTACGTTACAAGAAAGCTATTTTCTCAGGTATTTCCAGCCGATAACCGGCAGCACGAAAGCCAGCAGGCAGGCCACGATCCAGAAGATGGATACGGGGGTAAAGTTGTAGACGCCCTGCTCCACGAAGCCGCCGATGAGGAAACCGCTCACCGAGCTCTGCAGACCGGCTGCGGCATAACTGGAGATACCCACGATGCCCAGGGCCGCACCCGTGGCCTTGCGGGGCACGAAATCCAGCGCCATCAGGCCCGCCACAATGCAGAACACAATGCTGAAGGAGAAACTGAACACGGCCACAAACACCATATTCAAAGCGAATCCGCCTTCCAGGAACAGGAAGCCGAACAGCGAGGCCACGGCCAGAATGCCGGCCAGGACAACGGGCCGTACGCGGTTGCCGCCGAACACCCGGTCCGAAAGCCAGCCCGCCAGGAGATTGCCCGTGATACCGAAGGCTTCGGCATAACCGATAACCTGCGCAGCGCTGCTGAGGGAGAAATCTTTCTGCTTCTGAAGGAAGAGGACGCCCCAGTCGCTCACCGCGTGCTGGGTAATATAAAGGAAAGCCGTAGAAATGGCGATAACCCAAATGCCCGGATGCCGGAAAACCCATCTCTGGAGCTCCTGCGTGGGCTTTTTATCCATCTCCCGCACCGGCTCTCCGGAGAGTTCCTGCACGGAGGGAAGGCCCTCGCTCTCGGGCGTATCCGAGACAAAGACCAGGGAAATGACCAGGCCGATAACCCCCGCCACAGCCGCCGCCAGGAAGCCCCACTGCCAGCCTGCGGCCGCCACGATGAAGCCCGTCATCACCATGGAAACGGACTTGCCCAGCTGCGGGGTAGAACTGAAGATGCTGTACCGGGTACCGCGCTGATTGAGCGGGAACCAGCGGGACAGGCTGATGGTGCCGGGAGGAGAACCCATGGACTGCACCCAGCCGTTCACGCCCCAAAGGAGAAGGAAAGTCACAAAGACAAAGAGGGATCCTTTGCCCAGCGGCGTTCCCAGCAGCCCCAGGATACCCAGAATAAGGTTAATAAGGGCCGATATGCCAATACCCGCCGCCATAAAACGACGGATGTTGCAATAGTCTGCAATAAAACCGTTGGTAAACTTTCCTACCGCATACACAAAGTAGAAGGCCGACCCAATGAGGCCCAGTTCCCCGGCCGTAAGCACGCCACTGTCGATGAGCGGCTGCTTGACCACGCCCAGGGTACCCCGGCACACGTAGTACAGGGTATAGGCCACGGTCACGCCCCAGAAGGTACGCTCACGGAAGCGTCTGTAGGAGGCGTCCACCTCCCCTTCCGGAACGGGTGTTTCCGAAGGTTTACTGATGCGGAAATAGGAAAAGAGGGACATTACAAGTCTGCTAAGAGGGCTCCCATATCGGTGCCCGGAACAAAGAGACGTGCCTGCAGGCCCACGGCCCGGGCACCCTCCACATTGGCTTCGTTGTCGTCTATGAACAGGATTTCCCCGGCGGGGAAACCGATGCGCCGCACGGCCTCCTGATAGAAACCGGCCGAAGGCTTGAGGCACTTCATCTCGCAGGAAATAAACTGCTCCTTGAAGGTGGTATCCGGATCCAGACCGGCCTCTTTAAGGGCCTTAAGGCAGAAGGGCATGGAGATGGGGTTGTTGTTGGAAAGCAGGTAAAGCGGATAGCACTCCCGCAGTTCCTTCACCACCTCTGCGGTACGGAGGTCCACACCGGCCAGGAGCTGGCCCATGGACCAGTCCACATCTTCCGGCTTGGTACCGGGACGGGAAGCGGCCAGCACATAGGCACGGAACTCATCGGCCGTTACCTTGCCCTCCTCCATATCTCCGTAGATGCCTTTCTGGTGGTAGGGGTCCAGCAAATCCGTGATGCGGGCAAAACCCAGCCGGTCCCGGAAAGCGGCCACGCATCGGCCCAAATCCAGGCCGACGAGAACCCCTCCTATATCAAATACAATAGCTTTTATCATAGCGACGACAAAGATACAAAAAAAAGAAAACCCGCTGGCGAATTTCACAATTGGCCGCGGGATTTATAGTAAGGTATCAATATTTATGTCTGATACCCCATTATTCCAATACCGTGCCAAAAGTGGCAAACGGTAAAAAAATTATTGTTTTTTCTTCTTTTTCTTCTGGTTCCAGTCTCCGTAGATCTCGCTCACATTGCCGGCCGTGATGAAACCGTGAATGTCGTTGTGCTTCATATAGTTCATCAGGTTGGCAAACTCCTGCTGGGTGAGGAGGGCCTGGATTTCCGTGTTCTGGTGCCCGTTGTAGCCGCCCGTCACACTGTACAGGGAGCAGCCACGCTGCAAATCTTCAATGATGTACTTCCGGATTTCCTCGTAACGCGAAGAAATGATGCACACGCGTTTGCGGCGATTGAGGCTGGCGGTGAAATAGTCCAGGGCCAGGCCGTTGATCCAGGTACCGATGAGGCCGATGATCACCAGGCGGAAAGGATTGATGAAGAAGGCGGTGCAGCAGATGAGGGCGCCGGCCACCGAAACGGAGGTGCCAATATCGAAGTGCAGGTACTTGTTCACAATCTTGGCCAGGATATCCAGGCCGCCGGTGGAAGCGTTGATGTTGAACAGGATGGTCTGCGAGGCGCTGAGAATGAGCACGAAGCACAGAAGGTCAAACCAGGGGTCTCCCATCAGGGACGTGGAGCCGGGCTCCATAATGCGCTCTACCGGAAACACCTTCTCCCAGAACTCGATGAAGGGACCCAGGATAAGGGCGGTATAAACCGTCTTGGCTCCAAATTCGTGGCCAATCAGGAACCAGGCCATAATCAGAAGGAGGGCGTTGATGATGGTAACCACCACGGATACCTTCACCGTCAAACCCGCCAGGCCGAAGAGGCCGGAAATCACCATGGACAGACCGGTGATGGAACCGATGACCAGATTGCTGGGCATCAGGAAATAATACACGGCGGCTGCGGCGATGAGCATGGCTACCGTCATTATTATGAGCTCTTTCCAGAACTTCCAGGTTCCCAGCGTCTGAAGGATTTCTTTCATTTTGTTCAGTTTTAGTCTATAAAGGTAACACTTTTTCCTAAAAACCGCTAATAATACTTATAAAATCCAACGATGGACTCCATTCCGGCAAAGAGTTGGCGCAGGAGATAACTCTCGTTGGGCGAATGGATGGTATCCCTTTCCAGGCCGAAGCCCATCAGCAGCGGATCGATGCCCAGGATGCGCTGCATATCGGCCAGGATGGCGATGGAGCCGCCGCCGCGGGCCGGAACGGGCTCTATGCCGTAGACGTCTGCCATGGCCTTGGAGGCCGCCTGGTAAGCGTGGGAACTGATGGGGATGAGGAAGCCGTCACCGCCTTCGAAGGGCGTGACTTCCACTTTGACATATGGCGGAGCAATGCGCTGCAGGTGCTCCTGGAAGAGTTTGGTGATTTTGGCCGAAGTCTGCCAGGGAACCAGGCGCATCGACACCTTGGCGTAGGCCACGGAAGGCAGAACCGTCTTGGCTCCTACTCCCGTATAGCCGCCCCAGATGCCGCAGACATCCAGGCAGGGACGGATGGCGGTACGCTCCAGGGTGGTGTAACCCTTTTCTCCCTTGACTTCCTTGATATCCAGGAACTGCTTGTATTCTTCCATATCGAAGGGAGCCTTGTTCAGAAGGGCGCGGTCTTCTGCGCTCAGTTCCACTACGTCGTCGTAGAAGCCGGGGATGGCCACGCGGCCGTCTTCATCGTGCAGGGAGGCAATGAGGGCGCAGAGTTCGTTGATGGGATTGGCCACCGCGCCGCCGTAGTGGCCCGAGTGGAGGTCTTTGTTGGGACCTGTCACCTTTACTTCCAGATACGCCAGACCGCGCATGCCGCAGTTGATGGACGGCACCTTCTCGCTGATCATAGTGGTATCGGAGACCAGGATGACATCTGCCTTCAACAGATCCTTGTGGGCCTCTACCCAGGCGGGCAGGGAGCCGCTGCCTATCTCCTCTTCCCCTTCGAAGATGAACTTGACGTTGTGCCTCAGCTGACCGGTCTTCAGAAGGAACTCGAAGGCCTTCAGGTGCATAAAGAGCTGGCCCTTGTCGTCGTTGGCGCCGCGGGCGTAGATGGCGTCCTCACCGGTAACGGGATCCTTGGCCAGAACGGGCTCGAAGGGGTCCGTACGCCATTTCTCCAGGGGCTCCGGGGGCTGGACATCGTAGTGGCCGTAGACCAGCACGGTCTTGGGAGCACCTATATTCTTGTAGCCGTACACCACGGGGTGGCCGGCGGTCTCGTATACATCGGCGTCATCGGCCCCGGCTTCTTTCAGAAGGTCTACCAGCCGCTGGGCGCACATATACATATCCGGCTTATGCTCCGGTTTGGCGCTGATGGAGGGAATGCGAAGGAGGGAAAACAGCTCGTCAAAAAAGCGCTGCTTATTTTCTTGGATATAAGTTTTCATAATCTTTGTGGCGTGTTACCACAAAGATAACAAAAACTATTCGGTCTGACCACCTGCGAGGTCCAGAATTTCTGAAGTAATCTTCTGCTGACGGCCCTTGTTGTACTGGAGGGTGAGTTCGGAGAGGAGGTTCTCGGCGTTGTCGGTGGCCGTCTGCATAGCCACGGTACGGGCGGCGTGCTCGGCGGCGACGCTGTCCAGCAGGGCTGCATACAGCTTGAGCTTGAGGGTCTTGGGACGGAGGCTCGCCAGCAGTTCCTTCTTGCCGGGCTCGATGAGGACATCATCAGGAGATACACTCGCTTCGCTCGGTATGACAACGTCTGTGGGCGTATCTCCTCCTAATAGCACTTCTGCCACGGGAACCTGGCGGGCCGTAGAGACGAAATGGGTATAGACCAGGAGCACGCGGCTATATTTGCCTTCCTCTACCTCGTGGGCCAACTTTTCCACCAGGGCGGCGGCGGGGCCGTAGGCCGGATGCTCCACCAGGTCGTTCAGGTCCTCGGGGGTGGGATAGCCGTCACGGCGCATGGCGTCGGCCATCTTTCGGCCCAACGAATAAATCACGTCCCCGGGCTTGCGCTCACTGCGCACCTTGGCAATGATGTTGGCGTTGAAGCCGCCACAAAGGGAGGAATTGGAGGCTATGGCCACAAGGGCCGTGGGCCTGGATGCCCGGTCGGAAGATGCCCGATCGGTGCCGGGCATGACGGACTCCTCAGAGTCCCACCCGTCCCTCACGGCATTCCCGGCGCCCCATACGTCGTTCCCGGCCTGACCGGGAATCTCCAAGGTAGCCAGGATGCCCTGCAGGGCCTCCTCGTACGGTCTCATAGCCTCGATGGCCACCTGCGCCTTGCGCAGTTTGGCACTGGACACGAGCTTCATCGCCGAAGTAATCTTCAGCGTACTCTTGACCGACCCTATCCGGCCCTTTATTTCCTTCAGCGTGGGCATTACTTGAGGGTAAGGATAACGGAGGCTGCGGTATCTGTCAGAATCTTTTCAATCTCAGGAGTGAGCTTGCCGGCTCCCAGCGGGTCCAGGACATCGGCCTGGTGCGTGGCGCGGAGGCGGCCCAGGAAAGCATCCTGGAAGGCGTGCACGGCATCGATGGCGATATCCCGCATAAGGCCGCGCGTTCCGCAGAAGAGGATAGCCACCTGTTCTCCCACGGGCATAGGGCTGTACTGGGGCTGGATGAGCAGCTGGTTGTTCTTTCGGCCTTTATCCAGGGCCAGTTCGGTAACCTTGTCCACGTCTGACGAGAACTTGGAGAAAGCCTCCAGCTCCGTCCACTGGGCCTGGTCGATCTTGAGGGTACCGGCCACTTTCTTCATGGACTTGACCTGGGCGCTGCCACCCACACGGGACACGGAAATACCCACATTGATGGCGGGACGGACACCCTGGTTGAAGAGGCCCTGTTCCAGGTAAATCTGGCCGTCCGTGATGGAAATCACGTTGGTGGGGATATAGGCCGATACGTCACCGGCCTGCGTCTCGATGATGGGCAGGGCGGTGAGGGAGCCGCCGCCCTTGACCTTGTCTTTGAGGGCGGCCGGGAGGTCGTTCATCTGCTGGGCCACTTCCTGCTGGTCGATGATGCGGGCCGCACGCTCCAGCAGACGGCTGTGCAGGTAGAAGATATCGCCGGGGTATGCCTCGCGGCCCGAAGGGCGCTTGAGGATGAGGGATACCTCACGGTAGGCCACAGCCTGCTTGGAGAGGTCGTCGTACACCACCAGGGCGTGGCGGCCCGTGTCGCGGAAGTACTCGCCGATGGCGGCTCCGGCAAAAGGAGCATAGTACTGAAGCGCGGCGGGGTCGGATGCTGTAGCAGCCACCACCACGGTATAGTCCATGGCGCCACGCTCCCGCAGGGTCTTCACAATGGAAGCCACGGTAGAGCCCTTCTGGCCGATGGCCACATAGATGCAGTACACCGGGTCTCCGGCCTCGTAGGCCTGGCGCTGGTTAAGGATGGTATCAATGGCAATGGCGGTCTTACCCGTCTGACGGTCTCCGATGATGAGCTCACGCTGACCGCGGCCGATGGGAATCATCGCGTCAATGGCCTTGAGGCCCGTCTGAAGGGGCTCGCTCACCGGCTGGCGGTAGATGACGCCCGGAGCCTTGCGCTCCAGCGGCATGTCAATCTTGTCGCCGTCTACCGGGCCCAGGCCGTCCAGCGGGGCACCCAGCGGGTCCACTACGCGGCCCAGCAGTTTGTCGCACACGCCAATGGAAGCGATGCGGCCCGTACGGCGCACCACCATACCCTCCTTCACTTGATCCGTGGGGCCCATCAGCACGGCGCCCACGTTGTCGGTCTCCAGGTTCATCACCACGGCCATCACGCCGTTGCCGCAGTCCAGCAGTTCGCCGGCTTCGGCATGGTCCAGGCCGTAGATGCGCACGACGCCGTCACTCACCTGCAAGGCTTTGCCGATCTCCTCGAACTGGAGGTCGTTTTTCATGTCTTGGAGCTGCCCTAGCAGGATATCGCTCACTTCCGATGGTTTCAGACTTGTTGCCATTAGATTATTCTTCTGTTTCTTTCAATAAACTGTTCGCGGATCTGGTCCAACTGGTGCTTGACGCTGGCGTCCATCAGGAACTCGTCCAGGTCCAGCACAAAGCCTCCGATGAGGTTGGGATCCACTTCTACTTCAAAGATCACATCGTCCCCGGTCTTTTGGCGGACCAGGTCCTTCAGGCGCTGAAGCAGGCGCTCGGAAGGTTCGCTTACGGTGGTGAGATGGGCCTTGCGGATGCCGATGCTGCGCCTGTACAGGGTAATGAAGCTCCGAAGGATGTCCTCCACCAGGCTCATACGGCTATTTTCATTGAGCAGCGTGAGGAACCGGCTCAGTTCCTGCGACATCTTGTTTCCCAGGGCGGTCTGCAGGAGCTTCTTCTTGTCAAAGGGGCTCACCACGTCGTCGGCCGCCGTAACCATACGCCGGAGCTCGGGCACCTGGAACAGGGCCCGCTCCAGGGTCTCGGCTTCGGAGCAGACAATCTCTCCGTGTCCGGTCACCCGGCAATACTTCACCAGCGCGGTGGCGTAGCGCGTTATGACGATGCTGCGGTTCATGAGCGGATATCTGCCTGACCGGCTTCGTCCACCAGCTTATCCAGGAAGGCGCGTTGGCTGCCTTCGTCGGAGAGCTCGCGGCGGAGCACTTTCTGGGCCACTTCTACGCTCAGGAGGGCAATTTCCTTGCGCACGTCGCGAAGGGCGCTCTCCTTTTCGGCCGCTATCTGGAGCTTGGCTTCGGCCAGCAGTTTGTCGGCCTCTTCCTTGGCCTGCTGCTTGGCATCGGCCACAATCTTAGCCTTGGTTTCCGTTGCCTCCTTGAGGATGGCACTCTGTTCCCGGCGGGTCTGCTCCAGCATCTGGGCCTGCTCGACCTTCCACTTCGCCATACGCGCCTCAATTTCGTCGGCATCCTTCAGGGACTGCTGTATCTTGGCACTGCGCTGATCCACCATGTCCGTGATGATCGGGAATCCGAACTTCGCGAGGAGGAAGAACACAAGGCCGAAGATAACGACCATCCAGAAAAGGAGGCCGAAATCGGGCGTAATCAGGTTCATACTTACTTAATGAGGATGGCAAGCAGGGCCACGATGATGGCGAACAGGGCGGCGCCCTCCACCATACCGGCGGCAATGATCATGGATGTACGCAGGTTACCGGCGCTTTCCGGCTGACGGGCAATGGCTTCCATAGTGGATTTGCCAATTTTGCCGATACCGATGGCGGCAGCAATGGCAGCGATAGCAGCGCCCAGTGCAGCACCGGCCTTGCCGAGCATTGCACCTGCGGCAGCTTGAAGAATGATAGCGGAAAGAATCATAATATCAATAGTTTAAAAGTTATTCTTCATGAGCCCGTGCCAGTCCGATATAAATGGAGCTGAGCATGGTAAATACATAGGCCTGGATAAAGGCAACCAGGCACTCCAGCGCATCCAGGAACACGCCGAAGAGAACGGATATGAGCGTCATGCTGCCTGTCAGGAGCGGGCCGTACTTGGCCACGATGAAGATGATGCACACCATAGACAGGATCATAATATGGCCCGCCAGCATATTGGCGAATAGACGGATGGTGAGGGAGACCGGTTTCATAATGGTACTGAAGACCTCGATCACCGGCATTATGGGTTTAAGGAAGCCCGGAACATCCGGGGCAAAAATCTCTTTATAATAATGTTTGGTACCGTTCAGGTTCACCGTAAAGAAGGTGAACAGGGCCAGTACCAACGTAATGGCAATGTTACCCGTGAGGTTGGCGCCTCCCGGGAAGAAGGGCAGGATACCCAGGAAGTTGTTGAACAGGATCCACAGGAAGGCCATGCAAAGGTAGGGAGAGAACTTCCGGTAATCCGGGCCGATATTCTCTCGTGCCATGTCATGCACCATCATGATGAGGGGCTCCATAGCGGCCGCAAGACCAGTGGGGGCCTGCTGCAAGGCATCATGTTTCTTGTACCAGCGGGCCGTCCACAGCACTATGACCAGAAGGAGCAAAGTGCTAAACATGAGGGCCAGGACGTTCTTGGTAATGGACAAGTCTATGGGCCGCTTGCCAGTCTGGGCATTCACCAGTTTCCCGTTCTCATTGAATGTATATCCATAATCCACCGCGTGATGCGCCGTAAAGATATGCACACCGTCCTCTATCACAATACAAGGTAGCGGAATGGCAATGGCCTTGCCCTTCCACTCTGTGATGTGCCACTCATACTCGTCACCAATGTGCTCGAAGATAATCTCTGCTATATCAAGTTCCTCTTCATGAGATACGCTCGCTTCGCTCGGTATGACAGCGGCTTCGTTTGTCATACCGAGGCCTGCAAGGCCGAGTGTATCTCCTTGTAACAACAATAACGATATGAGGAAAATGAGGATCATACCTCCACGCAGACTTTTACCTGGTTATCTTTCACTTCCACAAAACCTTCCTGGATGTGGAGAAGTTCCTCCTTGTCATTTGCCACATAACGGATGTCTCCTTCCACCAGGGCGGTGACCAGGGCGGCGTGGTCCTTGAGCACGGTGAAAGGACTCACCACGCCCGGCAGCGTCACCAGCGACACGGCCTTTTTGACCAGCGTCCCCTCGGGACTCAGGATATGAAGTTGAATTTCGTCCATTATTTGGCAGCGGCCAGGATGGCCTCACCCTTGGCAATGGCATCCTCGATGGTGCCTACGTTCAGGAAAGCCTGTTCGGGGAGGTAGTCCACCTCTCCGTCCATAATCATATTGAAACCCTTGATAGTGTCTTCGATGGAGACCATCACGCCGGGAACGCCGGTGAACTGTTCTGCCACAAAGAAGGGCTGGGACAGGAAACGCTGTACGCGGCGGGCGCGGTTCACGGTGGTCTTGTCTTCGTCCGAAAGTTCGTCCATACCCAGGATGGCAATGATATCCTGCAGTTCCTGGTTGCGCTGGAGAATCTGCTTCACGCGCTGGGCGGTGTTGTAGTGGGCCTCTCCCACCACGTTGGGATCCAGGATGCGGGAGGTGGATTCCAGCGGGTCCACGGCCGGGTAGATACCCAGGGCCGTGATCTTACGGCTGAGCACCGTGGTGGCATCCAGGTGGGCGAAGGTGGTGGCAGGAGCCGGGTCCGTGAGGTCATCGGCCGGCACATAGACGGCCTGCACCGAAGTGATGGAACCGTCCTTGGTGGAGGTGATGCGCTCCTGCATCTTACCCATTTCCGTGGCCAGGGTGGGCTGGTAACCCACGGCCGAAGGCATACGTCCCAGAAGGGCCGATACCTCAGAGCCGGCCTGGGTAAAACGGAAGATGTTGTCAATGAAGAAGAGGATGTCCCTGGGGCCGGCTCCGGAATCCGAATCGCGGAAGCTCTCGGCCAGGGTAAGGCCGCTCAGGGCCACGTTGGAACGGGCTCCCGGGGGTTCGTTCATCTGGCCGAAGACCATGGACACCTGGCTCTTTTCCAGTTCCTTGGGGTCTACGAGGGAAAGGTCCCATCGGCCCTCTTCCATAGCTTTATTGAAAGCTTCTCCGTAACGGATAACGTTGGATTCAATCATTTCCCGCAACAGGTCGTTGCCTTCACGGGTACGTTCACCCACGCCGGCGAACACGGAGAAACCGTTGTGCGCCTTGGCGATGTTGTTGATGAGTTCCTTGATAAGCACGGTCTTGCCCACGCCGGCGCCGCCGAACAGGCCAATCTTACCGCCCTTGAGGTAAGGCTCCAGCAGGTCGATCACCTTGATGCCGGTGAACAGCACTTCCTGGCTGGTGGTGAGGTCCTCGAACTTGGGGGCGTCCCGGTGGATGGGAAGGGTGGTGTCCCTGCCCAGCTCCGGCATACCGTCAATGGCGTCTCCCGTTACGTTCATCACGCGGCCGCGGATCTGCGAACCCACGGGCATGGCAATGGGCTTGAAAGTATTGCGGACTTCCAGGCCGCGGCTGAGGCCGTCCGTGGAGTCCATGGCAATGCAGCGCACGGTGTCTTCACCAATGTGCTGCTGTACTTCCAGGACCAGGTCTTTTCCGTCGGGACGGGTGACCAGGAGGGCGTCTTCAATTCGGGGGAGCTCTGTATCGGCGCTACGGGCCGATATGTTAAAATGCACATCTACCACCGGTCCCACGACCTGCGCGATGTGCCCAACTGCATGGGGCATAGACCAAAAAATTAGTATCCACAAAGATACAACTTTCTTTGCAGATACTAAAATTAAAATGCTTTCAAAACGGGTTATTGGACCCTTGGAAAAGAACTTTATCCTATTTATCCAGAACTACGTATTTGTAGGTGTCCCTATAGATAGTGGTAACGCCGTTTTCCACTATGGTTTCGCTCAGGACCAGGCGGGAGAAACCGGTGTCTTCGATGCGGAAAACGCGGTGACCGCCGGAGGTCAGGGTAAGGGTCAGGATGTCGTCTTCCACATACCAGCGGCCTCTGTCGACGGTGGAGCCGCCCAGGGACACGGTTGTCCAGACGTAAGTGTCTCCGGACTTGAACTCCACATAGGTAATCACATCCGTGGGGAAAATGGTTTCTGTATGGCCACCGGCGGTGATGTCGGTGCGGATGAGCTCCCAGTTGCCCATTACGGCCAGGGTGTTGGATGCGGTTTTGGAACAGGACACGGCCAGCAGGCAGACTGCCAGCATCGCAATTACAGCGCGAATAGCTTTTTTCATAATTCTTGTGTTAATATTGATCGTTGAGATTATTCCGTTACGTATTTGAAGAAGGCGTCTATGTCTTTCTTTTCCTTGAAGCGGGCTATGTAGGCGAAGTTGCAGAGATCGTCGGACAGGGCGTCGGGAACCCTTTCGGCCATCCTTATGTTGGCACCGTAGCGGTTCATGATTTCTTCGTGGCTATGTTTGTGGGCCACACCGTCGCGGCGGCCGGCGTAGGCGCAGAAGTACTGCTCTCCCTGCGGCTTGCGAGCCTCGTCAAACGTAACCATATCGGCCCATAGCTGGTAAACGTCGGTGCTGTGGGCGAAGTTCATCATATCGGGGGTGTAGCCTCCCGGCGGGCGCATATTCACTTCCAGGCCCACGTAGTCTCCCTTCTTGCCCAGGCCGGGGCGGTCGCTCTCCAGCTGGAAGAACTCCAGATGCACGAAGCGGCCCGTGACGCCAAAGGCCTTTACCGTACGGCGGCCAATGGCGGAGAGTTTGGCAGGAACCGTCTTGTTGGTCCAGTAGCAGATTTCCAGGTTGTCGTGCACCACGTCCATGATGGGCATAGGGAACACGGTGTTGTTCTCGAAAATGGGCTCTCCCTTGGAATTGAAAATGGCGTCGTAACTAACCAGAAGGCCGGTGATGAATTCTTCAAAAACAAAGTAGCCAAAGTTGTTTTCGTGCTCCTTGAACCAGGCTTTGAGCTCCTGGTCATTATTGAGCTTGAAGGTACCGGAGGCCCCCATTCCATTGTCCGGCTTGGCAATGACGGGATAGCCCACCTTCTTGATAAAGGCCTGGACCTTGGCAAGGCCTTCGGAGCCCTTGATCTGGCGGGCCGTGGGGATGCCGCCGGCGGCGTAGTATTTCTTCATCTCGGACTTGTTGCGGATGGAGGCTATCCGGTCCGTCTTGATACCGGTGGTGACGTTGAAGTCCGTCCTCAGGCGGGCGTCCTGCTCCAGCCAGTACTCGTTGTTGGATTCTATCCAGTCTATCTTTCCATATCGGTGTGCATAGAAGGCCACGGCGCGGTACACCTCGTCGTAGTTTTCCAGGCTGTGCACCTTGTAGTAGTCCGAGAGGCATTGCTGCAGCTCCCAGGGGAGGTTCTCGTAGTTGGTGTCGGCTATGCCCAGCACGTTGACACCGTTGGCCCTCAGACCGGCGCAGAAGTGCCAGTAGGTCTGCGGGAAATGGGGAGAGATGAATACTACGTTCATAAAGCAACAGGTTTTGTTTTCTTCCGATATGCGGTGCATGGCACCTCGGGTTATCTCAAACGCTTCTCCGTACAGGATGGCCCTTCCGTCCTTGACCTTTATGTATCCGCCGTCGCGGAAGGTGTAGAACCTGTGGCCCCAGCTGTCGGGGAAAGCAATGTCTTCAAAGAGCCGCAGGCCGTCCACCTGCGCGTACCGCACCTGCTCAAAATGCGGAACCAGGTTGATGTCCGTGAGCCCCAGTCCCTTGAGCCAGCGCTTATAGCCCGGGTCCCGGGCTTCTCCCGGCAATTCCGGATGGGAGTAGACATCCTCCGCGCAGTTCATGCTGCCGGCGCTGCAACCCATCACTACTCCTTCATAGCCCTTCAGCAGTTCCCTCAGGCCTATCTCGTGGATGAACCGGTTCTGCGTGGGCACGTGGCCTCCGCAGAGGATGATCCAATCGGCCTGCTTTACCAGCTCTCCGGCCTTCCCGGCATTGCTCCTCTCCAGCATTGTGACGGAGGCCGTCCGGATGCCGGAACGGTGGATGCAATAGCTCATTCCCTTCTTGACCGAGTCCGTGAAGCCTTTGTCGTCCGGGGCGGCACTCACCAGCAGCACACGGGGGTTTCTGCCGGGTCCCGTCACCTCTGCCAACGAGGCCCTGACATCGGCCAGAAAGCCGTTGTCTGGGGTAAAACTGGACTCCCCAAACCTGGTGGGACTGCCGGTTAAGTAAAGCGTCATTGTTACAAATATACAAAAAAAGCGTATCTTTGGACCGTGTAACCCCCATACGATTATGAAAAAAGTATTATTCCTGGCCCTGTTGGTGGTCCTGAGCACCGGCGAGCTGATGGCAAAGAGAATAGACCGCGGACTGGGCAATCCCAAATCCGTTTACATCCCCAAGGGGACTGTAGCCATCGGGGCTGCCGGCGGCTATAACCGCTTCAATGCCAATGGCGAGAACCTCACTACGGGAGCGTCTCTGGCTGGTCTGGTTACCAACCTGAACGGCAACGCCGCCATCTGGGATGTCTCTCTCAACGGCTACTGGTTCTTCCAGAAAAACATGGCTCTGGGAGTCCGTCTGGGTTATAGCAATGTATCGGCCGACGTCAACAACCTCAAGGTGCTGTCCACCCTGGAGTTCTCCAACAAACACGTGGTGAACAGCCTCTTTACCGGCGCCATCGCCTACCGTGCCTATATTCCCCTGTTCAACAGCAAGGTGGTGGCCCTGTTTGGCGAGACCCGCCTCTCCGGTGGTTTCGGCTACGGAAAAGACTATGCCAATACGGAGCGCGGCAAAGAGGGTACGTATTCAGACCTCTATTCCGTGAGCCTGGGCCTCTATCCGGGCATCTCCGTCTTTGTGACGGATTTTATGTCCGTGGAACTTTCCCTTCCTCTTCTGGAAGGCGGCTACGAGTGGAATCTCCAGACGCAGGGACAGGCCCACGACAGCAGTCTCTCCCACGCCTTCTTCAACTACAAACCCAGCCTGCTGGGCTTGAACCTGGGTATCATCTTTCATTTCTAAGCCGTTATGAGAAAGTTATTCCTTTTTGTAGCGGCTGCCGCAGCCACCCTTGCCTGCCGCCAGATGGCCAATGACCTGGTGCACGAGGAAGTGCCCGCGGAGATTCTGGCCTTTGACGTACAGGAGCAAGTCTCTTCCACCATCAGCCGTGCGCAAAGGACCGTTACCATAACCGTTCCCGAAAACACGGATATGAGTGCCCTCACCCTCACCAAGTTCCAGTTTACCAGCGAGGCCACTTGCGCACCCACGCTCCAGACAGGGGCCAAGATCAATCTATCCTCCCCTATCACCCTTACCCTCACCACGTACGACACCTACACCTGGATCATTGAAGCCAAAGTGCACAAAGAGGATCCCAAGGACGGCCCCCAGCTGTACAATATGGGTTTTGACCACTGGAGCGTAGTCAAGGACAAGCTGGGTGTCAAGTACGACGCCCTCTATGACCAGGATGCCTCCGAGGCCGAAAAAGCCGTCTGGGCATCGGCCGGCGCTTCTACCAAGATGCTGGGATATGACACGGTTATGCCCGAGACTGAATTCCTGGCCGTTTCCGGAGCGGGAAAGAAAGCACTCAAACTCCAGACCCGCGGCATCAGCGCCCTGTTCGGCGCCATTAAAAAACTGGCCGCCGGTTCTGTCTTCGTGGGTTACACCGGAGATATTGACCTGACCAAACAGAGCGCCCACATTTTCTGGGGCGTGCCCTTCACCAATCGGCCCAAAGCCCTGGAAGGCTTCTATTGCTACAAGCCTGTGCCCATTGACTGGGTCAAGGAACCCTATATGGAAAAGAAAGGCCAGCTGGATGAGGCCAGCGTGACCGTCATCCTCTCCGACTGGGTGGCCCCCTACGAAATCTGCCCTCCCGACCGGCTGCTGGACGTAGAGAAGGATCCCGGCATCATTGGCTATGGGAAGGCCATCTTCACCAAGGACATGAAGGCCTACGAGCCCTTCCACATTGACATCACTTACCGCAGCGAGCGCACCCCCAGATACATCTCCATCGTATGCTCCTCCAGTGAGCTGGGAGACTATTTCACCGGTGGTGACGGCTCTATTCTGTATCTAGACGAATTCAAACTGACCTATTAATAAAATTATCAGTATCTTTGCAACCATTGGAAATACGTAACAAAATAAAACTATGAAAAAGATCCTTTCTATTGTTCTGGGCATTGCCCTCACTCTGAGCGCCATCGCGCTTACCTCCTCTTGCAGGAAAGATATCAACAATGCTGAATCCCTGGTTGGAACCACTTGGATTGGCGAAGAGTACGGTGACACCTACACGCTCACCTTCCCCACCTCCACTGAATTCAGAATAACGGAAGAGGGAAGTAACTTTATTGCCACGGGCACTTTCATCATTACCGGCAACAAGACCAGCCTTACCGGCAGCCACATCACTTTGACCCTTGATCTCGGAAGCCACTGGGTAGATGATGAGGTCGCTCCCATCACCGGCGTTTTCGTATCCGAATCCAGGATGAAGTTTGAGGACGATGACGAAAACATCATCTTCAACAGAGTCGTTTTCAAATAAGCCCGTTTAAACGGTATGAAAAAAGCGGCAGCCCTTTCGGGTTGCCGCTTATTTCATACCATTCGACGGATTAGTCGGAGAGGGAGAAGCGCTTGAAACCAAGTACCTTGGCCTCGGGATCCACAGCCTTGAGGGCGGCGGCCACGGTGGACTTGTCGTCGGACAGCTGGTATTCCTGCTCCATCAGGGTGTTCTCCTTCAGGAACTTCTGGATACGGCCGCTGACGATACCGGCAATCATCTGCACCTTGGAGGCGAGGGAGGCAAGCGTCTCGGCACCTACCTTGGCGATGATGTCGCGGGCCTGCTGAGCCTGCTCGGAAGTGAGCCAGCCCTTGGCGGTGTTGGATTCGATGTGGTCTTCGCTGTCCACGTGGGCGGGGTTGATACCGGCCTTCTTGAGGGCGTTGTCAACAGCCTTCTGGACCTGCTCGTCCTTGGTCTTCTGCTCGGCCACGGTCTTTTCAGACTCGATAACCTCAGCGGGAACGGAAGCGGCATCCACGGCCACAGGGTTCATGGAAGCGACCTGCATGGCGATACCACGGGCAATCTCGGCAGGAACCGGCTTGTTGAAAGCCACGATGGCGCCCAGCTTGCCGTTGAAGTGTACGTACTCGCTCACGAAGGGAGCCTCGAGGGCGCCGTAGTAAGCCAGGACGTGCTTCTCACCGGTCTTACCGGCCTGGTTGGTGATGTTCTCGTCCAGAGTGTAACCGTCAGCGGCCTTGCAAGCCTTGAGGGCCTCGAGGTCGGCGGGGAACTGAGCGATAGCTGCATCTGCGATGGAAGCGGCGAGAGCCTTGAAGTCGGGCGTTGCGGCTACGAAGTCGGTTTCGCAACCCAGGCACACGAGGATGGCCTTACCGCCGTTGATACGGCTGAGAACGGCACCCTGGGTGGTTTCGTTGTCACCACGCTTGGCCAGAGTGGATTTACCTTTTTCGCGCAGGATTTCAACGGCACGCTTGAAGTCGCCGGCGGCTTCTTCGAGGGCCTTCTTGCAATCCATCATACCGGCGCTGGTCATGTCACGCAGCTTCTTGATGTCTGCTAATGCGATAGCCATAGTTCTTTTCCTTTTTCTAAACGGTTAATTACTCTTCGGTAGCTTTGGGAGCCTCTTCAGCCTTGGGAGCTTCCTCGGCGGGAGCCTCAACGGCCTCGGCCTTGGTGGCGCGACGGGGACGGAGCTTCTTGGCGGGAGCCTCGGCCACAGCCTCTTCGGCTACGGGAGCTTCACCTTCCTTCTCCTTCTCCAGCTTGCGCTCTTCCAGGCCTTCATTGATGGCCTTGCACATCACATCCATGATGAGCTCGATGGACTTGGTAGCGTCGTCGTTGGCCGGAATCACATAATCAATGGGGGTAGGATCGCAACAAGTGTCAACCATAGCGATTACCGGGATGTTCAGGCGGACAGCCTCCTTAACGGCGTTGGCTTCCTTCTGGACGTCTACCACGAAGAGGGCGCTGGGCAGACGGGACATGTCGCGGATGGAACCGAGGTTCTTCTCCAGCTTGGCCCGCTGACGCTCTACCTGGAGGCGCTCACGCTTGGCGAGTTTCTCGAAGGTGCCATCTTCCTTCATCTTGTCGATGGTGTTCATTTTCTTGACGGCCTTGCGAATGGTGGGGAAGTTGGTAAGCATACCACCCGGCCAACGCTCGGTCACGGAAGGCATATTGACCTCGGCGGCCTTGGCGGCGACGACGTCTTTTGCCTGCTTCTTGGTGGCAACGAAGAGGACCTTGCGGCCGCTGCGGGCCATATCCTTGAGGACCTCGGCTGCCTCGTCGATTTTCACGACGGTCTTGTGCAGGTCGATGATGTGGATACCGTTACGCTCTACAAAGATATACGGTGCCATCTTGGGGTTCCACTTGCGGGCAAGGTGTCCGAAGTGAGTGCCTGCATCAAGCAACTGTTCAAAATTTGTTCTAGACATGGGTTTGTTTTTGTCTTTGTTTTAAACTCTTTCATCAATCCGGAGTAGCAGTCCTTGACTGGTCTCCGAAATTTTTTCGCGGCCCGGCAATCCTTTTCGTAGCTCGGGAAGATTCGCATCCTCACCGGGATCTCAGGATTTGATGAATACCAAAGCCGTGCTGACGTAACTCCGCAGCAGCGATTAACGCTTGCTGAACTGGAAGCGACGACGTGCGCCAGGCTGACCGGGTTTCTTACGCTCGACTTCGCGGGCGTCGCGGGTGAGGAAGCCGGCGGCCTTCAGCGTGGAGCGGTAAGCCTCTTTATCCACCTCGCAAAGAGCGCGGGCGATTCCGAGACGAACGGCTTCGGCCTGACCTTTGGTACCACCACCTACGAGGGTAACCTTAACGTCAAACTGACCTGCAGTACCGGTGACCTCGAGGGCCTGGTTGGCGATGTACTGGAGAGTGCCTTCCTTGAAGTACTCTTCCATGGGGCGGTCGTTGATAACGAACTTGCCCGTGCCAGGTACTACATAAACACGAGCGACAGCTGATTTACGTCTTCCAAGGGCGTGTTTCTGTTCCATGTGCTCTGTTTAGATTTCGTTAAACTTGATTTGTTTGGGGTTCTGGGCCTGGTGCTTGTGCTCGGGACCTGCATAGATGTACAGGTTGTTGATGAGCTTGTCACCAAGACGGGTCTTGGGCAGCATGCCCTTCACAGACCGACGGATGAGTTCCTCAGGACGGTTGGCCAGGATCTCGCGGGGGGTGGTGAAGCGCTGGCCACCGGGATAACCGGTGTAGCGGGTGTAGACGCGGTCGGTCATCTTCTTGCCGGTGAGACGAATCTTCTCGGCGTTGATGATAACCACGTTGTCACCACAATCCACATGCGGGGTGAAGCCGGGCTTGTTCTTGCCACGGAGCACGAGGGCCACGCGGGAAGCCAGGCGACCGAGCACGAGATCGGTTGCATCAATGAGGATCCACTCCTTGTTCACAGTTGCCTTGTTCAGGGAAACTGTCTTGTAGCTAAGTGTGTCCACTGTCTTGATAATTAATGGTTTAACATAAAAGTTGCGATCCCCCTACAATCAGAGGGACCGCAAAGGTAGGTATTTTTAGTGAAATTACCAAATATTAAATGCCGTAGACCCCTTCCACTTCAGGGGTTTCGGCGCCCCAGCGGGCGGCTACGTAGTCCAATGTGGCGAAGATTTCTTCCGGGTCTTTGGAGGTGACCAGTTTGATGCGGGTGTCCTTGAAGTCGCGGAGTCCTTTGAAATAGCAGCTCAGGTGGCGGCGCATCTCATACACGCCGGTAACGGGGCCCTTGAGGTCCAGCGACAGCTGGAAGTGGCGTTTGGCCAGGGCTACGCGGTCTTTGACGCTCATAGGCGGCAGCTCCTCGCCGGTATCCAGCAGGTGGCGGATTTCCGTGAAGATCCAGGGATGGCCGAAGGAAGCACGGCCCACCATGATTCCGTCCACTCCATAGCGCTCAAAGGCCTCCTTCGCTTTCTGGGCCGAGTTGATATCGCCGTTGCCAATGATGGGAATGTGCATCCGGGGGTTGTTCTTGACCTCGCCAATGAGGGTCCAATCGGCCTCTCCCTTGTACATCTGGCAGCGGGTGCGGCCGTGGATGGTCAGGGCCGATATGCCCACGTCCTGCAGCCTTTCGGCCAGTTCCACGATGATTTTGGAGCTGTCGTCCCAGCCCAGGCGGGTCTTGACGGTGACGGGCTTGTCCGGAACGGCTTCCACGATGGCCTTGGTGATGGCCACCATCTTGTCGGGCTCCTTCATCATACCGCTGCCGGCACCGCGGCCCGCAATCTTGCTCACCGGGCAGCCGAAGTTGATGTCCACGATGTCGGCCCCGTGGCCTCCGGCCAGTTCTGCGGCCTTGTCGGCCATCTTGGCGGCGTCTACCATAGCCTCGGGGATGCTGCCGTAGATTTGCACGGCCACCGGAGCCTCTTCCTCCAGGGTGTGCATCTTGGCGATGGTCTTGGAAACATCCCGCACCAGGCCGTCCGAGCTCACGAACTCGGTAGTGACCATAGCGGCGCCCGCTTCCCGGCAAAGGATGCGGAAGCTGGCGTCCGTGACGTCTTCCATAGGCGCCAGGGTAACCGGACGCTCCCCTAAATCTATGTTTCCGATTTTCACGATGCAAAGGTACGTAAAATTTGACTATATTTGTGGATTAATTCTTTGTACAGCTTATGGAAAGAAATATAAAGACCATCGGCATTCTCACTTCCGGAGGAGACGCTCCGGGAATGAACGCTGCCATCCGTGCCGTCACCCGCTCTGCCCGTTTCTACGATCTCAACGTAGTGGGCATTATGAGAGGTTACCAGGGACTCATTGAAAAAGAGTTTGTGAAGTTCACCTCTTCCAGCGTATCCAACACCATCCAGCGCGGCGGCACCATCCTCAAGACGGCCCGTTGCCAGGAGTTTATGACGGAGGAAGGCCGCAAGAAGGCCTACGAGAATATGGTATCGGCCAAGATCGACGCCCTTATCGTGATTGGCGGCAACGGCTCCCTCACCGGCGCCCAGCTCTTTGCCCGGGAGTATGACATTCCCATCATCGGCCTGCCCGGAACCATCGATAACGACCTTTACGGAACAGACTCCACCATTGGCTACGACAGCGCCCTCAATACTATTGTGGAATGCGTGGACAAGATCCGCGACACCGCCAACAGCCACGACCGCATCTTCTTTGTGGAGGTGATGGGCCGTGACGCCGGCTTCCTGGCCCAGAACAGCGCCATCGCATCCGGCGCAGAGGCCGCCATCATCCCCGAAGGCAAGACGGACGTGGACCAGCTGGCCGAGTTCATCGAGCGCGGCAAGCGCAAGAGCAAGAACAGCGCCATCGTGCTGGTGAGCGAATCCCAGAAAGCCGGCCACGGCGGCGCCATGTACTACGCCGAGCGTGTCAAGAAAGAATACCCCGAACTGGATTCCCACGTGACCATCCTGGGTCACCTGCAGCGTGGCGGTACCCCCAGCGCCTACGACCGCATCCTGGCTTCCCGCCTGGGTTATGCGGCCATCGAGGCCCTGCAGGAAGGCCAGCGCAATATTATGATCGGCATCAAGAACGACGAGATTGTGTACGTCCCCATCTCCCGTGCCATCAAGACCGACAAACCCATTAACCAGGAACTTATCTCCGTCCTCAACGTGCTCTCGATGTAATGCTGTACCGGCTCATCCTGGCCCTGCGCCACTTCGCTTACGACAAAAAGATCAAGAAGGTCTGTCAGGCCGAAGTTCCCACCGTCTGCGTGGGTAACATTACGGTTGGCGGCACCGGAAAGACTCCTCATACGGAAATGATTCTGCGGCAGCTCCTGCAAAGCGACAACTGGGCTTTCCGCAACATTGCCGTCCTGTCCCGAGGCTACAAGCGGCATAGCAAAGGATTTCAGCTGGTTCCCCGAGACGGTTCCGCCTTCGTGTACGGAGACGAGCCCGCCCAGATGGCCCACAAATTCCCTTCGGTCACGGTAGCCGTGGACAAAAACCGCATCCGGGGCTGCAAGAAACTGGTAGAAGAGCAAAACGCCCATCTGGTTGTCCTGGACGACGCCTTCCAATACCGGAAACTGGCCGCCACGGTGAACATCGTACTGATAGACTACAACCGCCCCATCCATAAAGACCGCCTCCTGCCCTGGGGGCACCTGAGGGATCTTCCCTCCCGCCTCAAGAAGGCCGATGCGGTGATCCTCACCAAATGTCCGCCGTACCTGGACGAGTGGGAGAAGGAGCAGTGGAGAAAACAGCTCTCCCTGAGACCGGAGCAGCCCCTTTTCTTTACCTCCGTCAGCTACACGGGCGCCGAGCCCGTATTCCCGGAGGCCGATGCCCACTACATCTATTCCCAGCGCCTGGTGCTGGTAACCGGCATTGCCAACGACGGCCCGCTCAGAAGCCACCTGTCCGATTCCTATAAGATCGTGAAACGGATGGAGTTCAGTGACCATCACCGGTATACCGTCGGAGATATGAAGAAACTGGCGGGGGCCATCAAGGAGAACCCCACGGCCTGCCTGATGACCACAGAAAAAGACGCCCAGCGGATGCGGGACGTCAAGAAAATAGATGACAAGGTGAAGCAGCGCCTGTTCTACGTTCCGGTCCGGGCCACTTTCCTGAGCCCGGAGGAAGAAGAGGCCTTTACGGCTTTCCTGCTGGAGAGGCTGGGGGCTCCTGAAAACGCTTAATCCCCTTCCAGCACGCGGTTCTGTACCCTTACAGACTCGTCGTGGATGGCATTCATAATGGCGCTGACGCACTCCTCGGAGAGGCCCAGCGCCTTTCCTTTTTCTATCATATCGGACAGCACCTGCTCCCATCGGCCCGCCTGAAGGATGGCCACGTTGTGGTCTTTCTTGTACTGGCCAATCTGGCCGCTCACTTTGCAGCGGTCTGCCAGGAGCTTGATGAGGTTCTCGTCCAGGACATCGATGCGGGTGCGGAGGGCGTCGATGCCTTCCTTGTATGCCTCGTTCTCGGAGGTGTTGTCACGGATGACCAGGCTTTCCAGGAGGGTCTGCAGGTCGTGCGGGGTTAACTGCTGCTTGGCGTCGGACCAGGCGCAGGAAGGGTCGCAGTGGCTTTCCACCATAAGGCCGTCCAGGCCCAGGTCCATGGCGCGCTGGGACAGTTCCAGCAGGTACTTGCGGTCTCCGGCCATATGGGAAGGGTCTGCAAAGAAAGCCAGCTTGGGATAGCGGGTACGGAGCTCGATGGCAATCTTCCAGCCCGGGTCGTTGCGGTAAGGGATGGGGGCCGATGTGGAGAAGCCGCGGTGAATCACGCCCAGCTTGCGGAGGCCGGCGCGGTTCAGGCGCTCCAGGGCTCCGATCCAGAGGTCCAGGTCCGGATTCACGGGGTTTTTCACCAGCACGGGGATGTCCGTGCCTTCCAGGGCATCGGCAATCTCCTGCATCAGGAAAGGGTTGGCCGACGTACGGGCGCCGATCCAGATCACGTCCACGCCGTACTTGATACATTCCAGCACGTGCTTTTCGGAAGCCACCTCGGTGCAAACCTTCATTCCATACGTTTCCTTCACCTTCTTGAGCCACTTGAGGCCAGGGGTGCCCACGCCCTCAAAGGAGCCCGGGTGGGTGCGCGGTTTCCAAATACCGGCACGGAAAACGTGGATGCCGAAAGCATTCAGTCCTTTGGCGGTTTCCATCACTTGTTCTTCGGTCTCTGCGCTGCAGGGACCGGCAATGCACATGGGACGGGGCAGGGTAAAGAAACCCCACTCGGTTCCGGGAATGATATCTAATTCGTGGGCCATTTTTTGCAAAAATGTCTAATTAAATGTTTCACATACCGGGGGGCTACCCCCCCAGACCCCCTGGGTCGCTTCGCTCCGTCCTTCGACCTATCGGAGGATCCTTTTTATGCGATTGGCTTCTTCGATGAGCTCGCGGATCTTTTCTTCATCGTAGGAGGCTACGGCGTCGCGGAACTGCTTCATCTTTTCTATATAGGTGTCCATCACGTGGAGCACATTGTCGTGGTTCTGGGTGAGGATGGGGACCCACATATTGGCATTGGACTTGGCCAGGCGCACGGTGGAGGCAAAGCCGCCGGAGGCCAGGTCAAAGATGTGCTTTTCGTCCTTCTCCTTGTCCAGTACGGTGAGGGCCAGGGCAAAGGAGGTGATGTGGGAGATATGGGACACATAGGCGGTGTGGACGTCGTGCTGCTCCGCGTTCATATAGATGGGGCGCATATTGAGCACGCCGTACAGTTCCTCGATGGCCTTCACGGATTTGGGGGAGGATTCCTCGGAGTCTGCGAAAATGCACGCGCGGCCGTCGAAGAGGCCGGGCTGGGCCGCCCAGGGGCCGCTGTACTCGGTACCGGCCATAGGGTGCGTGCTCACAAACTGCTGCCGCTTGGGATGGTACTTGACCGCGTGGCAAATCTGGGACTTGGTGGAGCAGACGTCAATGACCAGCTGTTCGGGCCCAATCTTGTCCAGAATCTCCGGCACCATCTTGACGGCCGTTCCCACCGGGACGGCTACCACTATGATATCGGCCTTCTCCACGCAGGTTTCAAAGGGGACTGTTTCATCGGCCAGGCCTATGGTAAGGGCCGCCTGCGCACTAACCGGGTCGTTTTCTACGCCCAGCACCTTCTGCGCATAACCGCGGCGCTTTAAATCCAGGGCCATAGAACCGCCAATGAGGCCCAGGCCGATGACACCTAATGTTCTCATAATGCTTTTTGAATTCTTTCCAGGGCTTTCTCCAGGGTGGGCACGTTGGCACACAGGGAGATGCGGAGGTGATGGGCTCCGTTGCTGCCGAAGATGAAGCCCGGAGTCAGGAATACGCCGGCATTGTAGAGGATGCGGTCGCTCCAATCCTTGGCTTCTCCTTCCGGAACGCGGGCCCAGACATAGAGGCCGCCGGCCTCGGTGTCGTACTTGCAGCCCAGGGTATCCATAATGCGACGGGCCACGGCCTGACGCTTCTTGTATTCTACGTTCAGTTCCTTGTACCAGTTCTCATCGGCATAGAGGGCAGCCACGGCGGCTTCCTGGATGCCACGGAACATACCGGAATCCATCTGGGTCTTCACCTTCAGGAGTTCCTTGATGGTGTCGGCGTCTCCCAGCATCATACCCACACGCCAGCCGGCCATATTGTGGCTCTTGGACAGGGAGTTCATCTCCAGGCAGCACTCCTTGGCGCCGGGAACGGAGAAGATGGAAGTGGGCTTGTTGAGCACGAAGCCGTAGGGGTTGTCGTTCACCAGCAGGATGCCGTGACGGCGGGCAAAGTCTACCAGCTTCTCATAGACGTCCATACGGGCGGGAGCGCCGGTGGGCATATTGGGGTAGTTGACCCACATAAGTTTCACGCCCTTGAGGTCCATGGCTTCCAGGGCCTCGAAATCCGGATACCAGCCGTTGGCCTCCACCAGGTCGTACGTTACCAGTTCGGCCTCGCACATACGGGTAGAAGAGGTATAGGTGGGATAGCCCGGGTTGGGAACCAGCACCTTGTCTCCGGGATTGAGGAAAGCCAGGGACAGCAGGAGGATGCCCTCCTTGGAGCCCATCAAGGGCTGGATTTCCGTAGCGGGATCCAGCTGCACGCCATACCACTTGGCGTACCAGTCGGCCATGGCCTGGCGTAGCTCGGGAATGCCCACATAGCTCTGGTAGCCGTGGGTGCCGGGCTGGTGGGCTGTCTTGCAGAGGGCCTCGACGGCAGCGGCGGAAGGAGATCCGTCCGGGGAGCCGATGCCCAGGTTAATCACAGGCTCCAAACCCTTGGCGGCGCGTTCCGCGTTGAGTTTGGCAATTTCCTTGTTCTTGATAGAGAAGTAATACTCTTTGACCGACAGGGTCCGGTTGGCGGGTTTGATGATCATAGCTCGTTTTATAATGCTGCTTTATATTCTCCAAGAATCTGTAAATCTTCAATGAGGGGACGCACGGCCGAAAGGGCCTGAAGATAACGCTCCACATTGGAGAACTTGATGTCTGCGTAAAAGAAATACTGCCACTCGTGGCCCGGGATGGGCAGCGACTGGATACGGGTAAGATTCATCTCGTAGAACGAGAGGATGGTAAGGATCTGGGCCAGGGAACCGGGCTTGTGGGGCAGGGTGAAACAGAGGATGGCCTTGTTGATCTGCTCCCGGGGCACGGTAAGGGTAGGGTCCAGAATCAGGAAACGGGTAAAGTTCTGCTTGTAGGTTTCAATGCCGGGCGCCAGGATATTGAGCCCGTAAAGCTGGGCCGCCAGGGCCGATGCTACGGCGCCCACACCCTTTTCTCCGCTCTTGGCTATTTCCCCGGCGCTCTTGGCGGTGTCTTCGCTCTCGGTGAGCCGGATCCAGGGGGCGTTCTTCTCAAACCACGGGCGGGTCTGGTTGATAGCCATAAAGTGGGTACGGACCTCCTTGATATCCTGGAGGGTCTGGCCGGGAAGGGCCATCAGGTTCTGCTCAATGCGGATGTAGACTTCTCCCTTGACCTTGACATCGTTGTTGCGGAGGAGTTCAAAGTTGTGGAGGAGACCGCCGGAGACCGTATTCTCGATGGCCATCACGGCAGCATCGGCCCTTCCTTCTTCCAGAGCCTTGTACAGCCCTTCAAAGGTGTCGCACTCTACTATGGACACGCCGGCCTGCCCGGACTTGCCGGGCATCTCCCCATAAAAAAGACGGGCTGCCTGTTCGTGAAAGCAGCCCATATAACCTTGAATCGCCAAACGCACCATTCTATTTCCCTCGCGCTTAAATTTGTCTACATTAAACGGTAAGAATGTCTTTTTCCTTAGCGGCGATGAGCTCGTCTACCTTCTTGACCCACTTGTCCGTGACTTTCTGGAGTTCGTCTTCTCCCTCCTTTTCGCCGTCCTCGCTCAGACCGTCGTTCTTCTGGGCTTTCTTGAGGAGGTCGATACCGTCACGGCGGACGTTGCGGATGGTTACCTTGGTGGTCTCACCCTGGGCCTTGGCCTTCTTGATGAGCTCCTTGCGGCGGTCCTCCGTGAGCGGCGGGACCATGCAGCGGATGATTTCTCCGTTATTGGAAGGAGTCAGGCCCACGTTGGCGTCCAGAATGGCCTTCTCGATTTTGGCAATCATGGAACGCTCCCAGGGCTGGATGGCGATGGTCTTGGCATCCGGAGTGGTAATGGAAGCCACCTGGCTCACCGGAGTGGCCGTTCCGTAATAGTCCACCACCACGGGATTGAGGATGGAGGGCGATGCTTTACCCACACGATAGTTCTTGAGGTCTTCCTCCAGATAGTCTACTGAGTCCTGCATCTTGACGGACATAGCGTCCACTATTTCTTTCGCTTGCGGTAACATAGGTTTCTTCCTTAATTGATTTGCGTGAGTGCAAATATAGCAATTTTTTCCTATCTTTGACACACAACAATAAATGAGGATTATGCTAAAGAAACTTAGAGTGGCGTTAGCATGGATTTTCTGGATGGGGATCACCCTCCTGTTCCTGGATTTCACGGGCGCGCTGCACGGCTACCTGGGCTGGATGGCCAAGGTCCAATTTCTCCCTGCCCTCCTGGCCCTGAATGTGGGCGTAGTGGTGGCCCTGGTGCTGCTGACGCTGGTTTTCGGCCGGGTGTATTGTTCCGTCATCTGCCCGCTGGGCGTCTTCCAGGACGGCATTTCCTGGCTGGGAACCCACAAGAGCAAGAAACCTTACCAGTACAAGAAAGAGAACAAGTGGCTCCGCTACGGCGTGTGGGCTGCCTTTGTCATCTGCTTTATCGTGGGTGTACAGGTGGTGGTCACCTTGCTGGCTCCGTACAGCGCTTACGGCAGAATGGTGCAGAACCTCCTGCAGCCGGTGTACCTCTGGTGCAACAACCTCTTCGCCAAACTGGCCGAGCGTGCCGGCAGCTACGCCTTCTATAATGAGGAAGTATGGCTTACCAGCCTCTCTTCCCTCCTGATCTCGGTGGCAACGCTGGTGGTTCTGGTGGTCCTGGCCCGCAAGCACGGCCGCACCTATTGCAACGCCATCTGCCCCGTGGGCACCACGCTGAGCTTCTTCTCCCGCTTTGCGATGTTCCGTCCCGTCATTGACACGGAAAAGTGCAAGCACTGCAAGGCCTGCGAGCTTCACTGCAAGGCCCAGTGCATAGAGATCACCAAAGACAGCGCCCATATTGACTATTCCCGCTGCGTGGACTGCTTCGACTGCCTGGACGAGTGCAAGTTCGGAGCCCTGAAATACAAGTACGCCTGGAAGAAAGAGATTCGGAATGACGACGTCATGCCCGACACCGATTGGGCATCTGGCCGCCGGGCGTTTATGGCCGGCACGGCCATCGCCGTGGGTGCCGCTGCGCTCAAGAGCGCAGAAGCCGCCGCACAGGAACTGGCCAAGAAGACGGACGGCGGTTTCACCGACCTCCTTCCCAAGCAGGCTCCCAAGCGCGAAACGCCCATCACGCCTCCCGGCAGCTTCGGCGCCAGAAACTTCTACCGCCGCTGCACGGGCTGCCAGCTCTGCATTGCCGAGTGCCCCAACAATGTGCTTCGGCCTTCCTCTGACCTGAACCGCCTGATGCAGCCGGAGATGAGCTTCGAGAAGGGCTACTGCCGTCCCGAGTGCACCCGCTGCTCCGAGCTCTGCCCCGCCGGCGCCATCTTGCCCATAACCAAGGAAACCAAGACCAACTTCCACCTGGGTACGGCCGGTGTCAATGTAGACCTCTGCCTGGAAGCTACCGGCAAGAGCGCCTGCGGCAAATGTGCCAATGTCTGCCCTACCGGCGCCATTTCCATGGTCCAGCAGGGAGATCATCGCCGCCCTGCCGTGGCCGAAGAAGTCTGTATCGGCTGCGGAAAATGCGAATATCTGTGTCCTGTTCGGCCCATCAGCGCCATCACCATTAACGGAAGGGAGGTACACGTATGAAACGAAGAGATTTTATCAAGATAAGCGGTGCCGCCGCCCTGGCTGCCGCCTGCGGTCCCAAAGGATCCTCGTCCCAACCGACGAAAGAAGAAGGACCGGAAGAAATGCTGATGCGGGAAAACCCCAAGAACGGAGACCGGATATCGGCCCTGGGTTTTGGCTGCATGCGCTGGCCTATGGTCAAGGATGCCAACGGCAAGGATGTCATTGACCAGGAGGCCGTCAACGAGATGGTGGACTACGCCATCGAGCACGGCATCAACTACTTTGACACCTCCCCCGCTTACCTGCAGGGCCAGAGCGAGAAGGCCGCCGGCATTGCCCTGAGCCGCTATCCTCGTGACAAGTATTTCATTGCCACCAAGCTGTCCAACTTCAGCGACGCTTCCCCGGAGGCCTCCATCCAAATGTACAAGGACTCCTTCAAGCAGCTCAAGACAGACTACTTTGACTATTATCTGCTGCACTCCATCGGCCGCGGCGGAAAGGATGCCTTTAACAAGCGGTATGTAGACAATGGCCTGCTGCCCTTCCTGCTGGAAGAAAAGAAGGCCGGCCGCATCCGCAACCTGGGCTTCTCCTTCCACGGCGCCAAGCACGAGTTCGACTATTTCATGGAGCTCTTCGATTCCGGAGAAATGATCTGGGACTTCGTGCAGATTGAGATGAACTATGTGGACTGGACCCACGCAGACGGCGTGAGAAACGTCAACGCAGACTATCTGTACGCCGAACTGGACAAGCGCGGCCTGCCCATAGTAATTATGGAACCGCTGCTGGGCGGCCGTCTGGCCCGCGTGCCGGAAAGCATTGCCCGCCATATGAAGGAGCGCGAACCGGACAAGAGCGTGGCCTCCTGGGCCTTTCGCTTCTGCGCCACGTATCCGCGTGTCCTGTGCGTCCTCTCCGGCATGACCAATATGGATCCGCTCCGGGAGAACGTGGAGACCTTCGGCCACTTCAAGCCCCTCACGGAGGAGGAACTGGAGTTCCTGGAGCAGATGGCCACCCAGATGATGGAGTATCCGCTGGTCAACTGCACGGACTGCAAATACTGCATGCCCTGCCCCTGGGGCATTGACATCCCGGGCACCTTCCAGCACTACAACCGCGCCATCACGGACGGCACCTACGCCCAAAGCACGGCCCAGAAGGATTATGCCAAACTGAAGAAGGCTTACCTCGTGAGCTACGACCGCGCCGTTGCCACGGTACGCCAGGCCGACCATTGCATCAATTGCGGCGAGTGCCTGAGCCACTGCCCCCAGAGCATCCCCATCCCTACTCAGTTAAAACGCATCGCCAAGTACATTGACGACCTGAAGCAGGACATCCTCTAACAAAAAAAGCTCCCGGATCCGGGAGCTTTTTTATTGCCTTCGCTAAAGACTTAGCGGAGCTTCTTGTAACCGTAACGGGCCTCGTCAGCGAGTTCGATCTCGATGCGCATAAGGCGGTTGTACTTGGCGATACGGTCGGTACGGCTGAGGGAACCGGTCTTGATCTGGCCGCTGTTGGTAGCGACGGCGATGTCGGCGATGGTGGTGTCCTCAGTTTCACCGGAACGGTGGGAAGTAACGGTGGTGTAGCCGTGACGGTGGGCCATCTCGATGGCGTCCAGGGTCTCGGTGAGGGAACCGATCTGGTTCACCTTGATGAGGATGGAGTTACCGGCACCCATCTCGATACCCTTCTGCAGGTACTTCACGTTGGTTACGAAGAGGTCGTCACCTACCAGCTGGCACTTGTCGCCGATGGCCTTGGTGAGCTTCACCCAACCTTCCCAGTCTTCCTCGGACAGACCGTCCTCGATGGAGTCGATGGGGTACTTGTTGATGAGCTGCTTGAGGTAGTTGATCTGCTGGTCGGTGGTGAGCTTGCGGCCGCGAGGGTCCTTCTTCTTACCGTCCTTGAGCTGCTTGTAGTCATAGTAGAACTTACCGTCCTCCTTGAAGCAGAACTCGGAAGCAGCGCAGTCCATGGCGATGGTCACGTCCTTACCAGGTACGTAGCCGGCGCCTTCGATAGCGGCGATGATGCAGTCAAGAGCGTCGTTGATGCCCTTGAGAGCGGGAGCGAAACCACCTTCGTCACCCACGGCGGTGGACAGGCCACGGCCCTTGAGCACTTTCTGCAGAGCGTGGAAAACCTCGGCACCCATACGGACGGCCTCAGCCTCGTTGGCGGCGCCGATGGGACGGATCATGAACTCCTGGAAAGCGATGGGAGCGTCGGAGTGGGCGCCACCGTTGATGATGTTCATCATAGGAACCGGGAGAACATAGGCGTTGGTGCCACCCAGGTAACGGTACAGGGGCATGCCCAGTTCGGCGGCAGCAGCCTTGGCAACGGCCAGGGAAACGCCCAGGATGGCGTTGGCGCCCAGCTTGCTCTTGGTAGCGGTGCCGTCCAGTTCGATCATGGCCTTATCGATGGCGCGCTGCTGAGTAGCGTCCATGCCGATGATTTCGGGGGCAATCACCTTGTTCACATTGTCAACGGCCTTGAGAACACCCTTACCGCCATAGCGCTTCTTGTCGCCGTCGCGGAGCTCGAGGGCTTCATTCTCACCGGTGGAGGCGCCAGAGGGAACGGCGGCAATACCGACAAAACCGGAATCAAGGGTAACTTCAACTTCAATGGTAGGATTTCCGCGGGAATCCAGGATCTCTCTACCGAATACGGATACGATCTGCATAATGTTATAGTATTAAAAAATTTGCGTCACATCTTGGATGCGGCGCAAATTTACGAATTATTTAGCAGAAAAGGAAGTTTTACCGGAGGGTTTCGTCCTTTTCCAGCAGGTATTCGGCAATTTGGACGGCGTTGAGGGCCGCGCCCTTGCGAATTTGGTCTCCGGTGAGCCAGAGGGTGATGCCGTTGTCCTCGGCCAGGTCCTTGCGGATGCGGCCCACATAGACATCGTCTTTACCGGCCGATTCGATGGGCATAGGGTACACATAATTCTGGGGATCGTCCACCAGGTTTACGCCGGGAGCGCCTTCCAGGGCTTTCCGGATATCGGCCACTTCCAGCGGCTTCTCGGTCTCCAGCCAGACCGACTCCGAATGGGAACGAAGGGAAGAAACGCGCACGCAGGTGGCCGATGTACGGACGTCGCTGTGCAGGATCTTGCGCGTCTCGTTGAACATCTTCATCTCTTCCTTGGTGTAGTCATTCTCCGTCATCTTGTCAATCTGGGGAATCACGTTGTAGGCCAGCTGGTGGGGGAACTTCTCCACCGTCTTTACCTCGCCGGTCTCCACAATCTCGCGGTACTGCTGCTCCAGTTCGGCCATGGCAGCCGCTCCGGCGCCGCTGGCGCTCTGGTAGGAGCTCACGCGGATGCGGCGGATGTGGCTCAGCTTTTCGATGGGCTCCAGCACCACAACCATCAGGATGGTGGTGCAGTTGGGGTTGGCGATGATGCCGCGGGGCCTTTTGAGGGCATCCTCCGCATTGCATTCGGGTACTACCAGAGGAACGTCTTCGTCCATCCGGAAGGCGCTAGAGTTGTCAATCATCACGCAACCGTACTTGGTAATATCCTCGGCAAACTCTTTCGAGGTTCCGGCACCGGCCGAAGTGAAGGCGATGTCGATGTCCTTGAAATCGTCGTTGTGCTGAAGCAGTTTCACTTCGTATTCCTTTCCGCGGAACGTGTACTTTCTTCCCGCAGAACGCTCGGACCCGAAGAGGACGAGGTCGTCCAGGGGGAAATTCCTCTGGGCCAGAATGCGGAGGAACTCCTGCCCTACCGCTCCGCTTGCACCTACAATGGCTACTCTCATATCTAATACGGATTAAACCAGGCTTCCGATCAGCTTCTCGTGGTCTCCGTAGAGCATATCGATGACCGGAATCTCGATGGTGGTATAGCAACCCGGCTGCTGCTTCATGGAGGCACGCGCCACATTCACGAGCACCTGTGCCGTGAGGGCCGGGTTGTTGATTTTCATATCAAACTCAAAATATTGGTTGTGCGTTTTTCCGCTCACGCCGTTTCGGACCAGATTCACCCCGTGGGCCACATCGTTGAGGGCGTCCACGCTCTCTACGGGAATCACGTGGGTTTCATCGTGGGCAAAGTACGGGTCACTCTTGATGGCCTCGGTCACTTTCTCCAGGGAGGCGCCTTCTTCCAGCTCCACATACACCATCCGGCGGTGAATACCCTCTCCGGTGGGGATGGTCATGGAAAGGGCTTCCTTCACGCCTTCCTTGGAACGGGCGCAGACGGAATGGCCCATAGACCGGCCCGGGCCGAAGTTGGTGTAGGTGAGGCCGCGGGGAGCCATACTCTCCATCAGGGTACGCACAATGGAGTCGGTGCCGGGATCCCATCCGGCCGATATGATGGCCACCGCCTTGTGGGCCTCGGCCAGCGGCTTCAGGGCTGCCCGGTAATCCAGGATGGACGTGTGGATGTCGAACGAATCCACCGTATTGATGCCCAGGGCCAGATACTCTTTGGCATATTCTTCACAAAGACGGGACGGCGTGGCGAGGATGGCCACATCCACTTTCCCCAGTTCCCGGATATCGGAGACTACCTTATAAGGAGCCAGTTCCGGAAAGCCTTCCTTGGAGGGAACGCGGCGGACTACACCCACGCAAACCATATCGGGAGCCGTTTCAATGGCATCCAGCGCATATTGACCAATATTTCCGTAGCCAATGATGGCCACTCTGATTTTTTCCATAATCCTTACAAATTTACAACAATTCACTAAACTCGTGCACTCCCTGGAGACCTTCCGTCATCAAAGCGGCCACCACCGCTCCTTTGGCCAGTCCCTCGCGGGAGAATGCTTCGTGCCGAAGCGTGAGTTCATCACAGTCCGATTTTAGGGTAAGCGTATGGATGCCGGGCACCTCTCCCTCGCGGACGGAAGAGATGACGGGCTTTTCTCCCAGGGCCTTCTCCACCAGGTTTCCCAGCGTAATGGCGGTGCCGGAAGGGGCGTCCAGCTTATGGATATGGTGGATTTCCTCAATGGAAGGCTCATAGCCGGCGCCTTTAAGGAGGGCCGATGCTTTAGCGGCAGCCGCAAAAAGGGCATTCACGCCCAGGGAGAAGTTGGATGCATATATAAGAGGCGTGCCTGCTTCTTCGAAGGCGCGGCGGACATCGGCCTGGATATCATTCCAGCCCGTAGTACCCACCACTGCGGCTTTGAAATGCCGGGCGATGAAGGCATAGTTGGCCCGGAAAGCGTCCGGGGTGGTGAAATCTATGCAGACACATTCTTTGGCCACTTCGGGATCCGTGGCCGTAATGTTTTCGCTGGCTTCCACCAGCTGGATGCCCCGGCTGAGGAGCTCCTTCTCAATCATATGTCCCATACGGCCGTAGCCGCTGATAATCACTTTAATCATGCCACAGTTGATTCAGGGTTTGTTGCATCAGGGCTTCCGTGGATTCCAGGGCCGTCACCAGCGGCAGGCGGAGGCTGTTTTCCATCAGTCCCAGCTGGGCCATGGCCGCTTTGCCGGGGATGGGGTTGGGTTCCACGAAGAGGTTCTTGAACAGGTCGCTCATCCGGGCGTTCAGTTCTTCGGCCCGCTTCCAGTCCCCGCTCTGGGCGGCGTGTACAAACAGCGCCATCTCCAAGGGGGCCACGTTGGAAGCCACGGAAATGACTCCGTGGGCGCCCTTTTTCATCACGGCCAGGGTGTCGTCGTCGTTTCCGGACAGCACGCTGAAGCCGGCCGGAGCGCCTTCGATGATCTTCTGGATCTGGTCCCGCTTGCCGGAGGCCTCTTTCACGGCCACGATATTGGGAACATCGTGGGCCAGGGCCAGGGTGGTTTCGGCTTCGCAGTTGGTTCCCGTGCGTCCCGGAACATTGTACAGGATGATGGGCTTGTCCGTGGCTTCGGCCAGGGTTTTGAAATAGGCGTAGATGCCGCGCTGCGGGGGCTTGTTGTAGAAAGGCACCACCACCAGGTAGGCATCGGCCTCCTTAAGCACTTCCATATTGGCCAGCGTGCCGTGCACACTGTTGGTGCCCACGCCCACCACCACCGGGCGTCCGGCGGCGTGCTCTTTTACGGTATGGAAAACCAGGAGCCTCTCTTCGTTGGACAGGGTGGGCGTCTCTCCCGTCGTTCCCAGGGGAACCAGAAAATCAATGCCTGCCTGTACCTGACGCTCCGTAGTGGCAATCAGCGCCGCTACATCCACCTTTCCGTGGCGGAAAGGGGTAAACATGGCCGTTCCACAGCCTTTTAACACAATATCCATCATCCAAAGAGCGTTTTACTTAAAGAACGGAGCGTAGCCGCTTTGTCCTCCTCCTTGACCAGGAGGGAAATGTTATAGTTGCTGCCGCCATAGGAAACCATTCTCACCGGAATATCCTTGAGGGCGCCCATTACCTTGGACTCGAAGCCGCAGTTGGCCCAGTCCATATCGCCCACCACGCACACGATGCACATATCCAGGTCTACCGAAACGGTGCCGTACTGCTTGAGGTCGTGTACAATCTCGCTCAGGTAGCGGGTGTCGTCAATGGTCAGGGACACGCCCACCTCCGAGGTGCAGATCATATCGATAGGGGTGCGGTAGGTCTCGAAGATTTCAAAGACCTTGCGCAGGAAACCGTGGGCCAGCAGCATCCGGGAAGACTTGATCTTGATGGCCACGATGTTGTCTTTGGCGGCCACGGCTTTGATCACGCCCGAATCCGGAGCACTGTCAATCAGGGTGCCCGGAGCCTCCGGTTCCATAGTATTGAGCAGGCGCACCGGGATGTTGGCATACCGGGCGGGGAGGATGCAGGTGGGGTGCAGGATCTTGGCTCCGAAATAGGCCAGCTCCGCCGCTTCGTCAAAATGCAAGTGACGGACGGCCGTGGTGTTCTCCACCACGCGGGGGTCGTTGTTGTGCAGGCCGTCGATATCGGTCCAGATCTGGATCTCATCGGCCCCCGCTACTGCGCCTATGATACAGGCCGAATAGTCCGAGCCGCCGCGCTGGAGGTTATCTACCTCGTCGCGGGCGTTCATACAGATGTAGCCCTGGGTAATGTACAAATCGGCCCCTTTCTCCTTTTCCAGGAGCTGGGCCAGAAGGCCTTTGATAGCCTCCATATCGGGTTCTCCCTGGGCGTCCGTCCTCATAAAGGAAAGGGCCGGCAGCAGCCGGACGTTCACGCCCTGCTCTTCCAGATAGGTGGTCATCAGGAAGGAGGACATCAGTTCTCCCTTGGAGAGGATGAGCCGCTCCTGTATGTCGCCGAAGGGCTCCTCGGTGATGTCCGAGAGGGCCTTGAAGACGCCGTCGATGTAGGTCTGCGCCTTCTCGATGCTTTCTTTTTGGGAAAGCAGTTCCTTGATGACGCCGTTGTACTTTGTATGCAGGGAAGCGATGGTATCCCTGGCGCCGTCCTGGTTGCGGCTGTACAGATAGCCGGCTATCTCCACCAGCGTATTGGTGGTGCCGGACATGGCCGACAGGACCACGATGTCCTTCTTTCCGGCGGTGATCAGGCGTGCCACCTCCTTGAAACGCTTCGCGCTTCCAACAGAGGTTCCGCCGAACTTAAGTACTTTCATCTTGAATAGAAAAAGAATACACTACTGAACTTAACCGGCACAAAGGAACACAGAATAAATGAAATATGCAAACTTTTTGAGAAATTTTTGTATAAAATGTTGTTTTATTCGCTAATATTCAGTTTTATTCATTATATTTGTGTCGCTAAAAGAACCAAACCATGCAGAACATCAAATCCCGCCAGCAGGCCCTGCTGGAGATTGTGGGCAAGGAAACCCTCTTCAGCCAGGAAGAACTCATTGAGAGAATGAGCGCGCGCGGCATCGCCACCACCCAGGCCACGCTGTCCCGCGACCTCAAGGCCCTGCACATCCGCAAACTCCCGGGAGAGGGTTACCGCCTCCCCCAGACCGTAACGCGCGAGGCAGCCTCCCCGTCCGTCGTCAACGGCATCATCCGGCTGGAAATCTCCTTCCCGCTGGCCGTCATCCGCACCCAGGAAGGCTACGCCGCCGCCGTGGCCACCTATCTGGACCAGCATCCCACGGACTCCATTCTGGGAACCCTGGCCGGAGACGATACCGTGCTTCTGGGTCTGCGCCAGGGCTACACGCCCAAGCAGGTTCTTGCTGCCCTCGAGCAGTGCATGCCAGGCATCCTGAGCCGGGCCACCTATCCCACTCTGGGATAAAAAAACCGGAGCGGGTCTCACGACTCGCTCCGGGGGCTACAGATCATATCAATATTTAGTTTAACTAATCTGTATTCTCTGTAACTAATTTTAATTAAAGTACGGGGGGAACGCACTCGTCTGCGGGAATCACGCCTTCCGTATTGTCGGCCACATCCCACCACAGACGGCTGTTCACGTCGTCTTTACCACCGTTCAGAAGCTTGACAGCCTCCAGGTAGTTGGCGTTGTTGTACTTTACATCCGTATCGGCATAGAAGCCCAGACGGTAAGGATAGTGCATATTGCCACTGTCGGCGGCACCGGGACCTACAGGCAGCTTGGGGATATCCAGTCTGCGCCAGTCGGCCCAGGCTTCCACACCGTCAGACATATAGGATGCTATCCAGCGCTGGATGGCAATCTGCTCCAGGCCCTTGGCGGCGCTGTAGGCGACGGGGGCGCTGGCGATGTAGTCGGCGGCACCATCGGCCCCCCACTGATCGAAGGAGGTGGCGATGCCTTCCTCATACAGGGCCTTGGCGTCGGCGGTAATCCAGCCACGGTATGCAGCTTCAGCCTCGGTGAGGATGACGCGGGCGGCCGGGATCACGGGAACCGTAGCGCTCATTCCGATCAGGCTGCTGTTGATGGAGCAGCATACAGTGGTCCAGGCATTGACGGCGTCATTGGTGGCAAGGCCGAAGGGAACACCGTAGAAGGAATCGTAGGAGTCGCGGGGGAACTTGTCCTCGGGGCGCTTGCCGCGATAGCCTTCGATGTCGAAGTACTTGAACATACGGTTGTCCTTGAAAGCCTTCATCTGGTCCACGATGAACTTGTTGGGAACGGCGTTGAAACCGGCTCCGGAGTAATCCGGGCTTACCCAGTAGTAGAGGCGGTTCCAGGTGAGGTCGTCATAGGTGTAGGTGAAGCTGTCTTCGTCGCTTTCCATACCTCCGTCGGCATAGGCGGCAGCGAAACGGGCTTTACCGTTGGCCGGATCCACATCGGCCATCTTGATAGCCAGGAGCATACGCAGGGAAGCGTTGAATTTCTTCCACTTGGCGATGTCTCCACCGTAGAGGACGTCGGCGGCACCATCCAGGTCCTCATTCTCCTTGAACTGGGCATAAGCCTCTTTGAGCATGGAGTCCAAGCCTTCGTAAACCTTGTCCTGGGCATCGTACTTGGGCGTCCAGTTGTCATCGCTCAGGCCCTGGAAGGCCTCGGTGAACACGATGGGGCCCACGATGTCCGTCACGGACATGAAGTAGAAGGCGGAGAGGGTCTTGGCCACGGCAATCTGGTTGTCGTTGGAACCGAAAGCCATTACGTTGGAACCATCCTTCTGCTCCTCGTCCTCGTTCATTTCAATGATCTGATGGAGGTTACGGAGGGCATAGAGGTAGATGGTGCTTACCGTAGAGTAGGTAGCGGTAGTGGCCAGGGGACCGTACTGGTTGTTCTTGGACTCGGAAAGATAGCCGGGCCATTCCTGCTGCCAGGGGTCATAGCCGTTGGTCGCATTGCCCAGCACAAAGTACGGGACATAGGTGCAGGCCGACGTGAACAGGTAGTTAGTGAAAGCCGTCGAAGGGTTATTGGGGTCCTTGTTGATGTCACCGAAATCTGCCGGGTTGCAGGCGGTTACAAGGATGGAAGCCGTCAGAACGGAAAGAAGGATATTATAGAACTTTTTCATATTGATTCCTCCTGTTTAGAAAGTGACGTTGATGGTAACACCGAAGGAGCGGGTGGACATGGCCTGACCGCCTTCGAGGAAGTTATATTCCACACCGGCAATCTCGGAAGGATCCAGGTTGGGGATGGCGGAATAGATGAGCCAAGGGTTGGTGGCAACCAGGGCTACGCTGGCCTTGGTGATGCCGATACCCATATTCTGAAGGAATTTCTGGGGAAGGTCGTACTTGAGGGAAACCTCGCGGAGTTTCACATAGGAACGGTCGTATACCCAGGAGTCGCAGTCATAGTAGGCCTTGTAGTGATAGTACTGGTAGGCATCTACATAGCCGTCCATAGGATTGCCTTCCTTGTCGACACCGGTCATATGGACACCACCGCCGGCGGCTACGGGCTCACGCTCGTTGACACCTCTGTCGTTCACCTTTGCGGTGGAAGCGAACAGACCGGAACCGGTGCCCCACATGTTGGTCCAGGAGACCAGGCTGCCGCCCACCATGAAGTCCAGGGAGGCACCCAGGGTGAAGTTCTTGATGCGGATATCGGTGGAGAAACCGCCGGTGAACTTGGGCTGTACATTGCCTACGGTATTCTCGGAACCCAGGTCATAGACCGGACGTACATCTCCCCAAGTGGCGTTGCCCTTCTGGAGGATAGGGGTGCCGTCTTCGGTCTTGGCCCAACGGGCGTTGGAGACGATGGAGCCGATAGGCTGACCTTCGATGGCCATGTTGTACCACTCATAATAGAACTTGGTCCAGTAGATGGTGTACTTCTCGTTGGGATCGTTGGGGTCCGTAAGCTCCATCAGCTTGTTCACGTTCTTGGCCAGGTTGGCGCTCAGGTTCCAGGTTACGTCCTTGGTCTGGACCGGCGTGCCACCCAGAACGATTTCAACACCCTGGTTGCGCACCAGACCGGCGTTGACTTTGCGGGTGGAGTAACCGGACTGGGGAAGGACATTGGCGTCGATGATGTCGTTGCGGGTGTCCTTGCGGTAGAAGTTCACATCACCGAAGAAACGGTTGTTGAACATCTTGAATTCGGTACCAACCTCAAAGGAGGTGGAAATGGTAGGAAGCACGTTGGGGTTCTTCAGGGTAGAAGGCTCGTACATTGTGGTCTGGCCATTCTTCTTGGTGCCGATGGTATAGGTGGGATAAATCTGATAGGCGCTGATGGTAGAACCTACCTGGGCCACGGAACCACGGATTTTCCAGAAGTTGAGCCAGTGGGCGTTGATGAGCTTGGAAACCATGAAGGACAGGGAGCCGCCGCCGTAGAGGTAACCGTTGTGGTCGGCAGGGAGGCGGGAATCCAGGTCGTAGCGGATGGAACCGTCCAAGTATACGAAGTCGTCCCATCCGAGGGTAGCCGTACCGAAGAAGGAACGGGTCTTGTAATGGGTCTCGTCGTTGTTGGTGGAGTACGTGCTGGAGGAAGCCTTCAGGTTGAAGTAATCCTTCAGGGACAGACCGCCGTTGGTGTTGGAATTCAGGTAACGGTAATCATAGCGGCGGGTCTCGGCGAAGGCGGCAGCCTCAATGGAGAGTTTGTTGTCTACAAACTGGCCACCGTAGGTGAGGTAACCCTGAGCGGTGAAATCGTTGTCCTGAGCGTGGTAAGTACGGAAGTAGGAATCCCAGTTGATGGATCCGGTACCGTGCTTGGCCTCATACTGACGGGCGTTGATATAGTTGTTCACGCGGGCGCCCAACTTGATGTTGAAAGGCAGGGTGGCGTAGATATCGGCCGAGATGAGGTGGTAGTTGAAAGTGCTCTTGCTGTTGTAGTTGGCAAGGGTAGCATACGGGTTGTCGTGGAACTCAGGAGTGAGGTCGTCGATGTCGTGGATGTTCCAGGTGCGCCAGGAACCGTCGGGACGCTCCCAGTCAAAGTAATCGCGGATGTTCACATCCGTGTGGCCCCACTGGGTGAAGTCGCAGACGACGTTGCCTTCGGCGCTGTAACCTTCCGTAGCAGCGTTCCGGTTCTCACGGAAACGGTAGCGGTAGCTGATGTCTGCATTGAGCCAGGACGTGGGCTTCAACTGCGTGGAGATGCTGAAGCTGCGACGGATGGCCTTGGAGTTGTACATAACACCCTGACGGTCCACATTGGTGAAGGATACGCGGGTGCTCATTCCCTTGACGGACTTGGAGAAGGCGATATTGGTGGTGTTGGACCAGGCCGGGCGGGTGAGGTCACTCAGTTTGAAACGGTAGGACCAAGGTTCGGCCTGTCCATATTTCTCGGAAGTAGGATCCCAGGAGATAGCGGGACGCACCAGGGTCTTGTCATCGAAACGGGGGCCCCAGTTTTCATCGGAATAGTAGTCCATATAGTAGGTACCGTCTCCGAGGTCCATTTCACCCCATTCATCACCGAACAGGAAGGCGGGGGAGGTCCAGTCGTGGGCGTTGGCCCCTTCCTTGGCGGCAGCGGCAGAAAGGCCGGAAAGCATGGAACCGCCACCGTAGAGATTGTTCATCTTGATATGGTTGTAGTAGGTCTCAACGGCCGTGGTGTGGGAAAATTCCAGGGTGGTCTTGCCTTCCTGGGCTCTCTTGGTGGTCACGATCACGGCACCGTTGGCGCCACGGGAACCGTACAGGGCGGTGGCGGAGGGGCCTTTCAGGATGTTGATGCTCTCCACATCGTCCATATTGATGGCAGAAGCGGTAGCAATGGTACCGTCAACCACATAGATGGGTTCGCTACCCTTGGCGTTGCTGTAGGAAGTGGCACCACGGAGGACGATGGAACCTTCGTTGAAGGTGGCACCGCCGGCGCCCCAGAACTGGGCACCTGCAACCTTACCGGCCAGGGAGTTACCCATATCGGAGCTGTGGGTCATGGTGAGCTTTTCCTCGTTGATGACCTGGGCGGAATAACCGATGGCTCTCTGCTTACGGGTCAGGCCCTGTGCGGTAACAACAACCTCTTCGAGGAATTCGGCATCTACCTCAAGGGCGATGTCAATGACGGTAAGGCCGTTGACCGGAACCTGGGTGGTCTTGTAACCCAAATTGGATACAACCAGGTTACCGTTTCTGGGAACGGTGATGCTGTAGGCACCATCTACATCCGTCAGCGAATAAGCGCTGGGATTTCCCTGAACGACAACAGCAGCGCCCGGAATGGGCTCACCGGAAGCACGGTCTGTGACCTTACCCTTCACAGTGATGTTCTGTGCATTCAAACCAACGGAAAGCGTGGCGAATACGCACATCAGCAACAGACTGATTCTTTTCATAATTATGAAAATTAAAAAAACATAAATATTGATACAAAAAGGATTTTCTGTATCGATACACTACTATAAAGAAAGTCGTAAAACGAACTAACCGATGCAAATATTGAAAACATATTTCACTTTTGCAAACGCCGAAAAAGGCCAAAATCCGCTAATAGTTAAGCAGATTCGGCTTAATAAAATCCTATAAAAAGAGTTGCTAAAAAATTTACTTACGAATCGTAAATTTTAGGGGGCCGAAAATTACGATTTGAAAATTTTGCACTTTTTTGCAATTTTTTACACTTTTTTACACACCGACGGATAATTATTCGCATATTATGCAAAGCAGCCGCCCCACATTGAATTTTTCGGAACAGAAAGTGGCACGCCTACGGCGCTCCGGACGGGAGATCCCGGGGCAGAGCCTGGGATAAGGAGAGAAGTGACCGGAAGGGAGAGCCTCCTGAAGGTACGGACCTTCGGTCCTATCCCTCCCACCGGCAGAGCCGGCGGGCCCCTCCCATTCACGAGCCATGGGCGGCTACGCCTTCCGGAGGCTCTCCCTTCCGGTCACTCATGATTAGGCGCTGGCACTTAAATGACTGACAAACAATGGAATAAACGAATGAACACCCTATTAATGACAGGGGGTTCAATTAGTTAACACTCACACAATCATTAACTTAACCGCCAGCGCAATAAACAGATTTGGACGGGAGATCCCGGGTCTGGGCCCGGGATGAAGAGATGGCCGATCAGGTCGGCCATGACGACGGTCAAGGTCGGGATGAAGGTGGGCTTCGAGCACCAGGAGACCCACTTTCGTGCTCGGGAGGGGGAAAAACCGGGTTCCGAGCACCAGGAGAGTCGTTTTCGTGCTCGGGAGGGGTGGAAACTCATTCCGGAGGCCGAAGGCCGACAGGGTCTTCAGACCCGCACGCCGTCTTCTGACGGCGAGCCCCTCCCCCGAGGGGAGGGGTTTGGGGTGGGGGTAACGTGGGCACCGGTAGGCGCGGTTCAAAAAAAGACCCCCAAGTCCGATAGGACTCAGGGGTCTTCGAAGAACCGCGGCTACCTACTCTCCCACCTGGTGGGGCAGTACCATCGGCGATGGTGAGCTTAACTTCTCTGTTCGGAATGGGAAGAGGTGGTTCCTCAC
>ONCE01000023.1 GCA_900316245.1 uncultured Bacteroidales bacterium | reverse complement strand
GCGGTTGCGGATGTACTTGCGGCTCTTCATCTTTGCAGCGGTCACGCCCTTGGCGCTGCCGCTCATCTCCTCGAAGGCGATGGAAGGAATGTACTTCATAGAGAAAAGAGTTTAGGTTTAACAAAAAGGTTTACAATGATATAGACTATTCCAATTAGCGTAAGGATTAAGAAAAGACCCCCGGCCTTAAGTTTGAGGTTCTGCCACCAATTCAGCTTCTTCTCAACCTCTATAGTCTGAAACTGTATCTGCATCCGGTCCCGGTACACCAGAGAATCTCGATAGACAGTCTTGGTCTCTACTTTGACCGGAATGCTCACTGGCTTTGTCTCCAGTCTATGATAGAGGATGCCGGCAGTCACTGCTGCTTCACTCTTGGCGTACTTATTCTCGAGCGTTGAGGTAGTGTCCAAGGTGGCCACTTTCTCTACGATGACCGGCAACTCTAAGTAAGCTGTGTCATGCTGGATGACGGTTTCAGTATGAACCTCCACCTTGGTACTGTCCACGCCCGTCATAGGCCGGACAGTACCGCAGGCCACAACCCCAAGGGTCAGCAAAAGATAGATGGAGGTTTTCATAGGTTAGGTTTAGGTTCGTATTTTCGTTCGTAATCAATAATCTGGTCAATCTCTGCCTGAAACTTTCGTAGCTTCACGTCGTAACTTGCTTTCACGCCCAGGATGGCCCCACAAAGCACAAGCAACTCACTCACAATGGAGATGGCGCTGCTGGCAATCTCGCCCAGGGGCTCGATGAAGAACAGACACACCATTGCAATTAGCACTCCTGCAGAGAAGCTGGCGATGGCAATGGCGCCCTGTAACTTTGTGAGTTCCTGCTTGGCCATGGCTTAGTCAAAAATCACAATTCCCTTGATGAACTTGTAGTCCTGGGCATTATTGAACAGCGAACCCGGGGCCTCATCGGAGACAAGAGAAGTTCCGTTCAGCGTCATAGGGACATAACCGCTGCCCATGGATTCCAGCGAAGCTTCGTTGTATACCAGGAGCAGACTGCCCGCGGCCCCTGCCGGCACATTGTTCAATGTCAGCTGCAGCAAGGCTGTAGGGTCGGCCGCCTGCCACTGCGAGAATTGAACGTAAAATGACATCCATCCCTCTTTGAATAAGCAGTTCTCCAACCTCATCGTCACTCCGGAGGGGGCGTTGCTCAGGGAAATCTTATTCCTGGCCAAATACTGAGGGCAGAAATCATAGCCCGTCGGGAAGAAAAGGCAACGAAGATGGATCTGGTAAGATGCCAGAGATCCCCAGCCGGCTACCTTCTCAATGCAAATAGTATGACTGTTCTTTATCCAGGCCTTTGCAATGGTTACATAGCGCTGGCCACTCACCTGGCATGTGAGATAAACAGCCGACGGATCGCTTGCGGGCATCTGAAGACCTTCCACTTCCAGTTCCAGCACCTCGGCCGCATCATAAGCTGCACCGGATGGCACCACCGTGATAATCCCGTCAACTACGACATAGAAGCGAGTCTCTACGCTCTTGAGCGTAACACTGGAATAGTTTCCGCCAAAATTATTTCCAACAATCGTCAACATAGTCACTAATACTGGTTGTAGGTATAAATGTTAGTGTCAAACACCTCAATTAACGTATCCTTGGGAGCAGAACAGGCCGGTATCACACGTCCGTAGTTAGGGTTCATCGAAGTCTCACAGAATATATCGTAGATGGCAAGCCGGTTTCCGTCTTTAGTGCGCCCAACCACACCCGATCTTCCTTGAGGGAAGAGAGGATGGAGGGTCTCCACTTCGAACTGGTTTCCGTTCCCAGGTCCGTTGGAACCGAACCAACCTTGGAAAGACAAGAGCAAAAGGCCCTGAGCCAGCTCAAAGGAGAATTGCCCTGGCTGTACCCACTCTCCCTGTTTTTCGCGATCGAAAATATAGCGGATTCTCTCATCTTCCGGGAACAGCGGCCACTCTTCAACAACCTCCCCTTCATTGTCTCCGCGCACCATGAAAGCGAAGGCAAAGGAACCATCTTGTACCATGCAACGGTAACGAGAAGAGAATCTTCCTTCCTTGATAGTGATCTCAGAAAGCCCGTTGAACTCTCCGTTATACTGCTGACTTCCACCGCAGAACGGAAGTACACCCTGGATGTCAACAGGCAAGTTCTCTATCGCGGCGGCCCAGGGGCTACTCGAGATGGCGCCGGGCACATTTCCCAAAATAAGCAGCAGCATTACCCAGTGCTCCTTTACCACAAACATGGACTTGCTATTAAACGGGCAGCATTCCGGAAGTGGAGTCAGACTTATGGAATTCTTAGTCTGCTTACCGTCGCTCAGTCCCTGATTTAACTGAGGGTAAAGGGCTGCTATATAGATATAAAGCTTCTCCTTCCCACTCATGCAGGCAAGCTTTTCTATGCAGATAGTGTTGCTATCTTTAATCCAACTGCGGGCCAGGGTGCAACCATCATAGCAGGTGCCACTGCCATAGGACTGCCTGCGGTCGCGGAAGCCTACAAAGACTCCCACCTCTACACTCCTGTCTATCCTCATGGTAGGGACACTTATCTCCAGCACCTCGGCTGCCTGGTAATCAGGGTTGCCAGTTAGGAAACTGAAGTTAGCATTCAGGACCAGATAGTTCTCGGCCTGATAGCTTTTAAACCGGATTTGACCGGCACCGAAGTTATTTCCCGTTGATACAAACATAGTTTCAAACACTAAAAGTTAGACCAGTATACCGGCTCCGAAGATCTCACCCGGTTTGCCTATGGTTCCTGCTGCAGCATTGAATACGGCGCTATTCTTATGGTCGTACGTCTCTTTAATTACGCCGTTAAGCACGCCAATATGGTACGAATTCTCCTTCTTCTCCCGGTTAAGGACGTACACCGTCCCCCTCGAATTCTCCGGCCAGGGCTTATCTACGTAAATCTCACTCTGGGCCACGCCATCCATGCCCTGACTCAGCACATCAAAGAAGATCACTGGCGCTCCAGTCGTGAACTCAATGTCGCATTCAGTTACCGTGCTACCAGGCATCAGGTCCTCTTCAGTATAGCGTGCGCGGGAGCCACCAACTAAGGCAGCAGCTTCCTCATCTGTCAGGCAGATAGTAGAACCACGAACTTCTTGTCCGGTTTCACCGGTAGCAGTATTCATCCAGTATACCTCAATGAATACTTTTTGACCGACCACCGGCGTAAGACCAATAGTCTTAGTATAGAGAGTAGTCAGATCAGCTTCACCCCAGTCATCTTCTGCATTAGGGGAAATAATTACCGTCTTGCTCCAGCCGTTGGAGATGCCAGGACTTACAGCCGCAGACATCTTCACTACAAACTTATTCGGCAGGGGTTGATGTTTGATGCCCTGGAAAATGACCATAGAAGGGGAGACCACTGCAAGACGATAGGATGCGCTCGGAACAGAATTCAAGGATTCCGGGGCATCCAAAATCATGCTTTCCGCAGCCATAACACGGTTTACATTCAGACGGACATAAAGGTTAATACCGGAGAGTTCTGCCTTCTGGCCAAAGATACTTTGACCGCTGGTGTGTTTGGCGAGATTCTCCCAGGCAAGCATTTGCTCGTCAGAAAGAGTTTTATAGGACTTGGTAATCTTAGACATGGAGGCCCGGCGAACCACCTGGGCGGAAGTTGTCTGGCCGGTCGGCCAAGACCGGACCGAAAGGATGCTACGGCCACCAACCTGGCGTGCTGTAACATCCTTAGCGGAACCGGAGAAGCCCCCGAAAGCGATGGAAGGAAGGGCAATCATAGGTTTGAGTTTAGGTTAAAATAATCAGCACAACCCCTCGTGCTGTGACAAAGATATAAAATTGTTTTCTAATTACAAAACAATTACTTATATCTTTTTACCGATAGTTTTACTTTAAGTATAAGGGCGTTTTTTAGGGTATAGCAAAGTGTATAGCCGGAACATCCCGCGTGCGAGCCAGCGCATACGTTCGGCAATGTTTCGTCGGATCAAAGGTCCAATCTCAGACTGAGAAGGAAAACTTCAGGGGAGTGTGGATGTTCCGGTAGCCGGTCCGTCGGTCAAGAAGAAGATAGTGGCAGTGTGCCTGGTACTCGTTGAGGTCAAGTCCCCAGATTTCACGATAGTCTTTGATGAGAAAGTCCACTGTCGAATCACCGGCCGAACAAGGTGCGAGCGCGAGGAAGTTTCGCATCTTGCCGGGATTCTTTCCTCCACCAGGCTTGTTGAGCTGAAGTTTGAGAAGAAGATGGTATTGCTCCGGGGAAGGGCAGTCCTCAAACCATACGCGGAAACGAAGCCGGAGGTTATCTTCATCAACCACGGCAGAGGAAACGAATTCAACCGCATAAACCGGGAACTTCTCCCAGGGCAGTGGAGTTGGCACGTGCTCTTTTCCGAGCGTATAGAAGCCGTGATACGCGCTTACAAAGAGATTCTGGCCACTGATATGCGCGGTGTTGTCAAATGGCGGCCTATGGCTTATTACAGGCTCTGCAAGGGAATTCCAGATCAGTTGAACGGAATGGTCCAGCGTCCGCCAGGCAGCCAACGCCCTCCGGTGTACTTCAAGCTGAGCGCTCTGACCAGCAGTCCCGGGGAAAGCGCACTGATTCTTCTTCTTGTAATAGCAGCGGCCGTCCACGTGGTAAAAGGTCAGGTCTCCCATGGAGCCCCAACAATCAGAAATCAGCACGGATGGAACGAAACGCGGCATAGTTTACTATAGGTCAAATTGTTAGCACAAATTTACGAAAAATCGATCAGAAGACCATTTCTGTTCACACTTTCCAGTGGTTTTTGTTCACACTTTCACTGCATCACCATATCAGGGTGGGAAGGTTTTGGGAAGGTCGGTTTTCGTTCGAATCGGCGGAATAGTTTCCTACAGTGTAGTCACCAAATCGCTATTTGAGCGCAGTGAGTGCCTTTTTTTGTAGTGTAGAGTATAGACCAGTAAAAAGGGGTAGAAATGGCCAAAAGTGTGAACAAAAGTGTGATGTGGTGCTGGGAAGAATCGAACTGCCGACACATGGATTTTCAGTCCATTGCTCTACCATCTGAGCTACAGCACCGTTGTTTGGGATTGCAAAGATAGTATCTTTTTTCGATAGTGCAAAAAATTTTTTAAAAAATATCCCGCGGCGCTGAAGGAAAAATCGTATATTTGTATGGTATGAAAAAATGGCTGTACATATTGACCGCAGCGGGCGCTCTGCTGGCTTTCCAGCAGGAAGGCCGGGCGCAGATCCTGACGGAAAAAGGCCAGAGGCTTTGGGATATGCTGATGCGGCCCAACAAGAACCTGGATTCGGTCTATGTGTTCCAACCTTTCAAGGGATGGGATTTTTCTGCCAATTACCAGGGGAGATGGGAAAATGCGAGTCTGGAAGTGCCTGTGGAAATGAATCTTCCAGAGGTTACGACCGAGGCCACCGTCCGGATCAACATGATTCGTAACCAGTCCAACAGCGTTGGATTGCGGGCGGGGTACGGGCCCATCTCGCTGGGCTATTCCGTGGCTGTGGGCAAAAGTAAGAAACCGGACCGGCACTTCTCGTTTGACTGGATCACCAATGCAGTTGGCGTGCAATTATACTACATCAAGTTGCACGACACGGCCGAATCTTTCTTGGAATATCCCGATTCAGAACCCGTAGTTATGCCGGAAGAGCCTTCTCTGGCCCATACCTGGAGAGTAAGCGGTTATTATGTGTTCAACCACAAGAAGTTTTCCTATCCGGCGGCTTACAAGGGAAAAGTGATCCAGAGAAAATCGGCCGGATCCTTTATAGCCGGAGCCAAGTTTCATCACGCTAATCTGACCCTGGACAACCCCAAAAGCATCGTGGGAAGTCTGGTTCTGGATTTGACCGGATATTCTACCTATCAGTTCTCGCTGGGAGCCGGTTATTCCTACAACTGGGTCATCTATCACCGGGACGCCCGGTCCACCCACGATTTCAGGGATCTTCGCAACCTGACCTTGAATGTTACGGCCATTCCTTTGCTTACCGTGGTCAACGAAATCCGGATGACCCACGTCATTCCTCCGGGCGACAAGGAGGAGGTTTTTCAGGCCCACGGCGGACTTCGGCCCAATGCCATTGCCCGCGCGGGGGTCTGCTATTCTTTCGGCCATTTCTACATCTGCTCCAACATGGACTTTCATTTCCAATATTTCCACAGCAGAGAGTTCACGGAGAAGGATATGAAGCACGCTCTTCCGCAGAATATCAATTATAACTATCGTTTTTCCGTCCTGGGCTTTCTCAGCTACTGGTCGGCTGCATTAGAGTTCCACTATCGCTTTTAGACCATGTCCCTCATTCCCAAAGATAATACTCGCCGATGGAAGATCCTTAGCACGGAGTATCTGTACAGACGTCCGTGGCTTACGGCCCGCAAGGACCAGGTGGAACTGCCGGACGGAAGGATCAATCCCGAATACTACGTAGTGGAATACCCGGACTGGGTCAACGTGATAGCCATTACCAAGGACGGGAAGTTTGTAATGGAGAGGCAGTACCGCCACGCGGTGGGAATGACCTGCTACGAACTCCCGTGCGGCGTGATGGAGGAGGGAGAGACGCCCCTGCAGGCGGCGCAGAGAGAGCTGGCCGAAGAAACCGGCTACGGAAAAGGGGAGTGGACGCCCATTATGGACATTACCCCCAATCCCAGTTCCATGTCCAACTTTACGCACTGCTTCCTGGCTAGGGGCGTAGAGAAAGTGGGGGAGACCCACCTGGATGCCACCGAAGAGTTGGAAGTGCATCTGCTTACGGAAGAGGAGGTTAAAACCCTCCTGCGCGAAAACCAGCTCATCCAGTCCCTGATGATTTCCCCGCTTCTTAAATATTTCTCCGGCCTATGATTCCCCAAAGTCTCCGGCTTTATATAGAGAACGAGGTCATCCCCCAGTATGCCGCGTTTGACAAGGCCCACCGGGAAGACCACGCCCACAGCGTAGTGGAAAGGGCCCTGGGAATGGCCAAGGACATACCTGAAGTGCGGGAGGATATGCTGTACACGGCCGCCGCCTGTCACGACCTGGGCCTGAGCGTATGCCGCGAGACCCACCATCTGGAGAGCGGCCGCATCATAAGGGCCGATAAAAGGCTTCAGGAATGGTTTACCCCGGAAGAAATAGAAACCATTGCCCAGGCGGCCGAAGACCATAGGGCCAGTGCCAAAACAGCGCCCCGAAGCATCTACGGAGCCCTGGTGGCAGAAGCCGACCGGATGATAGTCCCGGAAACCATCATTCGCCGGACCATCCAGTTCGGCCTGTCCCATTATCCCGATCTGAACCGGGAAGAGCACTGGAAACGCACCCTGGAACACCTGCACGAAAAATACGCCGAAGGCGGTTATCTCAAGCTGCTCATCAAGGGCTCTCCCAACGAGGCACCCCTGGCAGAACTGAGAAGCATTATCCACGATACAGAAAGGCTGAGAACCATTTTTGACCAACAATATACCGAAGAGACGCTATGATGTCTGCTTTTCTTAAAGCGGTAAAAGGCATTTTGCCGGCCGACAGAATCTATACCGACGAACTCCGTACCCTGGCCTGGGGAACCGACGCCAGCGAATACAAAATGACGCCCCAGGTGATTCTGCGGGCCGCCAATGAAGAGGAAGTATCCAAGGTCCTGGAACTGGCTTCCCGGATGGGTCTTCCCGTCACTTTCAGGGCCGCCGGCACCTCCCTTTCCGGACAGGCCATCACGGACAGCATCCTGCTGGTGGCCGGCAAGAACTGGGAAAAGTGGGAGTACCATCCGGACACCACCGTTACCCTGCAGCCCGGTTTAGTAGGAGCCAAGGTAAACCAGCATCTGGCACCCTTCGGCCGGCACTTCGGCCCGGATCCGGCTTCCATTGGCAGTTGTATGGTGGGCGGCATCGTGGCCAACAACGCCTCCGGTATGAGCTGCGGTACGCACGCCAACTCCGACAAGATGCTGGTAAGCGCCAAGATAGTACTGGCCGACGGAACCCTCCTGGACACGGGCTCGGAAGCATCCCGCAACGCTTTCCGGAAAAGCCACCCAGAGATTGTGGAAGGCCTGGAGAAACTCCATAAAGAGGTAAAGGCCGATGAAAAGCTGGCCCGGCGCATCCAATACAAATATAGCATCAAGAACGTAACCGGTCTGAACCTGCGCCCGCTGGTGGCGTACGAAGACCCTTACGAGATGCTGGCGCACCTGATGGTGGGCTCCGAAGGCACCCTGGCCTTCCTGTCCGAAGTAACTATGAACACGCTGCCCATCGCCCCTTACAAGGCCAGCGCCATGATTTACTTCCCGGACATTGTGACGGCCGCCAAGGCCGTGGTGGCTATGAAATCCAATGCCATCTCTGCTGCCGAACTTTTGGACAAGCGCAGCCTTACCTCCGTGAACGATCCGCACCTGAAGGCCGATGTCCCGGACCTTACCGCCGTGCTTACGGAAACCCAGGCCCAGACACCGGAAGCTTTGCAGGAGCAGATAGAGGCTATTACCAATACCCTCAAGCCTTTCAATGTAGAAGTCCGCTTCTCCACCGATCCTAAGGAAGTGGCTCAGTACTGGTCCATCCGCTCCGGCATTTTCCCTACGGTGGGCGGTCTTCGAAAGGAGGGAACCACCTGCCTCATTGAGGACGTGGCCTTCCATATCGAGGATCTTCCGGCTGCTACCGCAGACCTGTCGGCCCTGTTGGACCGGCACGGGTATGACGACTCCTGCATCTATGGCCATGCGCTGGAGGGTAACTTCCACTTCATCATCAACCAGGGCTTCGAAACCCGCGAAGACATTGAGCGTTACGACGCCATGATCAAGGATGTGGTGGAACTGGTGGTCTCCAAATACGACGGCTCCTTGAAGGCAGAGCACGGAACGGGCCGAAATATGGCCTCCTTCGTGGAATACGAATGGGGAGAGCAGGCTTTTGGCCTGATGAAACGCATCAAGGCCCTGCTGGATCCCAAGGGCATCCTCAATCCCGGCGTCATCTTCAATGAAGACCCCGAGTGCTATCTCAAGCAGCTCAAGACTGTGCCTGTGCTGCATCCGGAACACGAGGATGTGGCGGCCGTTTATGAGCGTATCAATAAATGTATCGAGTGCGGTTTCTGTGAAGTAAACTGCGTTACCTGCGGCTTTACTTTAAGTTCCCGTACGCGCATTGTGGTACAGCGCGAAATAGCCCGCAGAAAGGCGGCAGGGGAGCCCTGGGAGGCTTTGGAAAAGGCCTACAAGTATCCCGGAATGGTTACCTGCGCCGGAGACGGCCTGTGTTCCACCTCCTGCCCCATGGGCATCAATGTAGCCGACCTTACCCACGAACTCAGGCGCAATTCCCTGGGTCCCGCCGGCAAGTGGCTGGGGGCCTGGGTGGCCGAACACTTCCGTGGAACCAAGACTCTCATCAAGGGTACGCTGGGCCTGGCCAACGGCGCCAGGACCGTAGTGGGAAAGACCGTTATGGGCGGAGTGGGAAAGGGTCTGCACGCCGTGGGACTGCCGCTCTGGACACCGGAACTTCCGCTTCCGGTAAAGGTCCGTAAGTCTACTCAGAATGAGCAGCCTCTGAAAGTGGTGTATTTCCCCAGCTGCCTGAATCAGGCCATGGGACGCGCTCCCAAAGACAAGGTGAAGCCCCTGAATCAGGAGATGGTGGAACTGCTGAACAAAGCCGGCTATGAAGTCATCTTCCCGCCCAAGATGGAAAGCCTCTGCTGCGGCACCATCTGGGAAAGCAAGGGAATGCCTGAGGTGGCAGACAAGAAGGTCCGGGAGCTGGAAGAAGCGCTTTGGAAAGCCTCGGAAGAAGGGAAGTACCCGGTTCTCTGCGACCAAAGCCCCTGTTTACACAGGATGCGCAACTGCATCAAATCCATGCGCTTATACGAACCGGCCGAATTCATAATGGAATTCCTGGCCGACAGGCTGGATTTCCATCCGGTAGACACGCCCGTAGCCGTGCACGTGACCTGCTCCACCCGCTTGATGGGGCTTAAGGACTGCATCATCGGCCTGGCTAAAAAATGCTCTACAAACGTGTATGTCCCCGAGGATGTGGGCTGCTGTGCCTATGCCGGAGACAAGGGAATGACGCATCCGGAAGTCAACGCCTATGCCCTCCGAAAGCTGAAACCGGCCCTGGAGGCACACGGCATCCAGGAAGGCTATTCCAACAGCCGGACCTGCGAGATCGGCCTTTCTACCAACGGAGGCATAACCTACCGTTCCATTGTGTACCTGGTAAATGCCTGCACTACGCGGAAAGATGCTCGATGAGGATCCTTACGCCAATGCCAATCAGAATGATGCCGCCCAGAAACTCTGGGCGGATTTTTTTAATGACCACCTCGCCGAAGCGGACGCCCAGTTTGAAGCCCAGCAGGCTCATCAGGAAAGAGACCAGGCCGATGATGCCCAGCGGCAGGGAAATGGAGCCGAGGCTGTTGTATCCCGTGCAGGCATAGGTAATGCCCACGGCCAGGGCATCGATGCTGGTGGCTACGGCCAGTGCCAGCTGCGTCTTGGCATCTTTGGGATCCAGGTGGGATTCGTCTTCGGCCTTGAAGGAATCTATGATCATTTTTCCTCCTATGAAACCCAGCATACCAAAGGCTATCCAGTGGTCTATGGCTTCCAGATATTGGCTGAAATGGGTGGTCAGGGCCCATCCTATGAGGGGCATGAGGGCCTGGAAGAAGCCGAAGAAAAAGGCCAGTCTCAGTGCCAAGATGCTGTCCCACTTGCGGATAAGCACGCCGCAGACTACGGAAACTGCAAAGCAGTCCATAGCCAAAGCCAGTGCTATGAGGATGTGTTCCAGCATAAGGGCTTGCAAAGTTAGTAAATAAATACTAGATTTGTCTACAACAAAACCTGAATTTATGAAAAAGACCCTTCTCATTTCTGCCTCCCTGCTGCTATGCGCAGTGGCTTTTGCCCAGAAACCCGCCGGAGATCCCAAAGGCGGCATTTCGGCCCAGATGCTTAAGGAAATCAGCGCTGCCTACGAAGGCAATGCTGCAGACAAAGCCCTGCGCAATGCGCTCAACAGCACGGCCATCAACACCCTGGCCGTATCGGTCGACAATCTGGCCATGATTGATACCCATTTTAGCAACGAGGTGGTAACCAAGGGCCGTACAGACCAGAAATCCAGCGGTCGCTGCTGGCTGTTCACCGGACTCAATGTCCTGCGTTCCCGTATGATCCAGAAGCACGACCTGGGAGCCTTCACCTTCTCCCAGAACTATCTCTTCTTCTACGACCAGCTGGAGAAGGCCAACCTGTTCCTGCAGGGCATCATCGATACCAAAGACCTTCCGCTGGAAGACCGCAAAGTGGACTGGCTCCTGTCCAATCCGCTGGGAGACGGCGGCCAGTTCACCGGCGTATCCAACCTGGTTATGAAATATGGCGTAGTACCCTCCGATGCCATGCCTGAGACCCTGAGCGCCAACAGCACCTCCCAGATGAGCACCCAGATCAAGACCAAGCTCCGTGAGGATGCCCTGGCCCTGCGTGCCGCCAAACCCAAGGAAGTGCAGGCCCTGAAGGTAAAGATGCTGGGGGAGGTATACCGTATGCTGGCCCTCTGCCTGGGCGTTCCTCCCACTGAGTTCACCTGGGCCCGCTACAACGCCAAGGGTGAGTTTGTAAGCGAAAAGACCTATACCCCCAAGGCCTTCTACAATGAGTTTGTCGGGGAGGACCTGGAGAACAATTATATCATGGTCATGAACAACCCGGCCGTAGAATATGGCAAGGTTTACGAGATTGAGTACGACCGCCACGTATACGACGGCCAGAACTGGGTATACCTGAACCTTCCCATCGAGAAGATCAAGGAAATGGCCATTGCCTCCATCAAGGACAACACCGCCCTGTATTTCTCCTGCGACGTGGGTAAATTCCTGGACCGCAAGAATGGTGTAGCAGACCTTAAGAACTTTGATTATGAATCCCTTATGGGCGTAACCTTTGGAATGGACAAGAAACAGCGCATCCAGACCCACGCCAGCGGCTCCACCCACGCGATGACACTCATTGCCGTGGATATCAAGGACGGCAACCCCGTCAAGTGGATGGTAGAAAACAGCTGGGGCGCCACCAGCGGTTACAAAGGCAATATCATCATGACGGACGAATGGTTCAACGAATACATGTTCCGCCTGGTGGTAGAGAAGAAGTATGTACCGGCCGATGTAATGGCTCTTCTGAATCAGAAGCCCATCCTGCTTCCCGCCTGGGATCCTATGTTCTTACCGGAAGAGTAAGCCTACTTTTTGACAGGCTTGAACTTTCTGATGGGGTCGCACGTAAGTCCGACCCCTAATTTGTTAAAGGTCTTGCGGTCCACCTCGCTGAGCATAACGGAGGAATGCACCTGGGCACCCACCAGATTGGGCAGCTGGGCCAGGGCATGCTGGCAGTTCTCGTCCAGGAGGCTCATCATGGAAATGGCCACCAGGACCTCGTCCGTATGCAGGCGAGGGTTATGGCCGTGCAGATAGTCCACCTTGGTCTTCTGGATGGGGCCGATCATATTCTGCGGGATGAGCTTGATGTTGTGCGGAATGCCTGCCAGATGCTTGAGGGCATTGAGCAGCAGAGCGGCGCTGGGGCCCAGCAGGGGACTGGATTCAGCCGTCAGGATGGTGCCGTCTTCCAACTCGATGGCGGCGGTAGACGAGGTTCCTCCGTTCTTTTCCAGTCTCTCGCGGGTAGCAATCGTGGTCTTGCGGTAGTCCGTGGTAATCTTGGCGTGCTTCATCACCAGGGCAATCTTGTTGACCTCGGCCTCGGTGGCTTTTCCTTCGGCAAAATTGCAGAGGGAAGTATAGTAGCGGCGGATGATCTCCTGGAGGGAGGCCTCCCGGCAGACGTCATCGTTGCTGATGCAGTAGCCAATCATATTCACACCCATATCGGTGGGGGACTTATAAGGGGAACTGCCGTAGATGTCCTCGAAGAGGGCATTCATCACCGGGAAAATCTCGATATCACGGTTGTAGTTGACGGTGGTTTCGCCGTAGGCTTCCAGGTGGAAGGGGTCAATCATATTGACGTCGTCCAGGTCTGCCGTAGCGGCTTCGTAAGCCATATTGACGGGGTGGGCCAGTGGCATGTTCCAGACCGGGAAGGTCTCAAACTTGGCGTAACCGGCCTTGATGCCACGCTTGTTCTCCTGGTACAGCTGGCTCAGGCAGACCGCCATCTTTCCGCTGCCGGGACCGGGGGCTGTGATGACCACCAGGGGCTTGGTTGTCTCTACGTAATCGTTCTTGCCGAAGCCTTCGTCGGAATCGATGAGGGCTACATTCTGGGGGTAACCTTCAATGGTATGGTGATAATAGACCTTGATGCCCATATTCTCCAGGCGCTTGCGATAGGCTTCCGCACTGGCCTGGCCGTTGAAGTGGGTGATAACGACGCTGTTTACGCTCAGGTCCCGCTCCAGGAACTCGTCCCTCAGGCGGAGAACGTCCATATCGTAGGTGATACCCAGGTCACTTCTAATCTTGTTTTTCTGAATGTCTATGGCACTGATAACGATAACTATCTCTACGTCGTCCTTCAGTTGCAGGAGCATCTGCATCTTACTGTCCGGATGGAAGCCGGGGAGAACGCGGCTGGCGTGGTAATCGTCAAACAGCTTGCCGCCGAATTCCATATACAGTTTATCGCCGAATTTGGCGATGCGCTCCTTGATGTGCTCTGATTGAATCTTGAGGTATTTGTCGTTATCGAACCCGTATTTCATTGTTAGAAGTGTTTTGAATACGGGGTACAAAAGTAAGCTAATTTCTGTAATCCTGCAAAAAAATCAAAAAAGTTTTGGAAGTTTCAAAAAACGTTGTACCTTTGCAGTGTACTATTTTACTAATACACACGAACGATGAAAAGGATTTTGATTGCAGCAATGTTTTTACTGACCGCTCTTACGGCCGGTGCAAAAGGCAAGAACGACTGGAAAGGCAAAGTGGTGGACGAGAAGGGAGAGCCCGTGGCTTACGCCAACGTGGCTGTGCTTTCCAAGGCCGATTCTACAGTGGTATGCGGAGTAGTGACGGAGGAGGACGGGACATTTAATATAAGTACGTCCGAGACCGACGGAATTATGATGGTAGCCATGCTGGGCTACAAGACCGTCTATATGGCTCCGGTGGACGGTGCAATCATTACTTTATTGGACGACGTATCCCTGCTGCAGGGCGCCGTGGCAACCGCCATCATGCCAAAGACCAAACTCACCGGCGAAGGCCTGCAGACCAGCGTCCGGGGCTCTGTCCTGGAGAACGCCGGCACCGCCAAGGATGTCCTTTCCAAGACACCCGGCGTGATCAAGGGCCAGAACGGCTTGGAAGTCATTGGAAAGGGTTCTCCGCTGGTATATATCAATGGCCGGAAGGTCACCGACGCCACCGAACTGGACCGCCTGCAGAGCAACGAGATCCAGAGCATCGAGGTCATCACCAACCCCGGTGCCCAGTACGACGCTACCGTACGCGCCGTGGTGCGCATCCGCACCGTCCGTCGCCAGGGAGACGGCTTCGGCTTCAACCTGAATGCTTCCGACGAGCAGTCCTTTACCTGGAAGAAGGGCAACGATCCCCTGGGCTCCGTCAATGTGAACTACCGCACCGGCGGTGTGGATGTCTTTGCCGGCGTCAACTACGGGCACTCCTCCGGCCGGCAGATCAGTGACCTGGTCAAGAACACCTATGGAGTAGGGCACCATATCGAGAACAACGGAGACCTCCTGGCCGAAGCCATTTCTTCCAACCTTTACGGAAATGCCGGCATCAACTGGCAGATGGCCGACAATCACTTCCTGGGCGGTAAAGTGGAATGGGGCCGAACCCTTACCTCCGACAGCAAGACGGTCTTTCACGACAACGTCTATGACAACGGAACCCTGGTAGACAAGATTGAAAGCACTTCCGTGGATGAACTGGACGTCAAGATCCCCTACAACCTGGGCGGAAATCTCTATTACAACGGCCTTGTTGGCGGAAAACTGGGCATAGACATCAATCTGGACTACTATGGCAACCAAAGTTCTTCCAAGACCACTTCCACCGAGACCAGCGATATGACGTATGATGCTTCCATCCATTCCAACAGCTACAACGACGCCCGGATGTACGCCGCCAAGGCCGTCCTGTCCTATCCCATCTGGAAGGGCCAGCTGCAGGTTGGAACGGAAGAGACTTTCACCCGCCGGAACGACGTTTACCACATCACCGGCATTGAGATTCCCGCTTCCCAGGCCAAGGTGATTGAAAACAATTACGCCGGATTTGCCTCGTACGGCTTCTATATCCCCAAGGTCGGCCAGTTCAATGCAGGCGTGCGCTACGAGTATGTCCATTATGCTTACGAAGATGCCCTGGATCCCGCCTCCAACCTGACCCGCAACTACGGAAACTGGTTCCCCACGGTTTCCTACGCCAATGTCTTCGGCCCGGTTCAGTTCATGGCCAACTACAGCGCCAAGACGCGCCGTCCCAACTATTCCAACCTGTCCAGCGCCATCCGCTACAACAGCCGTTACATCCTGCAGAGCGGCAACGCCCAACTGCAGCCTATGCTCTCGCACGACTTTAGCCTTACCGCCGTCTGGAAGTTCGTCACCTGCGTGGTCAGCTACTCCCGTATGGAGAATACCATGGTCACCTGGTCGGCCCCTTACGGTGAATCCGGTGCCGTGCTGGTCAAGCCCCGCAACCTGGATACCCCTTACCGGGCTATGGCCGCTTATGTGAACCTCACTCCCACCATCGGCCCCTGGAACCTGAATTATACCCTGGGCGTGCAGCCTCAGTGGCTCAGCATCACCGTAGAGGATCCCCGTGAGCCCTCCGGCAAGCGAGAGAGAACGTTCAACGACCAGCCCATCTTCTTCGCCCAGCTGTTCAATACCTTCACCGTGAAAGGTGGCTGGCAGTTCGAACTGGGAACTACAGTCCAGAGCAAGGGGTATTCCCAGAACCTGCGCATTACCAAACCGTACGTGGACGTTTCGGCCGCCGTGCAGAAGACCCTTCTCAAGGACGGTTCCCTGGTCCTGCGCCTGGAAGGCAGCGACCTCGCCGGCCTGGCCCACTACGATGTGGATTCCGACTTTGGCAGCCACACCATCAACCAGACCAACCGGATGGACACCCAGCGAATCAAGTTCTCGGTCCGTTACAGCTTTAACACGGCCCAGAGCAAATACCGCGGTACCGGAGCCGGAAAAGACACCAAGGGTAGAATGTAGTCGGAAAATGACTATATTTGCCCTATGAAACTATCCCTCAGAATCAAGCCCCGTCTGCGCCTTTTCTCCATCTGGAGCAAGGTGGGGGAGAATCCCTGGCACAGGCCCAGGAAAGCAAAAACCAAGCAGAAGGACAGTGTCTATATCGGCACCCGGGAGGCCATCCCGTTTATGAACGATGATGCCAAGCGCACGCTGTCCCATCTGCTGCTCAGGCCCGGCTATATGATGAGGGATTATATCCTCCGGGGAGACCACGAGCGTTATCTGGCCCCATTTACCGCCCTGCTGGTGTTCTACTCCGTATTCACCCTCATCGTGGCTGTGGTCCAGCCCCGGATGCCCCAGAATTCCATTGCTGAAGATATTATCAGGGAGACTGGGGAGATAAATGTGCAAGTGGACAGCACTCACGAACATCGCCAGCAAGCGTTAATGTCCACTTTAGAAACCATCCGGGAGGCTTTTTACCTCACGCGCCTGGATCTTCACCCGGAGCAGGTAGACTCACCTTGGAAGGCCTCTCTGGCCGCCGTGGAAGACAGTTTAAGAGGCAAAGGCGTTCCTCTGTTCCTGGGCAATTTCCTGTTGCTGTGGATGAGTATGGCTTTCCTCCTGCGAAAACGGGAAGTCAGCGTATCAGGCGCTGCGGCAGCATCGGCCTATATCCTTTGCCAGTTCTGCATCTTTATGTTCCTGGCGTTGCTGTTTTCCTTTGGCAGTTACAGCAGTCTGAACACGCTGGTAATGGGCGTCTTGCTCTTTATCGACTACAGGCAGATGCTGGGCTTAAAAAACCGGCCCGCATTTTGGCTTACCGTCAAAACCGGGCTGGTCTATCTCCTCATTGAGGTTCTCTTTTATGTGCTGCTGATTGCGGGGCTGGTGATCTTTGCCTTAATCAGGTTTAATTCCTGAGGCAGTCGATGTGGGCCACGGGGGCTTCCATAATGTTCCAGGAAAGCACGGCGCCGTTGAAACCGTGACTCATTACAGCCTTTAAAGATTCCGTTACATATTCCGGGGAGGTGGGAGCAACGCCTTCCCGGTAATTGATTTCTATACCGGGGTATTTGCCGCAGGAATAGGGCTCCATGGCCTCCAACTGGGAGTTCAGGAAGTCCAGGTCCATCTGGAACTCGGGAAAGCCTGTGGCCCCGGGAACGGCCTTTTTGAGAAGGTCATACTCAAAGCCCATTCCGGCCGGGGCAAAGGTCTGGCGGTAGAGCATGGGTTTGATAAAGTCTGCGTGCTGGGACAGAATCTCGTAATCCTGACCTACAAAAGCAGCCATAAAGGGTGCGTAGAGGTCCATCCCCACTTCCAGCCCGCGGCTGTGGAAGCTGTCAGCAATGGCAGATACGGCACTGCTGACAAGATGGCCTTTGGCCTTGAAATAGGCCGATGCTACCTGGTTTTCAAAGGCAAAGCCCTCGGAAGGGGAGTAGCCGCTCACGGAGAAGAAAGCATCCCCACAGGCCTTCCACTCGGCCTTGACGGCCTCCAGGTCCATTCCTTCGGCCCTGAACTTTTCCACGCACAGCGGGCAGCCGCAGTTGAGCACGCCGCCCACGCCGCTAACAAAGGACTGGGTGCGGATGCGGTCCAGGAAAACGCCGTCGAAGCCACAGTCGCTGAAGTAGTTGTCGTAGATAGCAACAACGTTGGCCGCATTCCGGGGATCGGAAGGGCAGTTGAAGCGGAAGCCCTCTCCGGCAGCCAGATCATAATTAGAAGGGATATTACCCCAGAGATCCACGGCAGGGGAGTTCTCGCACATTTCTTCCGTCTCTGCAAAGACGGGCATCCAAAGCAGCATCTTGATGCCTTTGGAATGAAGGTAAGTTCCCACCTCCTTGTAAATCTTCTTGTCCACACTCCAGCCAATGATGACCTTTTCAACCGGAATGAGCGTGCTTACGGTATCGATTCGGCCTATAATCTGCCGGGCCGAATAATCCGGAGAGTGCCAGCCTCCCAAGGATACCTGAACAATGTAACCAGGCTGGGCCTGCTTGGTGCCGCAGGCCACCAGGGCACACGTAAGGAGGAGGAAAGAAACCAGTTTCTTCATAGTTATCAATTCTTTTACTACAAAGATAGCAGGAATTCCTTATATTTGTAGTATGGGAAAAGAAAACGTATACCTGGCATCCAAACCCCGTTATGAAATTCTGGACGGGCTGCGTGGCGTGGCTGCGCTTATGGTGGTTCTCTTCCACCTTTTTGAAACTTACAGCAAAGGTCCCGCCACCCAGATTGTCAACCACGGCTATCTGGCAGTGGACTTTTTCTTTGTACTGAGCGGTTTTGTGGTGGGCTACGCCTACGACGACCGTTGGGACCGGATGACCACCTGGGGCTTCTTCAAACGCCGTCTCACGCGTCTGCACCCTATGGTAATTGCCGGTACACTTGTAGGCGCCGCCCTGTTCTTCTTCTCCGGCAACGCCTTCCCGCTCACGCAGCAGATCGAGCCCTGGAAGTTCTTCCTTTGCCTGGTGCTGGGCCTTTTCATCATCCCTTGCCCCAACAGCCTGGATATCCGGGGCTGGGCCGAGATGAACTCCTTCAACGGCCCCGTATGGACCCTTACGCTGGAATACATCGGCAATATCCTGTATGCCTTTATCCTCCGCCGGCTTCCCAAAATGGCCCTGGCTGCCCTCTGCGTGGTCTGTGCCTTCTTTACGCTGGACGTAACGCTGGGCTGGAATGTCTTCGGCCTGTTTGAGCAGCCCCATTATACCGTCATCGGCGGCTGGAGCCTGATGCCGGATCAGATTTACATTGCCTTTACCAGGCTTCTGTATCCCTTCCTTTGCGGCCTTCTCATTTCCCGCATCCTTCCCGCCCACCGTACGGAAAGCAATCCCAGCGGCTCTCCCATTCATCTGAGAGGCGGCTTCTGGTGGTGTGCACTGGCCATTGCCGCCCTTCTGGCGATGCCTTGCGTAGGCGGCAAGATGGGCGTAGCGGACGGTCTTTACCAGGCAGCCTGCATCCTTTGCCTCTTCCCCCTGATTGTCCTGGCCGGCGCCGGTTCCAAGACCACGGATCCCCGCAGTACGGCCATCTGCAAATGGCTGGGAGACATCTCCTATCCCATTTACATCACGCACTATCCGCTTATTTATTTGCAGATGGACTGGGCGGCCCAGCATCCCGACGCGCCCCTGTGGCAGCACATTGCCGTGGGCGCCGGTGTTATGTTTATGGCCATCGTAATGGCCTGGGGACTGCACAAGACCTACGACCTCCCCGTCCGCCAATGGCTCACCGAGCACTGGCTCAAACGTAAGTAATGGAACGCGAAAAAGAACTTACAGTAGTGACTTTGGTGGGAAGCATCGGGAATCTGGTGCTTCTTGCCTTTAAGTTTGTGGCCGGCATCCTGGGGCACAGCGCTGCGATGGTGGCCGATGCGACCCACTCCCTCTCAGACTTCGTTACAGACGTCATCGTTCTTGTCTTTGTCCGGATAGGCTCCAAGCCGCAGGACGCCTCGCACGACTACGGCCACGGCAAGTTTGAAACCCTGGCCACGCTCTTTGTGGCCCTGGGACTGGCTCTGGCAGCCGTGGGTATCATAGCTTCCGGAGCTCTCAAGTTTATCCACTGGCTGCAGGGAGAGACATTGGAAATGCCCGGCAAACTGGCTCTCTGGGCCGCCCTGCTATCCATTGTGGTCAAGGAAATCCTGTTCCGATATACGTTAAGGGCCGGCAAAAAGCACAATTCTCCGGCCGTGGTGGCCAATGCCTGGCACCACCGCAGCGACGCCCTCTCTTCCATAGGGGCCGCCATCGGCATTGGCGGAGCCCTGCTGCTGGGAGAAAAATGGGCCGTCCTGGACCCGCTGGCCTCCATTCTGGTGGGCGCCATGCTGTTCCGGGTGTCCTGGGACCTTCTCAAAGCCAGCACCGGCGAACTCACGGACAGTTCGCTCCCGGAAGAGACGGAAAAGGAGATAGAAGAGATCATCTGCAGCCAGGAGCAAATCCAAGAACCCCATAACCTCCGTACCCGTCGCATCGGGAACCGCATTGCCATTGAAGCCCACGTACGCCTGGACGGAAATATGCCCCTTCACGAGGCTCACGAGGTTGTAAGCCGGATCGAGCACAAGATCCGGGAGCGGTTCGGCCCCAATACCCTGGTCACCATTCACATGGAGCCCAAAAAATAATTCAACTTTTTTCCAACCTTTTGGAGAGGGGTTCCGTCTAACAGATGAAACCGCTCCGAAATGCGGGATAAGTTGAAAGTTAAAAAAGATACATTATGGAAGACATTTTAGTAAACTTCGGATTACCTGTTTTCATTTGCGTGGTCCTGCCCGTTTCCATTGTGTGGCTGATTGCCCGCACCCGACAGCAAGAGACCAACAAAAAGGCCGAAATCATGCTCAAGGCCATCGAGGCCGGTGTCCCCGTGGATATGACCCAGTTTGAGCCTGCCAAGAAGCAGAAGGCCTCCAAATCCATTAAGCAGGACCTGCTGGAGAAGCTCAATGGTGCCTGCATTACGGGCCTTATGGGCATCGGTTTCCTCACCCTGGGCATCCTACGCACCCTCAACTGGGAGTTCGGACGCCACGTGTTCATGAACAAATTCTGGCTCCCCGCCGGTTGTGTACTCCTCGCCGTAGGCATCGGCCTGTTCATTTCCTACTTTGCAGGGAAGAAGCTGCTGGCCAAAGAGATGGAGGCCGAAGAAAAGAAACTGGAGCAGGAGTAAATGAATCAGGAGCGGTTTATCAGCCAAGTGCGCGAGCAGCAGGAGCCTTTACGGCGCTTCCTGCTTGCTCTGTGTGGTGGCGACTCCGCTCTGGCCGACGATATAGCCCAGGACGCCCTGGTGCGGGCGTATGTAGCTTCCGGCTCCTTCTTGGGGCTTTCCAAATTCAGCACCTGGCTCTTCCGTATCGCCTATAATTGCTACATCGACCATTGCCGGAAGGCTCGTCCGGACCAGACTTCCCTGGACAGCGCCGTAACCCTTCCGGCTTCCGAAACCTCCGATGCCTCCTTCCGCTACCAGCAGCTTTACCAGGCCCTGGAGCGCATTCCCGAGAAGGAAAAGGCAGCCATAGCGCTGTTTTACTTCGAGGATAAGAGCATCAAGGAGATATCGGCCATCCTCAATATGCCGCAAGGCACTGTCAAATACCAGCTCTCCATGGGCCGAAACCACCTGAAGCAGTACATACAGTTATGAAAGAGATAGAAGATTTCCTGCGAGAGAACAAGCCTGTTGTCAAAGACAACCCCACCTTTATCCTGGAGGCCCGGCGCCGGATGGAGGCCGTTGAAGGCATCAAGGCCGAAGTAGACCGTCAACGCTGCTACGGGCGTATGGCGCTCATCATCGCGCTGGTGGCGGGCTTGGTCCTGGGTATAGCGGCCACTGCCATCGCTTTCCTGTATCCGATAGATGCCGATTCGGTAGGGAAGGGGGTGCTGGACAGCATCCGCCTGTTCCTGACCACCTGGAAGCAGTATCTGCTGCTGCCGGTAGCCCTTCTGGCCATAGCCCTGAGCCTGGTCCTTATGTCCGGAAAAAGAGGAAAATCCACCTTCTGATACAACCCTGCAAAACAATTGTAAATAAATGATAGAAAATGCGTATATTTGACTCCCGAATTAAAAACTAGAAAAGCTAAAGATGAAACAGACCCCTCTCCGCTACTGTGCCTGGCTGTATTTTTATTTTCTGGACGCCGGCAATACGCAGTACATCCAACTCAGTGAAACGGTGAATGGAGATATCCTCCAAAAGGCTATTGACGAGGCCGTCAAAGTCCATCCCTGGATTAATTTTGTCCTGGACATAGACGGAGCAGAGATCACTTACAAAGATGCCGGAACAAGGTTCAAGGCGGTAGAGATGTACGGCCCGGCCAATATCGGCGGCGCTTTTGCCGAAGGGCGTATGTTCAGCATCTCCTATATCGAAAACAAAATCTGGATTTCTTATTTCCACGGGCTCACGGACGGAGTGGGCCGCAACCGTTTCTATGATACGCTGATGTACTATTACTTCACCTTCAAGAACGGCAAGAAGTACGATGCCACAGGCATCTGGCTCAACGACGGCACCGTAAGGGAAGGGATGTTCGAAGACCTGGGAGACCACAAATACGAAGTCACTCCGGGCTTTGTCCCCAAACCCACTCCCAAAGACGAGGATATTTTCTATATGCCCGAAACCCTGGAGGTGGACAAATCCCATAAGGACGATTTTGTCTATGAGGGCGCCAAAATGACGCGCTATCACCTCACGGTTAAAAGCGCGGAATTCATGGCCTACTGCAAGGAAAACGGACATTCCCCGGCATCGGCCTTCCAGGCCATCATGGCCCGTGTCCTCCAGGAAATGTACCCGGACAACAAAAAACTGTTTACGGCAGCCCTCCCCGTGAACTGCAGAACGGCCGTGGGCCTGGAAAACACCCACCGCAACGGCTGGACGTTCGCTTTCCAGACTGTAGCTCCGGACCAGTTGCAACAAAGTGAAGACAAGCTGGGAGCCCAGCTCCGTGCAGAACTTAAGGAACTCATTAGCCCGGACCAGCTCAAGAGCACCCTCAATGCGTACAATGCCATTACGGAAGAGGCCGAAAAATACGCAGATTTCCGGGAGCGTATGAATTTCTACGCCAAGAACTATTACACCTTCATCGGAACCTATGTTTTCAGTTACATCGGCCGCTTGGCAGACCACGGCTACCTGAACGAAATCGAGGACCTCTGCTGGACATCGGCCATCCGCCGTATCCCTATGATTACGATGGTGGAGGTGGGGGACGAATTCTCCATTACCTTCCTGCAGAACTTCGAAACGGCCAAATATGCCGAGGCCGTTGCCGCTGCCATGGAGAAACTGGGCATTCCGGTGACACTCCTCAAGAAGATGGAAAGCCGTGGCCACGCCCCGGTGGAATACAAGCGGTATTACGGTATTCCGGAACCCGATTTCAGCGAGGCGGCACCTGAACAGGTGGATTCCTTCGAGAGCCGCATCAGAATGAAGTCGCTGCTCAAGAAAATCCGTTCTTCCCGGGAAGCATCCAGCTACATAGAACCGGGAATGACCCTGGGCGTATCCGGATTCTGCATCTCCGGTTACCCGAAGAAAGTGGCCAAAGCCCTTTCCATGAAGGCCAAGAAAGGGGAGCAGCTGGACCTCACCGTCTATTCCGGGGCGTCCCTGGGAGACGATTTCGACGGTCTGCTCACCAGATCCGGTGTGTTGAAGTGCCGGATGCCCTATCAGACCAATACGGACTTGAGAAACGCCATCAACGAAGGAAAGGTCAAATATGTAGATATGCCCCTGAGCCTTATGCCCAAATGGGTGCGTAGCGGATACCTGAACCCTATTGATGTTGCCCTCATTGAAGCTGCCGCCATTGATGAGAACGGAAACATTATTCCCACTACTTCGGTGGGCGCTTCCGAGACTTATGTAGCCTGCGCCAAGAAGGTGATTGTGGAAATCAACACTTCCGTGCCGGAGAACATCGAGGGCATCCACGACATCTATATTCCGGAACCCGCTCCCAACACGCAGCCCATTCCCATTACCAAGGTCAGTGACCGTGTAGGTACTCCTTATATTCCCTGCGACCCGGACAAGATTGTGGCCATCGTGCACAGCGAAATCCCGGACTGGGGCATTACTGACGCCCCGGGCGACGAAGACTTCGACCGTATGAGCGAAAACCTCATCCATTTCCTGGAGCAGGAAGTGGAAGCCGGAAGACTCTGCAACCCGCTGCCGCCGCTCCAGGCCGGTGTGGGCTCCGTTTCCAATGCCGTTCTCGCCGGGCTCAAAAAGTCCAACTTCGAGCACCTTACCGTCTATTCCGAAGTAATGCAGGATTCCCTGGTGGAGCTGATTGAATGCGGCAAGGTAGATGCCGCTTCTGCTACGGCCGTTACCATGTCGCCCAAGAAAATGCAGGAATTCCTCAAGAAGGTGGATACCCTCAAGGGCAAGATTGTGCTCCGGCCTATGGAAATCAGCAACAGTCCGGAAGTCATCCGCCGCCTGAATGTCATTTCCATCAACACGGTCATTGAGGCCGACCTGTATGGCAATACCAATTCCAGTTATGTGGAGGGAAGCCACCTGATGAACGGAGTAGGCGGAAGCGGAGATTTCTGCCAGAACGGCGGATTGTCCATCTTCATCACCAAATCAACGGCCAAGAACGGCAATATCTCCTGCATCGTTCCCATTGCAAGCCACGTAGACCACACCAACAAGACGGTGCAGATACTTGTAACAGAGCAGGGTGTGGCCGACCTCCGCGGTTTGGATGAGGTAGAGCGTGCGCGTTGCATCATTGACAACTGTGCGCATCCCAAGTTCCGTCCGGCCCTTGAGAAGTATCTGAGGAAAGCCAGCATCCTGACGGATCAGCCTGCGTTCCCGTACAGCCAGGAGGCCGCCAATCTCTTCCACAAAGAAGAGTTTTAAGGTTTATTGAATCCCGGCCGAGCGAACTGCGTCGGCAATAGCTTCTTCTACCAAGGTGGCAGTCAGAGCGCCTACGGCGTCCAACTGGGCTGTCACCTTGTCTGTATCTTTCCCCACGGACAGGGCATAAACGGTATCGCCGTCCGCCGTGGTGAAAGCGGGATTGATGCTTCTGGCCAGACCGGCCGATGCCATCTGCGCCAGGTGTTTCAGCTGAGCAGGGGAGAAGTCCCCGTTGGTAAATACAGCCACCAAGGTAGTGTTGGTGGTGCCGGAGGGCGTGCTGACAAACAGGTTTTCTTCGGCCGTCTGCAGCAAAGTAGTGTAAGAATCGGCCTCAGCAGACTGCATTCCGGCTATCTTCTTGCCCTGGTAATAAATATCTCCGTAACTGTTCAGCACTACGGCTACCCCAATCTGGAGAGAGCCCATCTGCAGGGCGGCATAGCCTATGCCCGCTTTCTGGGATTTTTCCATACCGGCTGCCTTGCCCACCGTGGCACCGGTTCCGGCGCCTACGCTGCCGCTGCGGGGGTTGTTTCCGGAAAAAGAGGCCTCGCAGGCCGCATAACCCATCTTCTCGTCTGGCCTGATTGTAGCGCTGCGGTATCCCAGGTCATAGATACAGCTCTGGCACACGAGGGGAACAAGGGCGCTGCCGGTCTCATAACCCACTCCGTGCTTTTCCAGGCAGCGTGCGACACCGCTTGAAGCAGCCAGGCCGAAGGCCGAACCACCCGAAAAGACCAGTGCGTTGATGGGGTGGTTCCGTTCTACGGCAATCAATTCCGTTTCCCTCGAGGCGGGTCCGCCACCGAAAACTTCAACGGCCGCAAGGCTCGGTTCCGTTAGCCGGAACACCGTCACGCCCGTTCCGGCAGCGTCATTCTGTGCATTTCCTACACTTATTCCACGGATGTGGGAAAAAGGGATGCTCTTGAGCTCCGGAACCTGTCCCCGGGCCGATATGCCAAAAATCAAAATGGCTCCCAAAAGGGTGGAAAGGATTCTTTTCATAAACTTGGATGATTGTCTTCAACAAATATACAAAAAGAAATCCAACTGTAAGACTGGACGATACGGTCTTATTGCCAGCATCCTGGTGGGCTATCCCCATTTTTAGGGATTTTTCTGCAAGTAGAAAAAACGTAACTTTGCACATATGGAAACATTCTTGTGGTCTTTGTTGAACGTGGTCTGCGAAATGGCCCCCTACCTGCTGCTGGGCTTTCTCATCGCAGGCATCCTGCATGTTTTCGTGCCGCAGGGATTCTATAGGAAGTATTTGTCCAAGGATAATAAATTTGCCGTCCTCTGGGCGGCCCTGCTGGGCGTTCCGCTGCCGCTTTGCTCCTGCGGGGTTATTCCCACCGCCATCGGCCTCAGGAACGAAAAGGCCTCCAAAGGTGCGGTCGCATCCTTCCTGATTGCCACGCCGCAGACGGGCATAGATTCCATCCTGGCCACATTCTCGCTGATGGGCCTGGGCTTTGCCATTATCCGGCCGGCGGCGGCGCTTATTACCGGCGTCTGCGGAGGATGGCTGGTGAACCGCCTGGTTCCTGAAGACGATGCGGCGGTCACAGCGGCTGCCTCCTGCAATGTGGAGACCGGAAACAAACTCTGGCGCGTGCTCAAATATGCCTATTTCAAGATGATCCAGGACATCGGCGGGCGTCTTGTCATCGGCCTGCTGGTGGCGGCTCTCATCCAGGTGGCTATTCCGGACGAGTTCTTCCTGCATTTCGGCAGCCAGCCGCTGCTTCAGATGCTGGTTATCCTGATAGTGGCCGTTCCTATGTATATCTGCTCCACCGGCAGCATTCCCGTGGCGGCTGCGCTCATCATGAAGGGCTTGTCCCCAGGTGCCGCGCTGGTAATGCTGATGGCCGGCCCAGCCGTGAACCTGGCCTCCATCCTGGTGGTCCGGAAAGCCCTGGGAAGGCGTTTTACGGGGATTTATCTGCTTGTCATCGTTGTCTTTTCCATACTCTTCGGCCTGGTGGTCAATGCCATCGGAATCGACACTGGCGCCTTAACCGCGAACGGGGCCTGCTGTGCCGGAAAAGCCGCTTTGCCCAGCGTTTTCAAAATGATTTGCGCAGCTACCTTAGCGCTTTTGATTATTTTCGCACTTACTATGAAACTGTTTGAACGATTCTCCCACAAGGCCGTAGAGCCCGACACTGCCGTCTATACCGTAGAAGGCATGCACTGCAGCCACTGTGAAGCCGCCGTCTGTCGCGCCGTGGAGGAAATCCCCGGCGTAGATTCCGCCAAGGCCAGTGCTTCACGGAAAACCCTTACCATCAAAGGTCCGGCAGCGGCAGACGCCATCCGGTCGGCCGTTGAGAAAGCCGGATACACGTTCAAAGGAAGGCAGTCCCTGTCATGAATCCCAACAAATGGGGATTGCCCGGGTAAAGGAAAACTATGAATTGTCCACATCTTTGTCCAATCTTTTTTTTTCAGAACGTCAGATACACTAACTTTGCAAACGTAAATATATGTAAAGGGAACAGAATAACGTATGAAGAAACTACTTATTATCCTTTTTTCTTTGGCTGCCCTTGAACTGAATGCGCAGGACCTGCCGCATTTCAAGCGAGTAGTCAAAGAGCTCAGCAGTTCCAAGTACCAGGGTCGCGGCTATGCCCGCGGCGGTGCCAACAAGGCTGGAAAGTATCTGGAAAAGGAATACCGGAAAGCCGGGGTGGATGAAGTGACGCTACAGCCCTTTACCATCGACATCAATACTTTCCCCGGCGCTATGGAAATGTGGGCCGATGGGAAAAAACTCCGCGCGGGGGTGGATTTCTCCATGCGGGAGTATTCGCCTGGCGTCAAAGGAGAATTTCCTGTGTATCATGTAGATACGCTAAATTTCGACGGGGGAGCACTGCTGGCCGATTTGGCAAAACCGGAGAACGCCGGCTGCCTGGTGTGCTGCGATTTCTGGTTCACCTACAAGCATCGCGAAGTGTTTTCCAAGCTTCAGAAAGCAGGAGAGTGCCCCAACGCCGGCCTTCTGTTCACCTGGGCGGCTCCCATCAAGTTCTTCAAGGCATACGGGGAGAAAGTGGTGGACAAGCCCATTATCTGGGTAACGCCGGAAGCCATAGAGAACGTGAAGAGCGTAAAGGTAAACGTCGAAAATGAGTTTCTCAATGATTATGAACTCTTTAACGTAATAGCTAAAGTGGAGGGATACAGACACGACTCCTGTTACGTCTTTACGGCCCATTATGACCATCTGGGCAACCTGGGCCGAAAAGTGTACTATCCCGGAGCCAATGACAACGCTTCCGGTACGGCAGCCGTTGTGACCTTGGCAGAGCACTATGCCAGGAATCGGCCCGAATTCGATATGTATTTCGTGGCTTTTTCCGGTGAGGATGCCAACCTAAGGGGCTCTACTTACTTTGCGGAGCATCCCGTTGTGCCGCTGAGTCAGATCAAGTACCTTTTCAATATTGATATGATCGGAGACGATAATCCGGTCCTGTACTGTGAGGTGAGCGATGCCGGCATGCCCCAGTACCCCGGGTTCGAGAAGGTGAACCGGGAGCAGCACCTTTTTAAGGCGCTCAACCGAGGGGCCCTGGCCGCCAACAGCGACCACTATCCCTTTGCCGTCCGCGGGGTTCCCTGCATCTTCCTGGAAAACGAGAATGGAAATGCTTTCCCGCATTATCACACCCCGGCCGACAATAGCAAGACTGTCCGCTGGGACAGCTATGAACCCGTCTTTAAATTGGTCACCGGCTTTATTGAAAACAGGTGAAAGAACTCCTATACTGCTCGTCGGAGACAGGTTCCAGCCATTCGTTGGAGGCGCCATCCTGAATGTCTTTATGGAAGGTCAGGTGCTGCATCCAACTGTCGGCTGCCGCACCGTGCCAGTGTTTGGCTCCTTCGGGAATCTCAATGATAGTGCCTGGAATACCATCACAGGGCAGAATGTTATTTCGCAAATGATTATATTTGCAATGAATCCTTTATAACCCAGGTCTTGTTGTTGAGAACACATTATGATTGAATTATTAAAACACCGATTCCTTGAAAACATGGTCCGCCACCCAAATCTTGATTGGGCGGTGGTGGAAAAGTTTCTTCGTAATAATCCCAAAGCCATTCAAACGCTGCGACTTATGGAAGAGAGCGGGGGAGAACCGGATTTGTTACAATTGGACAGCGGAGAACTGATATTTTGTGACTGCTCGCAAGAGTCTC
>ONCE01000020.1 GCA_900316245.1 uncultured Bacteroidales bacterium | reverse complement strand
CCTCCATTACTCCGACGGCTACAAATACGCCCACGACTATCCCGGGCATTTTGCCGATATGGAGTTTATGCCCGATGCCCTGCGGGGAAAGGTCTTCTACGAGCCCGCCAAAAACAAGCACGAAGACGTGCTCCGTGCCTATCTCGAGGCCTGCTGGCCAAAGTACTATCCGAAAAAATAACTATTCTATTAGAACGGGTATCCGACTTTGGTGGGTACCCAGCGCTCGCCTTCCGGGCGGGAAGGGTCTCTGAGGCGGATGCCCATATCCACGCGGACCAGGAGGAAATTGAGGTTCAGACGGGCACCGAATCCCCAGTTTAAGGCTATTGCAGCGGGGAAAGTGCTCCATTTGAACTGGGCCGAAGGGTCAATGGCGTTGGAAAGGTCCCAGATGTTACCGGCATCCACGAACAGCGCTCCCTCCAGTTTGGAGATGAGGGGGAAGCGGTATTCTACATTGGCCTCTATTTTCATTTCACCCACCTGGCTGGGGATGGAGAAACCGTAAGATTCCTGCGAAGTGCCGGGACCCAGCGTACGGGCCTGCCAGCCACGCATGGACATAGCGCCGCCGGCATAGAACAGCTGTTCAACGGGAGCGGAATCCGAGTTGCCGTAGCCGTAGGCAATGCCGGTTTGGAAATGCAGGGCAATGGCGTGGCGGTCTTCCTTGCCAAAGCGGAAAACCTTGCCCAGATTGATGTCTGCGCGGACATATTGGGCGTACGGAGTGTCCCAAATGGTGTGTTTCGGGTCTTCTTCACTCAGGGTGGGCAGCCAGCGGTTGAACAGGCTCACTACATTGCCGGACACATCCAGACCCAGTCTTACATAATGGTAAGGCGTCATAGGCACGGAGGAAGCGTCGGTTGTATAGTAGAGGGTACCGCCCACTCCCAGATCCACGTGATCCATATAGGAGCTGTAAACGAAGGGATTGGTTTCCAACAGCTTCATCATAAAGTCCTCGTCCATATAGTACATATGGGTGAGGTTGGCCCGGATAGGCGAAAACTTGTAGAAGATATTCTGCTTGATGCGTCCGTTATACGTAAAGGCCGTAGAGATGACAGAGCGGCGGAATTCGGGCCGATCCTGGTAGTTGAAGGCCGCCGTAATATCCGTATGGGGGATGTTGGGGCCTTTGAAGATGCGGTTGGGCAGGCCGATGAAACTGGGGAAACGCAGCGTGGTGGAGACGCTGACCTCCGTGGAATAGGCCGAAGACTTGGGGCGGAACTGGAAGTTGCCCTTGACACCCAGGTTGAGCTCTTCTCCTCCGTGGAAAATGTTCCGGTGATAGTAGGTAAGCTGAGGCGAAATACCGAACAGACCCGTAGAGTTGAAGGATGCCTCCAGATTGGTCTTAAAGCCCTGCAGGCCGGAATTGCGCAGGGAAATGTTACATTCCACCTGGTCTTCGGAGACGGGCTCGAGGTTGATGTTTACCCCGGTGAGCACGCCCACGCTGGAGAAACGGCTGTAGTTGGTATTGACCTCTTTCTCGTTGTACAGCTGGCCGGGCCTCAGGATATTGAGGTTTTCCAGGACGGAAGGCCGGATCTTAAGCTTTTCCGGGTGCGAGATGTTCACCTCCGAAAGGGTGAATTTCTTATGTTCCTTGGCCGATGAAGGGGCGTCTCCCAGGGCATAGTCCCGGATGGCGAAATGCAGCTTGGCCTGGCCGTCGTGGCTCAAAGTATCGGCCTCGAAGGCATAGAAGGACTTGGTAAAGCCGAAGTAACCCAGGCTACGGAAGTATGCGGAGGAACGGTCCGCCTCCTTTTCCAGGGCCTCTTCCGAGAGGAACTGTCCCTCGTGGACGGTGCTGTTGGGAAGGTCCTTGAGGAACTCTTCCTGGAAGGTGCCGTAGGTGGGAATTTCGTAATCTATGTCGCTGATTTTGTAGCGGTTACCCAGCTTGATCAAATACGTTACATAAGCTTTCTTCTTGATGACGTCCACCTTGCTGCTCACCTCCGAACCATAGTAGCCAATGTAGTTCAAGTGGCTGGCGATGTTGGTGACGCTCATCTCCACCTTGGTGGAATCATAGACGATGGGCTCCGATCCAATCTTGCGGAGGAAGCGTTTGAAGGGAGTGGAACCGTCACCGCTCCAGTTGTAGACGGAAAGGAGCGGATTCACGCCCAGAAAATAGGAATTGGGCTTGTGGGCTATGTAAGAACTGAGTCCCGAGACATTGAAAGCAGGGTCGTCCGTCTGGATGGTGTTTTTCCGGAGCAGGTACTCCCCTTCCGCCAGGGAACGGGTAGTGCTGCAGGAAGCCGCCGCCAGAAGGCCCGACACGCAAATAAATATGAATATCTTCGGGTTCATTCTTACAAATGTAACACTTTTTTGGTTACCTTTGCAATCTCAATACATAGATTTAAAGGATGAAAAACAAGTACATCGACCTCATTGACCAGACCTTCGACTTTCCTCAGGACGAGTTTATGGTTATGGACGGCAACCTGCTGTTCAATGACATTGACCTGATGGACATCATCGAAAAGTATGGAACCCCGCTGAAAATCACCTATTTGCCCAAGATTTCATCTCAAATTCAGCGGGCCAAACGCCTTTTCAAGGTGGCTATGGCCAAGGCCGATTATCAGGGAGAGTACCACTACAGCTACTGCACAAAGAGTTCGCAGTTCGCCTTCGTGGTGCACGAAGCCCTCAAGAACGACATCCATCTGGAGACCTCTTCGGCCTATGACCTGGACCTCATCGAGGCCCTGGCCAAGGACGGTTCCGTGAAGAAGGAGGAACTCTATATCATCTGCAACGGCTTCAAGCGCCCCCAGTACATCCAGAACATTGCCAAAATGCGCAAGAGCGGCTGGCAGAACATCATTCCCGTCCTGGACAACAAGAACGAGTTCGAAGACCTGGCAGACCTCATTGAAGAGGATACCATGATGGGCATCCGCATTGCATCGGAAGAAGAGCCCAACTTCGATTTCTATACCTCCCGCCTGGGTATCCGCTACTCGGATATCCTCAAGTTCTACAAGGACACGGTGGCCAAGTATCCCAACTTCCACCTCAAGATGCTGCATTTCTTCATCAATACCGGCATCCGGGATACCGCCTACTATTGGAACGAACTGTCCAAGTGCGTCAAGGTATACTGCGAGCTCAAGGCCATCTGCCCCGAGCTGGACAGCCTCAATATCGGCGGCGGCCTGCCCAACAAGACCTCCCTGGCCCAGGATTTCGACTACGAATATATGGTAGAGGAAATCATCAACCAGATCAAGGTCACCTGCAACGCCAACGGCGTGGAAGAACCGGACATCTTTACGGAATTCGGCTCCTTCACCGTGGGAGAAAGCGGCGCCACCATCTTCAAAATCCTGGATATCAAGCAGCAGAACGACCGCGAGAAGTGGTATATGATTGACAACAGCTTTATGACCTGCCTGCCCGATACTTGGGGCCTGAACCAGCGCTTCATCCTGCTGCCCATCAACAAGTGGAACGACGAGTACCAGCGTGTGTTCCTGGGCGGTCTCACCTGCGACAGCCAGGATTTCTACAACGCAGACTATCACGCCAACGCCATCTTCCTGCCCACCATCCGCAGCCGGCGGGAAAACCTTTACATCGGCTTTTTCCATACCGGCGCGTACCAGGAGGCCCTTTCCGGCTTTGGCGGCATCAAGCATTGCCTGATGCCTTCTCCCCGTCACATCCTCATTGACCGGGACAAGGAAGGTAATCTCATCACCTCCGTCTTCTCCGAGGAACAGTCTTCAGCAAGTATGCTGAAACTGCTCGGATATACTTTGTAACTGGGGGCCTAATCCCCCAGACCCCCTGGGTCGCTTCGCTCCTTTGCTTTAGCCAATTGAAGAGATGACACTGACCGCCGCGGAAATAAAGTTTGTCAAGTCACTGTCCCAGAAGAAATTCCGGGAACAGGAAGGGCTGTTTGTGGTAGAGGGCGAGAAACTGGTTGCGGAAGCCCTGCACTCTTCTTTCCGCGTCAAGGAGGTCTATTACAGGGACCAGATAGGAGAATCGGCTATGGCCCGTATGAGCGGCCTCTCTTCCCCTTCTCCGGCCCTGGCAACCGTTCATATCCCGGAAGATCTGAGTAAGGCGGAACTCCCTTCCAAAGGCCTTTTCCTGGCCTTGGACGGCATCCGGGATCCCGGTAACCTGGGCACCATCCTCCGCATTGCGGATTGGTTCGGCCTGGATGCTGTGTACGCTTCTCCGGATACCGTGGACGTTTTCAATCCCAAGGTGGTCCAGGCCACTATGGGCGCCATTTTCCGGGTTCGGTTCCATTATGCGGATATTCCGGCCCTCTGCTCACGGGCATCGGCCCTGGGCGGCCAGGTGTACGGAACCTTCCTGGACGGAGAGAATTTCTATCAGAAAGAGCTTTCCAACGGCTCCGAGGCCCCTTCCGTGATTGTCATTGGCAACGAGGCCAACGGCATATCAAAACAGACGGCCGCCTGTGTGACGGACCGTCTGTATATTCCTCCCTATCCGGCCGATGACGCCGGTTCGGAGTCTCTCAATGCGGCGGTGGCTACGGCCATTACGGTAGCCGAATTTCGCCGCAGAACCCTCTAATTGACTTCCTGTATTTTGTAATCCTTTCCTTCCACGGATAGGGTATAGACGGTGCGCACAGCCTTGATGCCCAGGTAATCCAGGGCTTCCGGCGGGATGCTTACAGTGATATCGGCCTTTTCTCCCGAGAAATTGCTTACGAGGAGCCAGGTTTTCTTGCCGTCGCTGCGGAGCCAGGCAAAGTGGCGGTCCGGGTTGAAGCCGTTGTCCTGGCAGTAGCCCAGATCGAAGGTCTTACCCTCCCGGAAAGCGGGTGACTGGGCCAGTTGAAAGACTTCCAGGTAACGCTTCTGCACGTCCTTGTCCGGATGCTCCAGGGCCGGAACGGTGCACCAGTCAAAGATGGACGTCCTTCCGTCCAGGCCGCTGAATCCTTCGGCCTGCATCCCTCTCTCCCCCATTTCCTGGCCAAAATAGAGCATGAAAGGAGCTTCGCTGAGCAGGGCCGATACCGCCAGGGCCGCATAGCCGCCGGCGGCGCTTCCGCAGAAGAAATCGGAGGCTACTCTCTGCTCGTCGTGGTTCTCCAGGAAGTTGAGCATATGGGGCTGGAGGTCTCCCAGGAACTGCCAGTTATAAGTAATTCCCTTAGCGGAAGCGTTGCTGCAAGTAACAGCACGTAACGTATCGTATAATCCGGACTTGTCATAGAGCAAATCAAAGCCTACTTGATCTACATACATCCGGTATTTCTCCTTTTCGTAGACCTCGGCCACGAAGAGGATCTGGGGGTACTCTTTCTTGACGGAGGCAATGAGCCACTGCATAAACTGCCAGGGCACCAGTTCCACCATATCGCAGCGGAATCCGTCCACGCCCTGGGAGGCCCAGAAACGGACGATGTCCCGCATCTTGTCCCAGGTGCCGGTGTGGAAATCGCAGTAGTTGATCTTGACGGTTTCGTACCAGTCGTTCTTGTCCGGGGCCGATGTAAAAGCATTGCCAGAAGCCTTGGCCGGGTTCTCGTAGAAGGGCTTTCCCTTGCAGGGAACCGGCAGTCTGAGCGGCTCTCCGGGATAGTAGAAAAAGTCATTCTCAGGGGCCCAGTGGACGTTTTTGTTGTCATTCTGGCCCAGGTTTACGTTGTCCCGGGCCACGTGGTTGGGAACAAAGTCAATCAGCAGTTTGAGTCCGGCCTTGTGCACCCGGTCCACCAGCGCACGGAATTCTTCCATCCGCTTGTCCGGGTTATCGGCCAGGTAGGGATTGACATCGTAATAGTCTGTAATGGCGTAGGGGGAACCCGCACTCCCCTTCACTATCTGGGGATGCGAAGGCGTGCAGCCGCGGTCCTGGCAGGCAGTGGCGTGCCGGATGACGCCGGTGCACCAGAGACAATCGGCCCCAAGGGTTTTCTTGAGGTAATCAAGGGTGGCTGCATCAATTCCGGAGAAGCGCCCGTTTCCCCACAGGCGCAGCAGCATTTGGTATATTAGTTTCATAGTCTGTTGAGTTCCGTATCCATTTCTTCGATGCGCAGGGCCAGCGAAGATTTCATACGGTCAATGGCCTGGTCAAAGGTAAGGAGTTCGTCTCCGTTTACTTTGCCGTCGGCTCCCTCGGCGAGGGGGTTGGGATAGCAGGGCCACATCTCGTGGTTGCGGGCTTCTGCCTTGCGGATGAGCTGGGCCTGCCGGTCAATGTAAGAATCCATCCCCTGGAAGATGGGCTTGATGACGTTCCAGCGATGGATCAGATGTTTCTTGAACTCCGGATGGGTCCAGATCTGGTAGTAATAGAGGGTACTCTTGAGCGAGAGACCGTGGTTGTCCGGAGTAAAGGTGCCGTAGTCAAAGTCCCATACCGGGCCGGCATAGAGTTTCCCGTCCTTGTAGAAATAGAACGTACTCTTGGGGAATTTGGCTTCGCTGTTGTTGAAGACTTCGTTAATGAGGTACCAGTCGCAGATGGAGTCCAGATCCAGCACGGAACTGGGGGTTTCTCCCCTCATAATCACGTCTTCAACGCCGTAGAGCGTCTTTTTTGCCCGGTCCAGGATCTGGGCGAATTCCGCGGGCTTGTAGTTGTCCCGGTCCGGGAATTTGAGTTCTACGGGGATTCCTCCCTCCTGGGTGGCGTTCTTCCAGTGACCGTGCTGGGTGTCAAAATCGTGCTCCGTACGGTCGCTGATGTCGTAGGAATACAGGAAATCGCAGGTGAAGTTGGAGCCTTCCGCGTGCACTTTTTCACACAGGTAGTACAGCCCGTTATAATTTCCGTTGAGATACAGTTCTACGTAGGTTCCGGAAGAGACCCAGGCAAGGCTGGTTTGGCGGGCGGCTTCAAAAGCTACGTCGTTTCTGATGCAGGTGCGGTCCATCCAGTTGGCCAGCAGCACCCACCGTTTGGTTTTTCCCGTGCCGATGAAGTTGGCCTGTACGGGAAGCTTTACAGTATAAGGTTTTTTGGGATAGGACCTCCAGGTGGAGTTGCCGTGTCCCTTGATTTTGACACCCTCGGACTTGTATACCGTGGACGTGACGCCGTCTACCGTGGCATCGATGTGCAGGGTGGCGTTGTGGGTCCAAAATTCTTTGCGGATGTTGGAAGGATCCTGTGCGTTGGGGAGATCAATATAAAGGCGCACAATCTCGTCCGGATTCTCGGGAATGCAGCCGGTGTAAATCCTTTCACCGGGATGCGGTTCCCCTTCCGGAATAAGGGATGCCCTCCGGCAACCTGCAAAGAGGGCGCAGGTTGCCAGAAGGATCAGCCCATATTTGAGTCCTTTGCGCATGGTAACAATTACCAGTTCAGGATTTTCTTGAAGTCGTATGCCTCAGGGTTGGCCACATACTTCTTGGCGGCTTCGTAGTCTGCGGGAGTTACGAAGTGGCAGATGTGGTTGAAGTAGTTCTGGGCGGTACCGCCTTCGATGGCCACGCGGCGCGGAGGAATCTTGCCCTCGGCGTTCTGGAGGTCCTTGAGGTACAGAGGGTGGGATTCGCCAAAGGCGTCTACATAGACCATGCAGCCGGTCTCACCCTTCTTGAACAGCTCGTAGGCACCCATAGCCAGCTCGGAGCAGTAGGTAAGGTCAAAAGCGATGGGATCCTGGCAGCGGACGTCGTAGCCAATCTCCACGGGACGGGTCTTGACCTTGAGGCCAATCTCCTTGAACTTCTTCTCGAGGATGTCGTTGAACAGGACAGCCTTGGAGATCTTGCCCAGTTCGGGGTGACCGTGCTCGTCGTAGGTCATGGACACGCCGGCGTTCTTGATCTCCTGGGGATCCAGGTCGTGGAATACGCCCTCGGCCACTACTACGGTGCCGTAAGGAATGCCCAGGATGTTGCGCTTGAGAATGGCGGAGAGGGCCAGGTTCACAATCTTGTCCAGGGTGATGGTGGTCTTGTTGAACATCTCAGGGATGATGGTCATGGGGCAGTGAGTGGCCTCACCGATACCCAGGGCCAGGTGACCGGCGCTGCGACCCATAGCGCTGATGATGAGCCAGTTGCCGCTGGTGCGGGCGTCTTCATAGACGGTGCGGGCCAGGTGGGCACCCTCGTCCTTGGCGCTGTTGAAGCCGAAGGTGGGCGTGTTGTTGGGCAGCGGGAGGTCGTTGTCAATGGTCTTGGGAACGTGGATGTTGTGGATGGGATACTGCTTGGCCTCCAGGAACTTGGCAATGCGGTTGGCCGTGGAAGCGGTGTCGTCACCGCCTACGGTGACCAGGAGCTTGATATTGTTGTCCTGGAAGAGGCTCAGGTTGAAGTTTTCCTCAAAATCCTTGTCGGTGGGTTTGAAACGGCTCATCTGCAGGTAGGAACCGCCACGGTTGAAATAAGCGTCTGCCTTGAAGAAATCGATGTCTTCGGTGCGGGGAGCCTTGGAGAAAAGGCCGCTGTAACCGCCATGCAGGCCGATCACACGGTAACCGTTGGACAGGAAAGTCTTGGCAACAGACATAACGACGGTGTTCATACCCGGAGCCGGGCCGCCACCACAGAGGATGATAATGGAATCTTTCATTTGATTTTTATAGTTTTAAAAGTAACTTTTTCCGGTTGCTTAAATCGTACAAATTTACGCATTTTTCTTGATTATTCCTATTCATCCCCAGGTGTTTGGAGATTCAGGATAAAATTGCGTATTTTTGTGTAAACACAAACACTGAAACTATGGGCAAAGGCAAAAGCATATCGGTAAGGTACGGCATCTCTACCTTGGGTCTGATAGTGGTCGCATTGGGCGTGGGTCTGTCCATAAAATCCAATTTGGGCATCGCTCCCCTTTCGTGTATTCCCACCGTTCTGAATCTGGAATATCCCTCCATTTCAATAGGAAGTTTTACATTCGTTTTCAACTTGCTGTTCATAGTGATTCAGGCAATCATCTTAAAGAAAGACTTTAAGTGGAAACACCTGATGCAAGTCGTGCCCATTCTCATCTTCGGTTACCTGGTGGACGCCGCCGTCTGGCTCTTTGATTCCATCCAGTCTCCGGCCACCAATTACTTTGTCCAGATCCTGCTCTGCCTGGTGTCCGTTTTGCTTACGGCCATAGGTATCCGGCTGGAGGTGGTGGGCCAGGGATGGATCCTCCCGGCCGACAGTACCCTGAACGTAATCACCGAGCGTTACCAGGTGCGTTTCTCCGTTGTAAAAATGTCTATGGACGTGGTCCTGGTTGTCATTTCTATGATTCTGTCACTGGTTTTCTTCGGCCTCTTTACCGGCAACGGCCATACGATGGTGGTCCGGGAAGGAACGCTCATCCAGGCCATCTTCACCGGCCTCTGTATGCACGTGACGGACCCTCTTCTCAACCGCTGGCTCCAACCTGTAGTAGCCCGCTATTTAGAGAAGGAAGCAGGGGTATAGGGTGCCGGGGGGACTCCGTTCCGCTTCGCTCCACTCCGGCCCCTCCCAGCCCTTTTGTGTCAGTCGTCAGAAAGCAAGCTTTCTCCCGACTTCCCAAAAATCTGCGGGCCCCTCCCCCTATACTGGTCCGGGGGTGGACAAGCCCCCCGGCACCCTATACCCCTGCTCCCTTCTTGATGGAATAAGAGAATTTTGTTATCTTTGTACTTTATACACGCGTGTGCGTGCAAGGTGACGTATGGACTATACCGAAGCAAAACATAGGATTGAGCAGCTCAAGGCTATTCTCTGGGAGAACAGCCGGAAGTACTACGTAGAGAACGCTCCCACGATGAGCGACTACGAGTACGACCAGCTGATGCACGAGCTGGAGGACCTCGAGGCCCAATATCCGCAGTTCGCCACGTCCGACTCCCCCACCCGCCGCGTCGGTTCGGACCTGGAAGAAAAGGCCGAAGGAGGATTTGCCAAATATCCGCACAAATATCCTATGTTGTCCCTTTCCAACACTTATTCCATCGAAGAAGTGGAAGAGTTTGCAGAAAGGGCCGCCAAATCGCTGGACAAGCCTTTCACGTATTGCTGCGAACTCAAATTCGACGGAACGGCCATCTGCCTCACCTATAAGGACGGCGTCCTTTTCAGGGCCCTTACCCGCGGAGACGGCGTGCAGGGAGACGATGTAACCCGCAACGCCCTCCAGATAGCCAGCATCCCCAGGAAACTGAAGGGAACCGGCTGGCCCAAGGAGTTCGAAATCCGCGGAGAGGTGTTGATGCCCTACGAGTCGTTTGACCGTCTCAATGAGGAGCGGGAAGCCCTGGAAGAGCCTCTCTTTGCCAATCCCCGCAATGCCGCCAGCGGTTCTCTCAAGCTCCAGGACCCCGAAGAAGTGGGCCGAAGGGGCCTCTTCTGCACCCTCTATCACATTCCCACCGGCCAGGTGGACTTCCCTACCCACGATGAAGCCCTCCGTGCGGCCGAGCGTTGGGGACTCCCCGTATCGGCCCATAGAAGCATCTGTGCCAACATTGGGGAGATTGAGGCTTTTATCGAACACTGGGATACCGCCCGCAAGGAACTGCCCTTTGCCACGGACGGCATTGTGATTAAGATCAACCAGATGGACTGCCAGCAGGACCTGGGCTATACCGCCAAGAGTCCCCGCTGGGCGGTTGCCTATAAATTCAAGGCCGAACAGGCCTGCACGCCCATCCTGAGCATCGATTACCAGGTGGGCCGCACCGGCGCCGTTACCCCTGTGGCCAATCTGGAGCCCGTGCTCCTGAGCGGCACTATGGTCAAACGGGCCACGCTGGTGAACGAAGACCAGATTCGCTCCCTGGATATCCACGAAGGCGACTGGGTGTATGTGGAGAAAGGCGGGGAAATCATTCCCAAGATTACCGGCGTGGAGGAATCCAAGCGCCAGCCCGGGGCCCGCATCCCGTCCTTCCCCAAGGTGTGTCCGGACTGCGGAACACCCCTGGTAAGGGAGGAAGGAGAAGCCAAGTGGTTCTGTCCCAACCGGCAGGGCTGTCCCACCCAGATCAAGGGCCGATTGGAGCATTTCGTGAGCCGGAAGGCTATGAACATCCTCTGCGGAGAAGCTACCATCGAGCAACTCTACAACTTGAATCTGGTAACCCAGCCCTCGCATCTGTATACCCTCAAGGCAGACCAGCTGGTTATGCTGGAAGGCTGGAAAGAGCGTGCCGCGGCCCGCTTCCTGGATTCCGTGAAGGCATCCCTGAAGGTCCCGTTCGAGCGCGTTCTTTTCGCTATAGGAATCCGCTTTGTGGGAGAAACTACGGCCCGCGACGTGGCCCGTCACTTTGGCTCCATCGATGCCATTGCGCAGGCCAGCAAAGAAGAATTGCTGGAAGTGCCTGAGGTGGGAGAAGTCATTGCCGACAGCATCTTCCATTACTTCCTGGATATCCGGAACTGCCAGGAGGTGGAAGCCCTGAGGGCCGCCGGCCTGCAGATGCAGGTGGCAGAAGGCGCCGGCAAGCAGTCGGACGCCCTGGCCGGCAAGAGCTTCGTGATCAGCGGTAATTTCAGCATCTCCCGTGAGGATATGAAAGCCCTCATCGAGGCCCACGGAGGCAAGAACAGCTCTTCCGTGAGCGGAAAGACGGATTATCTGCTGGCCGGCACCAAACCCGGCCCGGAGAAGCTTAAGAAGGCGGCAGACCTGGGGGTACAGGTCATAGATGAGGAGGCCTTCCGGGCTCTAATAGGAGATACGCTCGCTTCGCTCGGTATGACAAATTCTGCCAAGTCCGAAGATACGAGTGATAACGAGCTTACTTTGTTCTGATGTTCAAGAAGTTAGGTCATAAGATTGAGGTTTTGATCCGGTGGGTTTCCATCTGGATTACCCGCATCTGGCGTTTTATGACCCACGATATCTTCCTGCTCAACGAGGAAGACTTCTCCCGTTGGAAGGCCCGGCTGGTGCGGGACGCCAAGACGGTCCTCCTGATGGTGAACACTTTTTCGGACCAGAAGATAGGCTATCAGGTAACCGCCCTCGCCTACCGCAGTATGATGGCGGTGGTCCCGGCCATTGCCATCGGCCTTTATCTTACGGACGGCCTGGGTATGCGGGACAAGTTCCAGGAGATTCTGGTGGATAACCTGCGGGATACCGCCATTCTGGATAAACTGCTGGTGGCGGCCGACAATATTGTGAACACGGCTGAGAGCGGCCTCTTCGGCTTTATCTCCATGGCCTCCTTCGTCTGGATTGTCCTGTCCCTGATGATTACGGTAAGGCAGGTGTTCAACAATGTGTGGAAGGTGGAGCGCGAGCCCAGTTTCTTCAAGATGATGGGAATCGTGTTTGGCATTACCATCCTGGCGCCGTTTGTGGTGATTATGTTCTTCTCGGGGTCGGTGGTATACTCCCACGTACTGGACTTGCTGTTCCCCAGCAAGCTCTTCTTCTCCGACCATCTGAAGAATTTCCTGTCCTGGGCCCTGTTTGCGGGCATAGTCGTGCTCATTTTGCACACTATGTACAAGTTTATTCCCGGCACACGCGTACGCAGCAGACATTCCTTCAAGGCAGCCCTCATATCGGGCCTTCTGTTTGTGGGCGTACAGTACCTGTACTTGGAAACGCAGGTGATGGTGGCCAAGACCAGTGCCGTGTACGGTGCCTTGGCGGCCATTCCCCTCTTTATGATCTGGCTGAATCTGGGATGGACCATCATCCTGTACGGAGCCGAACTCTCCTATGCTTTCCAGAATGTGGACCAGCATAGCATTACCATAGCCAAACTGGATGAAATGAATAAACAGGCCGTTCAGAAACGCAAGGGACGGCTTCACCAAAATAAGATGAGTTTATGAGCTTTTCCGAATTTGGAGAAAAAGATTACGAGGTAATTGCCCGCGATTGGGAGGTGCTCAAGGCATCGGCCCAAAAGCGTTGCGCCAACCGGGAAGAACTGGAAGTGGTGCGCAAGGCCTTTGAATTTGCCAACGACGCCCACCGCAACGTGCGGCGCCGCAGCGGCGAACCGTATATGCTGCATCCCATTGCCGTGGCCCAGATTGTGGTGGACGACATAGGCCTGGGCTACAAGTCCATTTCGGCCGCCCTTCTGCACGATGTGGTGGAAGACACGGACTATACCGTGGAAGATATCCGTGAGCACTTCGGAGACAAGATTGCCTCCCTGGTAGACGGTCTTACCAAGATCAAGAACGTCCTGGATACCGAGCAGAAGACCCGCGGAACGGACATTACCCAGCAGAGCCTGCAGGCCGAAAACTTCAAGCGCATCCTCCTCACCCTCAATGACGATGTCCGTGTGGTGCTCATCAAGCTGGCCGACCGCCTGCACAACTGCCGCACCATCGAGCATATGCCGGAACACAAGCGGGACAAGATTCTCTCCGAGACCATGTTCATCTTCATTCCGCTGGCTCACCGCCTGGGTCTTTACAGCATCAAATCGGAGCTGGAGAACATCTGGCTGCGGTACAAGGAGCCGGAAGCCTATTCCGACATCAAGGCCCGCATCGACCGCGGAATCATCGAGAAGGGCAACGAGATGCACGAATTCGTGGTGCCCATTGAATCGGCCCTGGAAAAGGCCGGCTTCCACTTCGATATCAAGAAGCGCGTCAAAACCCCTTATTCGGCCTGGCGGAAGATGCAGACCAAGGGCGTCAACTTTGAAGAAGTGTATGACCTCTTTGCCATCCGTATCGTTTTCGATCCCCAGCCCAATTCCGGAGAAAGCGAGCGTGACCAGTGTTACCGCATCTTCTCCATCATTACCGGCATCTACCGGTATATGCCCGAGCGCCTGAGGGACTGGGTCAAGCACCCCAAGTCCAACGGTTACGAGGCCCTGCACTGCACCCTTCTGAGCAACGCCGGCACCTGGGTAGAGGTCCAGATCCGTACCCGCCGTATGGACGACATAGCCGAGAAAGGCATTGCCGCCCACTGGATTTACAAGCAGCACGGCATTATGGGTGAAGGAGATTACGAGATGGATGCCTGGCTGGACCGCATCAAGGGCATTCTGGTGAACCCGGACGTGAACGCCCTGGAACTCCTGGACATCATCCACAACGACCTCATTTCCACGGATGTATACATCTTCACGCCCCGCGGAGAGCAGCGCAGCCTGCCCAAGGGCTCCACGGCCCTGGACTTTGCCTACGCCATCCACACGGAGATCGGTAACAAGGCCATAGCCGCCAAGGTAAACCAGAAGCTGGTAACCCTTAGCCAGGAACTCAAGACCGGAGACAAGGTGGAGATCATTACGGCCGAAGACGGAAAACCGCAGCCCGAGTGGCTCAAGTTCCTGAGGACCCACCGCGCCCGTACCGTGGTTACGGACTACTTCAAGACCCAGCGCAAGCAGACGGTGGAATATGGCCGGAGCACCCTGGAAATGGCTGTCAAGGACCTGGGACACGAAATCGACGAAGCCACCCTGCAGCGTCTGGAGGCAGCCTACAACGTGGAAACGCGTGAAGAGCTCTATTATGGGATAGGCATAGGCCAGATCAGTCTGGACAACCTGAGTGATGTCATCAAGCATTCTTCTTCCGGCCGGGTTTCCTGGATCCGGAAGATGTTCAGTTCCAGCTCGGCCAAAGAGGAGCACAAGCAGGGGGCTTCGCAGGAAACCTATATCATCGGTTCTACGGATCCCAATGCCCCTCATTTTGCCATTGCCACTTGCTGCAACCCCATTCCGGGAGACCCTGTGGTGGGTATCAAGGCGCCGGACGGAACCATTACCGTACACAAGAAGTCGTGTCCGGTGGCAGATCGCATAGCCGCCAGTCACGGAGACTGGGTGGTGGTGCCCAAGTGGCTGGAACAGGCCGAAGACACCTCCTTCCTGGTGCGCATCTCCCTCAGAGGCCTGGACCGCGTAGGTATGCTCAACGAAATTACCCGCCGCGTGTCGCTGGTTATGGGCGTGAATATGCGCCGGCTCAACCTTTCGGCCGATGGAGGCCTCTTTGAAGGTTATATCGACCTCTATGTGAACTCCAAGGTCATCCTGGACAAGATGATCAAGAAACTTTCCTCCATCGAAGGAATAGAAAACGTAAGCCGGACAGACCTATGAGCCAACACCCGCTGAAAAAGTTCCTGCCGCTCATTCCGGCTGCGTTCATCCTTGGCGCCCTGATGTTCCCCTCAGGCTGCGCAAACACCACTACGCCCCCTTCCGGAGGCCCCAAGGACACCATTCCCCCGGTTCTGAAGAAGGTGACTCCCCTGCCGGCTACCGTGGGTGTATCCCCTTCCAAGAACAAGACCCGGCTCCGTTTTACCTTTAACGAGTACGTGAAGATCAAGGATGCCAACGGCATCTTCCTCTCCCCTCCTCTGGAGAAAAAGCCCAAGTCGACCCTCCACGGAAAGTCGTTGGACGTGACTTTCGAAAGCGACCTGGACAGCAACACTACGTATACCCTGGATCTTACGGGCGCCATTGCGGACAACAATGAGGGCAACCTTTTCCCCGGCTTTACGCTGGTGTTCTCCACCGGCCCCCGCATCGATTCGATGTGCGTGACGGGTCTGGTGCAGGATTGCAATACCCTGATGCCCGTCAAGGGTGCCACCGTGCTCCTGTATAAGGACCATTCCGATTCGGCCGTCTTCCTGAAACGGCCTGTGGCGGCCGCCAAGACCGACGACTGGGGATTCTTCTCCATCCGCAACATCCAGGATACCCTGTACCGCGTGTACGCCATTATGGACGGCAACAACAACAATAAGTACGACCCTGAAAACAACGAGAAAGTAGCCTTCATGGACAGCCTGCTCAGGCCCACCATCGTGTACAACGACAGCCTGTACGAGTTCAAGAAGTTCGATATGAAGGATACGGCCCTGTGTCTGGCCCGCCACGCGCAGGTAGAGCTCAATCTCTTCCGGGAGCGTCCCACCAAGCAGATGATCGTGAAGAAGGAAAGGGTGGGGCCGCGCACCGCGTACCTTACGTTCATGGCTCCCGACGCCAAAATCCGCGATATGCGTATCCGAGGACTGGCCCGCGAGAAACTGATTTCCCAGTTCAACCTGCAGAAAGACTCCCTGGAAATCTGGGTGAACGACCAGCGCAAGATGCCCGACACCCTCCAGCTGGTAGTCAAATACGACAAGACGGACACCACCGGCAAGCTCAAGCCCACGGATGAACTCATCAAGCTCACCTACTCCAAGGAGTTACGGGCCGAAATGCAGAAAAAGGCGCAGAATACCCGCAACCGCCCCCACGAGGACACCATAGCCGTAATGACAGCCAAAGTGGATCCTACCACCGTGGAGCAGTACGGCTTTGACGTGGAATTCAAGTACCCGCTCATTGAAGAGGGCTGGGATTCCCTGCGTTTCCGCAGCGTGAATCCCCGTCAGCAGGAAGCCAAGGGAACGGTAAGGGTGGTCAAGGACAGCACCAATCTCCGCCATTACAGCATCTTCCCCACGGAGCCCATGCAGGTTGGATACGACTATTTCCTCAAAATCCCCCACCGCAAGTTCCGGGACATCAACGGCTACTACAACGACAGCACCGAGCTCAAGGTAACCCTTCCCACGGATGAGAAACTGAGCAACATCACGTTGGAGCTGAGCCATGTCCGCAACAAGTATATCATTGATTTGCTTAGCGAAAAGCGGGATAAAGTAATCCGGAGCTTCATTGTGGAGAAAGACGGACCTGTTGTATTCCCCTACCTCAAGCAGGGCTCTTACTGCATCCGCATCACGGAAGACAAGAACCGCAACTCCCTGGTGGATACCGGTATCCTCCTGGAGAAGAAACAGCCCGAAAAAGTGCGTTTCTTCAAGCCCAATGACCAATTCCTCATCAAGGTGCTGGAAAGGGCCGAAATGGTCTGGAAAATTGATATAAAGGAGATGTTCCAATGAAGCGTACGATTGCCCTGATATCGGCCTTGCTATGCTTTGGCTGGCTCTCCCGGGCTCAGGTGAACCTGGAAGAGGAATTCTTCTCCCTGCCCGACACCGTGACCACCTCCTACCTGGACAGCGTGAAGGTGAACATTGCCACCCCCAACGACTATTGGATGATAGGCGTGTTCGGCGGCGCCTCGGTGCAGTACGGCTACTTCAATCCGGACCGCCTGGTGCGCTGGCAGCCGCAGTATCCGATGTACGGTTTTTCCGTGGTGCGCCACTTTACGATGTTCGGCCTCTTCCCCAATATGGGCGTGGAGTTCGGCGCTCAGATGAACTATGAGGGATACGAGTTCAAATTGAACAAGGAAACCGGCTCCAGAACCACGGAATCGGGTGCTTACAAGACCATGATTACGGTTCCGGAAGTCTTCTTCCTGTCCCATTTCCATATAGATATAGGTTCCCATTTCAAGATTATGGCCAAACTGGGTCTTTACGGCGGCTACCGCTGGAAGATAACCCGTGTGCTGGACGATCCTTTCATTGGCATAGAAACCTACGAACAGTATGTGCACGCATTCCGCGACTATGACCGCCGGTACACCTATGGCGTACAGGGCGGCGTGGGTGTAGGCCTTATGTTCAATCCTGTCGAGTTCCACCTGATGGTCAACGGCAAGTGGGGCTGGAATTCCTTCTGGCAGCCGGACTATGCCAGTCCTTACTATTACCGCTTCGCCTATCCTCTGGATGCGGCGGTTACCTTTGGCGTTTATTATCAATTGACCCCCCGTTACGGTCACACCCGCGGACAGCTCAGGAAGCTGGCCCGCAAGATGGTGGCCGATCAAAATAAACAGTAACTATGAAACCTGTCCTGCAAACCCGTACCGTCTGTGTAGGCGATTCCGTTTTCATTGGTAGCGGCCACCCCATTGTGGTCCAGACCATGTGCAACACCCATACCTCCGACATCGAGGCCACGGTGGCCCAGTGCCGGCGCCTGGCTGCGGCCGGAGCCCAGCTCATCCGCATCACCGTGCCCGCCATGGCAGATGTCCAGCATTTGGCCGAGATTCGCCGCTGCCTGCGGGAAGAAGGCATCCAGACGCCTCTGGTGGCCGATATCCACTTCTCTTCGGAGATTGCGATGGCCGTGGTTCCCGTTGTGGAGAAAATCCGCATCAACCCCGGCAACTTCCACCCGGACCACGAGAAGGCCCGTGCCCTCTTCGGCCAGTTCCTGGGCCTTTGCAAGCAGTACAACCGCGCCATCCGAATTGGCCTTAACCACGGCTCACTGGGCAAGTATATCGTAGAGAAATACGGCAATACGCCGCAGGCTATGGCGCTGGCCGCCATGGAATGGGTGGAGATGTGCATCGACGCCCAGTTCTACAATGTGGTGGTGTCCCTCAAGGCCTCCAATACGGTGGTTATGGTGAATGCCTACCGTGAACTGGCCCGCCTGATGCAGGAAAAGGGCGTGATATTCCCCCTGCACGTGGGCGTGACCGAGGCCGGAAACGGAGACAGCGGCCGCATCAAGAGCTGCGTAGCCATCTCTACGCTCCTTTCCGAAGGCATCGGCAACACCATCCGCGTCTCCCTTACGGAAGACCCTGCCAACGAGCTTCCCGTGGCGCAGTACCTGGCCCACCGGTACTCCGGAGCGGCGGCTCCTTCCCTATCGGCCCGTGAAGAGACCATTCTGAAAGCGGCCTGCGACTGGGGTGCTCCCCTTCTGAACCACGAGGTGGACGATATTCCCCTGGAAGACGATTACCTTAAGGATGAACTGCTGCAGGCCTGCCGCCGCAAGTTCTACAAGCCCGAATACATTGCCTGCCCCGGCTGCGGCCGTACGCTGTACAACCTGGAAGAAACCTTCAACCGGGTCAAGGAGGCCACTTCCGGCTTCAAGGACGTTGTGATTGCCGTGATGGGCTGCATTGTGAACGGACCCGGAGAAATGGCCGACGCAGACTATGGTTACGTGGGAGAAGGCTTCGGCAAGGTTACCCTCTATCGTAAAAAAGAGCCCGTCCTCCGGCATATACCCGAGGACGAGGCTGTAGAACGTTTGGTCGAATTGATTAAGAACGATCAGGCAAAATAGCGAGAACGCTTTCTACGGCGCGGACTTTATCTCCCACCTTTACTTTTACATCGGCTTCCAGCGGGACAAACAGGTCTATGCGGGAGCCGAATTTGATGACACCGCACTGCTCTCCGCGGTACTCCATATGGCCGGGCTCCGAGTAGCAGACGATGCGGCGGGCGAACGTGCCGGCAATCTGCTTGAAGAATACCTCTCCGTACTCGTTCTTGAGGCAGGAGGAGGAATGCTCGTTCAGTTCCGAAGACTTGGGATGGAAGGCCAGGAGGTACTTTCCGGGATGGTATTTATAGAAGGTAACCTCTCCGCTGATGGGCCAGAAGTTGCAATGGACGTCAAAGAAATCCATATAGACGGAAATCTGGATGCACTCCCGCTTCAGGTATTCCTTCTCGTATACTTTGTCCACGATGACCACCTTGCCGTCTGCCACGGAAGTGACCAGGCGCTTATCTTCCGGATGGGGCGTTTCGCGGTCCGGAACCCGGAAGAACCAGGTGATGAACACCATGAAGATAACCATAAAGGCACAGAGCGGAATACTCAGCCAGAGAATCGGGATGTACCTGGCCGTGAGGAAGATGAGCACAGCGCAGATGCACCAGGAGGTGAGGATGGTTCCGTAGGAATCGTTGTCTATCTTAGTCCATTTCATATACTAAACCAGGTTAAAGACGAGAAGGTAAATATAGCCGGTGGGAATGGCGAAAAGGGCGCTGTCAAAGCGGTCCAACAGGCCTCCGTGGCCGGGAAGGATATTGCCGGAATCCTTGATGCCGGTGGAGCGTTTCCAGAGGGATTCGAACAAATCTCCCAGAACGCCCGTTCCGTGCATAAGGGCCGATACGATCAGGCAGTGCCAGATGGGGAAAGCAAAGAGCCCCGTCCAGTAAAGGATGGCACCGGCCAGCATAGCCATAAGCAAACCGCCCCAGAAGCCGGCCCAGGATTTCTTGGGCGAAATGGCGGGGCACATCTTCTTGCTCCAGGCTTTCTGGCCGAAGAGCATACCGAAGCAGTAAGCTCCTACGTCAGAAGCCCAGATGATGCAGAAAAAGGCCACCATCAGCAGGCCGCTGAATGCTCCGTTCCGGAAAACCACAGCATTGGAAAGGGCCAGCGGAAGGCCGATATACAGAAGGCCTGCGTAGATGTACCCGGTCTTGAGGAAATCACTGTTCTCTTTATAGCGGAAGATGGATTCTGCCATGAGCAGGAAGAGGATGAGCAGACCGATGCCCACCAGCGCCGTGAGGCTGAAACCGCCAGAGAAGTAGCTGTTGGCCGCCAGGAAGAAGATGACACCGTCCACAATGGCCGAGCTCTGGACCTGCTTGTAGGCCTCCCCCATGGTCATGTGGTAGAACTCTTTGAGCATCACAAAGGTGATGAAGGCAAAGAGAATCGTGTACAGGAAGTCATAAAAAAGGAGTCCTCCCAGCATCACTGCCAGGAAGAGGACTCCGAATATGCTGCGCTTTACAGTGCTATTCATCTGCGATAGTTTGAGGTTCAGGTTCTTCGAGGGAGAATTGATCTTCGACGGCCGGTTTTACTTTGGGGCCGAGGATCTTTTCAATATCTTCTGCAAAGATAACCTCTTTTTCCAAAAGGAGGGCACCCAGCTGCATAAATTCCTCTTTATGGTCTTCAATAATCTTGCGGGTGCGCTGGTGTACGCCTTCCACAATGGCCTTCACCTCCTGGTCCATGAGCTCGGCCGTTTTTTCGGAATACGGCTTTACCAGGTTGTAACCCTTTGAACCTGAGGAGTCATAGAAGGAGAGCGTACCCACCTTCTCGCTCATACCCAGATACTGAACCATACCATAGGCCATGCCGGTCATGCGCTCCAAGTCATTGAGGGCACCCGAAGAGGGCTCTCCGTTAATGATTTCCTCTGCCACGCGGCCGCCCAGGAGCATGCTCATCTTGTCCAGCATTACGCTCTTGCGCCAGTTCTTGCGCTCTTCCGGGAGACTCCAGGTAAGACCCAGGGCCTTGCCTCTGGGGATGATGCTCACCTTGAACACAGGATCCGCGTACGGGAGCAGCCAGCCCACCAGGGCGTGACCGGCCTCGTGATAGGCGGTGGTGCGCTTTTCCGCGGGCGTCATAATGGTGTTGGACTTGCGCTCCAGGCCGCCGATGATGCGGTCTACAGCGTCCAGGAAGTCCTGCTGCTGCACTTTCTCGTGGTTGTTGCGGGCAGCGGTAAGGGCCGCCTCGTTGCACACGTTGGCAATATCGGCCCCGGAGAAACCGGGCGTATGCTTGGCCATGAACTCTATGTCAAAATCCTTGTCCACCTTGATGTCTCTCAGGTGCACCTTGAAGATTTCTTCGCGTTCCTTGAGTTCCGGCAGTTCCACGTGAATCTGGCGGTCGAAACGGCCGGCACGCATAAGGGCCTGGTCCAGAATATCGGCTCGGTTGGTGGCGGCCAGCACAATGACACCGCTGTTGGTGCCAAAGCCGTCCATTTCCGTAAGGAGCTGGTTCAGTGTGTTTTCACGCTCGTCATTGGAAGAGAAGCCTCCGTTCTTGGCACGGGCGCGGCCCACGGCGTCAATCTCGTCGATGAACACGATGCAAGGGGCTTTCTCCTTGGCCTGGCGGAAGAGGTCACGGACTCTGGAAGCACCCACGCCCACGAACATTTCCACAAAGTCGGAACCGCTGATGGAGAAGAAAGGCACATTGGCCTCCCCTGCCACGGCCTTGGCCAGGAGGGTCTTACCGGTTCCGGGAGGGCCTACCAGGAGGGCTCCCTTGGGGATTTTACCGCCGAGAGCGGTATATTTCTGGGGATTCTTGAGGAAATCCACAATTTCCATCACCTCTTCCTTGGCGCCATACAGGCCGGCCACATCCTTGAAGGTAACCTTGACTTCTCCCTTCTCCGTTTCACGGGCGGTAGACTTGCCGGTATTGAAAGGATTGAAGCCACCGGGGGCTCCGGGTCCGCCCGCTCCGCGGTTCATACCCCGGAACATCCAAACCCAGAAGAGGATGAACAGAAGCAGCGGGAAGGCCATCTGGAAGATTTCCATCCAGAGATGGTCCTCGTTGCGGATAATCACTTTGAACTGGCTTTCCACAGGGAGTTCGGCGTTGAGCTGGCCAAAGCTCTGCTCCGGGTCAAACTTGCTGGAAACCAGGAAATAGAACTGCGGAGCGCGTTTGGGGACGGCGCCTCCGCGGAATTTTTCTGTATACTTGCCCAGTTTCTCGGGACGGATCTTGATCTCTCCCTTGAAATCGTTTCTGACGAAGGAGATTTCTGCTACGTCTCCTTCCCGAATCATCGTCTGTACTTCGGCCCATTCAATCTTTTCCGGTGCAGCGCTGCGCTGGTTGTTCATCAGGAGATACCCGATGCCCACCAGCAGCAGGAAATACAGCCAGGAGAGGTTGAATCGGACAGAGAATATCTTACGACCGCCGTTGGGGTCTTGTTTCTTTTCGTTCGCCATTCTTATTCTTGGGTCTTTTTGGCAGGAGCCTTGCGCTCCTTGTATTCTTTGCGGGGTACATCGGCCCAGAGGTCTTCCAGGCGGTAGAATTCCCGGTATTCTTTGAGGAAGATGTGAACCACTATGTTGCCGTAGTCCTGGATGATCCAGAAGTTGTTTCCTTCTCCCTGGCTGCGGTAGAGGGTGTGGCCCTCTTCCTTCATCTTTTCTGCTATATTGTCTGCAATGGCACCCACCTGGGTGGTGTTGGAACCGTCGCACACCACGAAGAAGTCCGTGATGGCGCCGTCAATGGCCCTCAGGTCAAGGGATACCACGTTTTCTCCTTTTTTGTCAATGATCGCATCGGCGAGTACCCGAAGATCGTGTGTAATCATATAATTTTATGGTTTAAATTACACAAATATAAACAAAAATAAAGCCATTGCAAAGAGCAACGGCTTTTCTGACAAAATGGCAGGGAAACTAGCGCAGGGACAGCGGCATACGCTTGAGGTAAATGATCACCTGGGCTATTTCCTTGTAGAAAGGCGTGTCTTCCAGAATCTCCGGCTGGATGGCGCGGATTTGCTTATAGACGGTCTTGGAAGTGTCGCAGAGCTTGTCATAGATGCCCAGGCAGTCCGTGGCCTGCGCCAGGGCAATGAAATGGATGGCCATCACCTGGAAGGCGTTCTCCACCACCTGACGGCAGAGCAGGGCGCTGTTGGTGCCCATAGACACGATGTCCTGGTTGTCGTTGTTGTTGGGAATGCTGTGCACGTAGTTGGGCATAGCCAGGGTCTGGCTCTCGGCCGTGGTGGACGTGGCCGTAAACTGGCAGGCCTGCATACCGTAGTTCAGACCCAGGGTTCCCTTGTTCAGGAACGGGGGCAGAATGTTGTTGATGCGGTCGTGGAACAGGTAATTCAACTGCCTTTCCGTGAGCATAGTAAGACGCACCAATGCAATCTTAACTTTATCTTCTTCCAGGGATACGTAATCGCCGTGGAAATTGCCGCCGTGGTACACGTACTGCGTGTCCGGATCCACGATGGGATTGTCGCAGGCCGAGTTGAGTTCGTTCTCCAGCACCTCGGCCGTGTTGGCCAGCGTATCGTAGATGGGGCCCAGAATCTGGGGCGTGCAGCGCAGGGAATAATACGCCTGCACCTTCTTCTCGAAGACGGTTTCCTTATGTTCGCCGGAGAAGAGTTCGATCTCTCGCTTGGAGAAGCAGGCCGATGAAGCGGCGATTTCCCGCAGGCGGCGGGCAATCACCTGCTGGCCCTTCTGGCGGCGGCACTCGTTGAGAGGCTCTGCCATAAAGTCGTCATACGAACCGGCAATCTCGTTCATCCAGACGGCGGCGAGGGTGGCCCAATCCAGCAGGATCCGGGCCTGGAACTGGTTCACCATAGAGACACCCGTCATCACGGAAGTTCCATTGACGGCCGAAAGACCCTCGCGGATATGGATCTGCATAGGCTTGAGGCCGCATTCAGCCATTACCTGGGCCGAAGGACGCCACTCCCCTTTGTAATGCACTTCCCCTTCTCCGATGAGCGTGAGGGCCATATGGGCCAGCTGCACCAGGTCTCCGCTGGCGCCAACGCTGCCGTGGCGGGGAATGTAGGGGCAGATGCCGCGGTTGATGAATTCCACCAGCAGCTTGACCACATCCGGATGAATGCCCGATTTACCCTGCAGGAAGGTACCCACGCGGGCTACCATGGCGGCCCGTACGGAAGCATCTCCCAGGGGCTTGCCGGCACCGGTGGAATGGCTGCGGATAATATTGTATTGGAGGTCTTTCAGATAACGGTCGTCTACCCGCCACTGGGCCATGGGGCCAAAGCCGGTGTTGATTCCGTAAATAACTTTGTCTTTGTGGAATTGCTCCAGGAACTTGTAGCAACGCTCCACCTCTGCCATTGCGGCAGGATCCAGGTTAAGCGGCTGGCCGTGGAAAACCACTTCCTCGGCCTGTTGTAAGGTTAAGAAGTTCATTTCAATAATTTAGCATGCGAATTTACGCAGAATAGCCGAGATTTCATAGGAAATCCCCGTTATAATTTGTATATTTGAATGATTAAATAAAGACAAGCAATTATGGACTCCGCATCTGTTCTCCATTTCTTTCAGGAAATAACCCGCGTTCCCCGCGAATCCGGCCACGAAGGCCCCATCACCGCTTATTTGCAGAAGTTTGCCGCAGACCGCGGCCTGGCCTGCAAAACGGATAAAACCGGCAATGTGGTCATCACCAAACCCGCCAGCCCCGGCAAGGAAAATGTACCCTCGCTGGTTCTCCAGGCCCACCAGGATATGGTGTGCGAGAAGAAGGCCGGTTTTGAGTTCGATTTCCTGACCCAGCCCATCCCCTACGAGATTGAAGATGGCTGGATGGTGGCCAAGAATACCACCTTGGGGGCCGATGACGGAATAGGTATCGCCGCCTGCCTGGCCCTGCTGGACAGCAAGCAGCCCATGGGCAAGCTGGAATGCCTGTTCACCATTTCCGAGGAAACCGGAATGGACGGCGCCTTTGCCCTGGAGCCCGGTTTCTTTGAGAGCAACATCCTCATCAACCTGGATTCCGAGGACGAAGGCCAGATGTTCGTTGGCTGCGCCGGCGGTCTGGATACTACCGCCTCCTTCGAGTTCCACCGCGAGGCCCTCAGAAAGGGCTACAAGACCCTCAAAGTGAGCGTCTGCGGCGGTATGGGCGGCCACAGCGGAGATGATATCAACAAGGGCCGTTGCAACGCCGTACGCGAACTGGTGCGTTTCCTGTTCACGGAGTTGCAGTACGATTTCCAGCTCCTTACCATCGAGGGCGGCAACAAGCCCAACGCCATTACCCGTGAGGCCCACGCCATCATAGCCGTTCCGGCAGACGAGGCAGAAGATATGGTGGCCGATGTAAAGGCCTTCAGCGACCTCATTTCGGCCGAATATGCCACCAGCGACCCTCATATCCACGCTACGTGCGAGCCCTGCACCGCAGAGGAGAAACCCATCGAGGAAGGAGATGCCGCCAATATCATTGCCACGCTCCTGGCCTGCCCGCACGGCGTAGAGCGGATGTCGGCCGATATCCCCGGCCTGGTGGAAACTTCCACCAACCTGGCCGCCGTCCATATCAAGGACAATGTCCTCACCGTCATTACCAACCAACGCAGTTCCGTGGTTTCCGAACTCCACGCCCTGGCGGAGAGGGTGGAAGCCGCTTTCTTCCTGGGTTCCTTCGACGTGGAGCATCACGGAGAATACCCCGGCTGGAAGCCCAACCTCAAGTCCCATATCCTGGAAGTGTGCGTAGCCTCCTATAAGAAACTCTTCGGCCACGAACCGGAGATCAAGGCCATCCACGCGGGTCTGGAATGCGGTCTCTTCCTGGAGAAGTTCCCGCACCTGGATATGATTTCCTTCGGCCCTACCCTCCGCGGTGTCCATGCCCCGGGAGAAAAACTGGAACTGGCTTCCCTGGACAAATTTGTAGCCCACCTTAACGACGTAGTCTTAAACTTTGAATAATAGTCGCTTCCGGGACATGTCCCTCCAGCTCCTTTAGATTATGGTAATCATTGCTCCTTCTATGTTGTCGGCGGATTTTCTGCATCTGGAAAAGGATGTGGAAATGGTCAACGAATATGCCGACTGGTTCCACCTGGACATTATGGACGGCATTTTTGTACCCAATATCTCCTACGGTTTTCCGGTGGTGGAAGCCATTGCCAAAAAGGCCCGGAAGCCCCTGGATGTCCATCTGATGATTGTGCATCCGGAGAAATACGTGGAGCGCTTTGCCAAAGCGGGAGCCGCCTACATCAGTTTTCACTATGAGGCGGCCCGGGAGCAATCGGCCAGCCTTATCAGACAGATTCAGGATATGGGCGTGAAGGCCGGTATTGTCATCAATCCGGACTGTCCGGTAGAGGCCATCTATCCCCTGCTGCCCCAGGTGGATTACGTGCTTATTATGAGCGTTTTTGCCGGTTTTGGCGGCCAAAAGTTCATTCCGGAATCCCTGGACCGTGTGCGGGCCGTCAAGTCCCGTTTGGTCCAAATCGGACGCCCGGAAGTGCCCATAGAGGTAGACGGCGGCGTGGGCCCCGGCAATGCCGCAGACTTAATAGCCGCCGGCGCCGGTATTCTGGTAGCCGGGAGTTCTGTATTTAAGGCGGAAAATCCTGTGCAGGCCATTGCCGCTATGCGCGGTGAAGCCCTTTAGTTCTCTACAGGAACTACAATCATACCCTCAATATCTTCTACCCACTGGCGGAAGAGTTTGTCCGTGGACATCAGATCCTGGACGGTGTTGCAGGCGTGCAGAACCGTAGCGTGGTCTTTGCCGCCCAGTTCTGCTCCAATAGTGCTGAGCGAGCAGTTGGAGATGAGGTTGCGGCACTCGTACATGGCAATTTGACGGGCCTGTACAATCTGGCGCTTGCGGGTGGTGGAGAGCAGCATAGCCCGCGTGATGTTGAAATACTCGCAGACGCTGTTGATGATAAGGTCTGTAGTGACCTCTTTCTCCTCTTCTCCCACAATTTTGCCGCTGACGGACTGGGCCAGTTCCACGTCAATGTCCCTGTGACCCAGGGTGGCATAGGCTACCAGGGAGGTAAGCGTGCCTTCCAGTTCGCGGAAATTGGTCTTGATGCGGGAAGCCAGGTACGTCAGAACGTCTTCGCTGAGCTTGACACCTTCCCGGAGGGCGCGGGAACGCAGCATTTCCAGACGGGTGTTGTAATCCGGCTTCAGAAGTTCTACGGACAGGCCCCACTTGAAACGGGACATAAGGCGGTCTTCGAAATTCTGAAGCTCCACGGGGGCGCGGTCACTGGTGAAGATGAGCTGCTTGCCGTTCTGGTGCAGGTGGTTGAATACGTTGAAGAACGCGTTCTGGGAACCGGCACCCATCAGATCCTGGATATCGTCTACGATGAGGACATCAATGCGCTGATAGAAGGCTATGAAGTCTACGATGCGGTTGTTCTGGACGGCGTCCATATACTGGGTCTTGAACTCGTGACCCGTTACATAGAGGACCACCTGGTCCTGGAAATGTTCCTTGATGGAAATGCCGATGGCCTGTGCGATGTGCGTCTTGCCCAGACCCGGACCTCCGAAGAGGAAGAGCGGGTTGAAGGGCGTTTTGCCGGGAGCCTGCGAGATATTCTCTGCGGCGTTGACCCCCAGCTTGTTGCACTCCCCTTCCACCAGGTTGCCAAAGCAGTATACCGGGTTCAGGCGAGGGTTGATCTTGACGCGCTGCACGCCCGGGAACACGAAGGGACTGGGGCGGCCGACGGGCTGGTACGTGGGAACCGATACCGGATTGTTGGTGGGAACGGCGCTCTGGCTGGCGGGAAGGACCATCCCTTCCTTGTTCTGGACCGGGCGGACCAGGTAGAAGAGCTGACCTTCTGCGCCGATGGCTCTCTTGATGGTGAGCCGGAGCAGTTCCTTATAAGCTTCCTCGATGTACTGGCGGAAGAAATCCGAAGGAACCTCAACCGTCAGTTTGGCTCCTTCCAAGGAGACCGGACGGATGAGTTTGAACCAGGTATTGAACTGCTGCGGATCAATGTTGTTTTCAATGATCTGCAGACAGTTGTTCCATACCGCAATATGTCTTTCCTGGTTGTTCATCAGGGGATAAAAAACTACAGTGTTGTCCTTAGCTTATTTGTTTGCAAATATGGAGGAAAAATTCTTGAAAAAAAATTCTTGTCGCTATTGTTTTTTAATTTTTTTATACATAAGTTAACAAACGGGACGACTAAAAAGTCCTATTTTACAAACTACTGTCTTTGAGCAACTTACAGCGCGTCGGTACTGCTATACCTTTTGTAGAGGGGATATCTTATTTTGAAAAATTATAAATAAGAGCATCCGCGTTTTATCCCCTTTTCAGGCCCCTGAAACAAGGAAAAATCAGCGAATGGGAGTGGTGCTTCCATTCTCGATTTTTACCATATAACTATCCTTGAATTTTTTCTGAATATTCGGAAAATTTTTCTTCACTTCTTCCAAAGAATTCGAAGTGCAGATAACATACTTTTTCAGCTTGCCGGCGGGCACCACAGTGGGCTTGTAACCCTGGAAATAAGGGTCGTCCCATTTCATATCTTTTCCAATGGCCAGAACCTGGATTCCATACACCGGCCCTTCCTTGACAGGAGCGGCTTTTTCCTCCGGGGCCGAAGGGGCGACCGGCTCTTCTTCCTCCACCACCGGCTGGGGCTTGGGATCAGGTGCGGGCGCAGCCGTATTTCCGCCGTCGTAGCGCGTCTTAAAGGTCTTGAAAGCGTTGAAAATGCCGTCTGCAATGCCGTCCCGGCCCTTTTCCGTACGCATAGTGGCCAGGTCGTTGGGATTGGACATAAAGCCTACCTCTATAAGTACGGAAGGCATAGCGGTGCGCCAGAGCACCCAGAAGGGATCCTGGGAGACTCCCCTGCTCCGCTTGATGGGTCCGTTGGCGAGGGCATCGGCCACATCTTCTGCAAAGGCGAGGCTCTGGCTCAGATGGGCGTTCTGCATAAGGCTGAAGATAATGTAAGACTGAGGGTCGCTGGGGTCGAAACCCTGGTACTTGGTCTTATAATCGTCTTCCATCATAATCACGGAGTTTTCCCGCTTGACCAGATCCAGGTTCTTGGAGAAGAGGTCGTTTCCCTTTTTGGCCGATTGGCCCAGGACGTGCACGGAAAAGCCGTTGGCGGAGGTAGCCTTGCCTCCGATGGAGTTCACGTGGATGGAGATAAAGAGGTTGGCGTCTGCCTTGTTGGCAATGACGGCGCGGTTTTCCAGTTCTACAAATTTGTCCGTGGAGCGGGTCATAATGACCTTCACATCCGGATAGGCCGCCTTGATTTTCTGCTCCAGGCGCTTGGCTACGTCCAGGGTGACCGTCTTTTCGTAGGTCTTGTTGTCCCGGCTCACGCAGCCGGCGTCCCTTCCGCCGTGACCGGGGTCAATGACCACCGTTTTGAGCTTGAGCACCTGTGCGCTTGTGGGCACGGGGATTGCAAGAAGGAGCGACAGGCTCAGCGGCAGCAGGTGGCGAAAAAACGGCTTCATAGGGGGACGCGTTTTGTATATTATGGAATAAGTAGTATTTTTGTAAGTTATATTTTGCACAAAAATAGCAAAAATAATCCAATGACAAGGAAGTTTTTTCTATATCTCAACGTCCTGACGCTCCTGCTGGTGGCCTTACAGCTGCCGGCCGGCGCACAGGAGGTTCAGAAGGCTTCCTTGCCGGATTCCCTGGCCCGTGCAGACTCCGTCAAAACGGCCAAGGCAGACTCCCTGGACCTGCTGAAAAAGAGTTCCCTGGAGCGCCCGGCCTTCACTACGGCCAAAGATTCCATCATTACGGACTTCACGGACGGCAAGCGCATGATCTACTACTATGGCGGCGCCACCGTCACCTACCAGGATATGAAGCTCACGGCCGATTACCTGGAGTACAATATGCTGGACAATACCGTCTATGCCACGGGCCGAAAAGACATTGCCACCGGAGAAATGATAGGCCTTCCGGAAATGACGGAAGGCGGGCAGAGTTACAAGATGGACGAACTCCGCTACAATTTCACCACGCAGAAGGCCCGCATTACCAATATGGTTACCAAGGAATCGGAGGGTCTGCTGCAGGGCAAGCGCATCAAGATGATGCCCGACAAGTCCATCAACCTCCGGGACGGTATCTACACGGTATGCGACCTGGAAGAGCCCCACTACTTCCTCAAGCTCAGTATGGCCAAGGTCATAACCAAGCCTTCCCAGAAAACGGTCTTCGGCCCTGCCTGGCCGGTGATTGCCGGGGTTCCGGTTCCCATCGGCCTGCCTTTTGGCTTCGTTCCCAAAAAGCCCACCCGCGCTACCGGTCTGCTGCTCCCTACCTTCGGTGAAGAGCAGGCCCGCGGCTTCTTTATGAGGGATGCCGGTATGTACTTCGTGTTTGGAGATTACTTTGACCTCTCCATTACCGGCGACTATTATACCCTGGGCTCCTGGGCCGTGGACATCAACTCCCGCTACAAGGTCAATTACAAATTCAACGGTAACTTCGGCATTTCCTATTCCAACGACCAGGCCGGTGAAAAAGGCAGCGCAGACTTTGTGCAGTCCCGGAACTTCGGCGTAAAATGGTCGCATTCGATGGATTCCAAGGCCCATCCGGGAACTTCATTCACGGCTTCGGTGAACTTCTCCAGCCCGTCCAACAACCGCTACAATGCCCGTTCGGTGCAGGATGCCCAGCAAAACCAGATAGGATCCTCCATTTCCTACTCCCACAACTGGAACGGCAAGTTCAGCCTGAGCGTGAACGCCATGCACAACCAGAACACCAGGGACTCCAGTTATTCCTTCACCCTGCCCAATATCACCTTCAACGTGAACCGCTTCTACCCCTTCAAGCAGAAGCAGCGCGTGGGCAAGGAAAAGGCCTATGAAAAGATTTCCTTCGGTTATTCCACCTCTTTCCAAAACAGGCTCAACTTCAAGATGAGAGACCTGCAGGACTTCGTAATGAATCCGGACGGCACTTACAAGACGGCTGTAGACCGCAACGGCAATACCTACCGCGTCAAGGAATTTGGCGACTCGCTGGCCACCAAGGCCCTCCATACCATGAAGAACGGTATGACGCACAACTTCCAGATAGGCCTTCCCAGCTTTACGCTGTTCAAGTATATCAACGTGTCGCCCAGCATTTCTTACGGTATGAACTGGATGTTCTCCAAGGGTAACCAGTACCTGGCGGAAGAGCTGGACGGAGACGGCAATCCCATCATAGTCCGGGATAAGGAGGGCAATGATGTCGTAGCCCAGAAGGTGGTCAAGGATGAAGGACAGGCGTTCAACACCTTCGGCATTACGCATACCTATTCCGGAAGCGTGTCTATGAGTACGCGCATCTACGGTATGTTCAATTTCGGCAAGCACCGGAAACTGCAGGCCATCCGGCACGTGATATCCCCGTCCATATCCCTGAACCTGAGTCCGGAAAAAGGTACGTCCTTCAATGGCTGGCGCACCCTTGCCTCCTACTACGACAAGAGAGGCTCGTTCCACGACGAGTCCATGTACAATATCTATCAGATATCGCCCTACAACTCCGTATCGGCCCCCGGACGCGGCAAGAGTGCCACTATGTCCCTCTCCATAGGCAACAACCTGGAAGCCAAGGTGATGGACCTCAAGGACACCACCGGAACGGGCTCCAAGAAGGTCAAGCTGCTGGACCAGCTCACCATCAACACCAGCTACAACTTCCTGGCCGATTCTATGAGGATGCAGAACGTGGGTGTAACGGCCTCTACCAATCTTTTCAACAAGATCAACCTGAGCGGCAACCTCAATTTCGACCCTTACGCCATCAACGAGAAGGGGCAGCGCATCAACAAGTTCAACGTGGCGGTCAAAGGTGTTCCGCTGCGCCTGACCAACGCTTCCCTTTCGGCCTCCTATTCTATCAGCGGAAAGGGTGCCATTGACGGCAACGACGGCCGCAAGGCAGGTGGCGCATCCACGGATGCCAACGCTTACCAGCGCATTTACTATCATCCCCTTACCGGAGAATACATCCCGGGCGGCTACGTATATTATATGAATCCCAACGCCCCCTGGTCGCTGAGTTTCAGTTATTCGCTCAGTTATTCCAAGACTTATTCCTATCAGCCCACAACCCAGGAACTGATTACCAAGAGAAATATAACCCAGACGATGAGCATCAACGGCAGCATCAAGCTGACGCCCCGTCTGAGCATCCAGGCCAGCAGCGGCTTCGACTTTATGGCCATGAAGTTCACTTCCACGCAGTTCAGTGCCACCTACGACCTCCACTGCTTCAATATTGCCGTTTCCTGGGTGCCTATGGGTATGTATAAGTCCTACAGCTTCCGCATTGCCGCCAATGCTTCCGCCCTGGCAGACCTCCTCCGTTTCAAGAAGAGCGACAGCTATATGGACAATATGTTGAAATAGCGTTTGTTGTTTTCCTTTTTTTCGCTATCTTTGCAATGGTTTTCCGTTCGGGAAACTTTCTGTATTGAAATATATTCAAGATTTTTATGCCCCATAAATTGTCTGAATTGAACGCTATGAGCGAAGAACAGCTCAGGGCGCTTGGTGAAAAACTTAACATCAAAGGTGCCGCCAAAATGGATCTCCCTACCCTGGGATTCACCATTCTGGACACCGAGGCCGTCATTGAATCGCAAAAGCCTGCAGAGCCTAAACCTGCAGCCAAGAAACGCGGACGTCCCAAGAAAGAGGCTTCCAAGCCCGTAGAAGCCAAGCCGGAGGTTAAACCCGAGGCCAAGGTCGAAGCCGCAGAACCCGTGGCGGAGGAAGCCCCCAAAGTGCCCAAAAAGCGCGGTCGCAAGCCCAAGGCTGCGGTAGTGGAAGAAGCCCCCGTTGCAGAGCCCCAGGCCGAAAAGAAGGCCGAAGAAGTGGATGGAAAGCAGTTTATCCACAGCCTGTTTGACGATCTCAAGGAAGATGAAGCCCAAAAGGAAGAACTCCGCGAGAAGAAAGAAAACAACAAGCGTCAGCGGAAGGAGAAACAGCAGAATCAGAATCAAAATCAAAACCAGCCTCAGCAGCAGCCGCAACAACAACAGCAGCAGCCCCAGAGGCCTGCCAAGATAGAATTTGAAGGTTCTGTAGAAGCTACCGGCGTCCTGGAAATTATGCCGGACGGTTACGGTTTCCTCCGCTCCAGTGACTATAACTACCTCAATTCCCCGGACGATATCTACGTCTCCCAGCAGCAGATCAAGCAGAACGCCCTCAAGAACGGAGACACCGTCACCGGTGAAATCCGTCCTCCGCGCGAGGGAGACAAGTATTTCCCGCTGGTCAAGATCAAGTTCATCAATGGCCGTACGCCGGAGTTTGTAAGAGACCGCGTGCCCTTCGATTTCCTTACTCCCCTGTTCCCTACGGAGAAATTCAACCTTCTGGGCCACGGACACGAGAAAGACCAGAGCATCCGCGTGGTAGATATGTTCACCCCTATCGGAAAGGGTCAGCGCGGCCTTATCGTGGCACAGCCCAAGACCGGTAAGACCATGCTCCTGAAGGCCATCGCCAATGCCATCGCAGACAATCACCCGGAGGTCTATGAGATCGTTCTCCTCATCGACGAGCGTCCGGAAGAAGTGACGGATATGCAGCGCAGCGTAAAGGCCGAGGTAGTGGCTTCTACCTTCGATGAACCGGCAGAGCGTCACGTCAAAGTGGCCAATATGGTACTGGACAAGGCCCGCCGCCTGGTAGAATGCGGCCACGACGTAGTGATTCTCCTGGATTCCATTACCCGTCTGGCCCGTGCCTACAATACCGTACAGCCCGCTTCCGGCAAGGTTCTCACCGGCGGTGTAGATGCCAACGCCCTCCAGAAGCCCAAGCGTTTCTTCGGTGCGGCCCGTAATATTGAAGGTGGCGGTTCCCTCACCATCCTGGCCACGGCCCTTACGGAAACCGGTTCCAAGATGGACGACGTTATCTTCGAGGAATTCAAGGGTACCGGCAATATGGAACTCCAGCTGGACCGCAACCTCTCCAACAAGCGTATCTTCCCGGCTGTGAACCTGGTTCTTTCCAGCACCCGCCGAGACGATCTGCTGTACGACGCCTACACCAACAACCGCATCTGGATCCTGCGCAAGCTCCTGGCCGATATGAACCCCGTAGAAGCCATGACCTGGATGCAGCAGCATATGGACGAATTCAGGACCAACAAGGACTTGGTAGACAATATGTCCAAGTTCGGACGGTATGATTAATTCCTATCAGGAAACCATCGTTGCACCGGCTACCACTCCAGGAACCGGTGCAATTTCTATTATCCGCATCAGTGGTCCGGAAGCCTTCCGCATTGCTGACGCAGTGGTTCAGTTAACTACCGGAACCATTTCTGAATCAAAAGGCTACACCATCCACTTCGGAAAAGTATTTGTCATACCGAGCGAAGCGAGCGAATCTCCTTCCCTTCTGGACGAAGTCCTCGTATCGGTCTTCCGCGCCCCCCACAGTTACACCGGCGAAGACTCTGTGGAAATCTCCACCCACGCATCGGCCTATATTGTCCGGGAACTTATCGGCCTGCTCCTGAAAGCCGGGGCCCGTTTTGCAGAACCCGGGGAATTTACCCGCCGGGCCTTCCTGAACGGAAAGCTGGATTTGGCCCAGGCCGAAGCCGTGGCCGATGTCATTTCTTCCACCACTGCGGCTTCCCACCGCGTGGCCATGAACCAGCTTAAGGGCGGTTTTTCGGCCCAACTGGCCAGCCTGCGCTCGCAACTCCTGGAAATGGCTTCCTTGCTGGAGCTGGAACTGGATTTCAGCGAGGAGGATGTGGAGTTTGCAGACAGGGAGAAGCTTCTGGCGCTTCTGATGGACACGAAGAAGCATGTGGACAAATTGGCGGCTTCCTTCCGCCAGGGCAATATGATCAAGAACGGTGTTCCCGTTGCCATTGTGGGGCCGGCCAATGCCGGAAAGAGCACGCTGCTCAATGCCCTCGTGGGAGAAGAAAGGGCTATTGTAACAGATATTCCCGGAACCACCCGCGACACTATTGAGGAAACTATGAACCTGAACGGAATTCTCTTCCGTTTCATCGATACTGCCGGTATCCGGGAGTCTTCCGACACAGTGGAAAAACTGGGAATAGACCGAACCTTCCGCAAGATTTCAGAGGTGGAGATTGTGCTCTGTATGCTGGATGCGCAATCCGAAGAATCCGACCTTTTGGATAATTTGCGTACCCTCTTCCAGTATGTGGATGCTTCCCGGCAGAAGGTCTTCATTCTGCTTAACAAGGCCGATAAAGCAGCCTCTTCGGGTATTAACAAAAATGTTACAGCGATTAACAACTTTGTTTTATCGCTTAATACAAAAGCAGAATTACTTACAATCTCAGCAAAAGAGCAGAGGGGTCTGGACCAGCTCAAAGAAGCCCTCTATCAGACGGAAAAAGGTCTCTTCCCCAACGAGGATTCGACCTTTATTACAAATGTCCGGCACTTTGAGGCCCTGCAAAATGCCTCATCGGCCCTCTCCGATTGCAGCACTTCCCTCTCCCGCGGCATCCCTTCGGACCTCGTGGCAGAAGACCTCCGCCGCGCCCTGTCGGCCATCAATTCCATCTTGGGAACGGACCTCCTGGACCCCGAAGTCATCCTCCACAACATCTTCCAGAATCACTGCATCGG
>ONCE01000006.1 GCA_900316245.1 uncultured Bacteroidales bacterium | reverse complement strand
AGAGTATTGCTACTCCACGCTGCCCCTCGACTTGCATGTGTTAAGCCTGCCGCTAGCGTTCATCCTGAGCCAGGATCAAACTCTTCATTGTATATTTTTTATAATGCTTAGCTTGTCCTGACGCTGTTTCTGTAAAGAAACTGACGCTCGTTTAAAGTAAAAAGTGTTACACTTTTTCTCGGTACTTGCTTGTACTTCCTTTCAGTCTTTTCAATGAACTTTTTGATGGCCTTTGGGCCGTAAAAATCCCGCTCGTTGCCGAACGGGACTGCAAAGGTACTACCTTTTTTTTAACTAGCAAATTTTTTACGAGAAATTTTCAAAGAATTTTTAAAAATTTTTAATTTGCTATTCAGAATCAATCACTTGCACCAAAAACTTATTTTTTGAGTTTCCCAACAAAGCTCTGAGCGGCCTTGGAGCGGGGTAATATCTGTTTTACGGCACGCTGCCAGGCATCGGCCTCATTCTCTCCCACACCCTTGATGGGGAACACCTCTTCCACCTCCCCTGCCGCGGCCTTGAGGTCAACGGTGAGGGCCACCTGACCGGACACTTCCGTGCGGTCCGTGACGGTGGGGGTAAGCGTAATAACATCGGCCCCCTCTTCCACCACGGTGAGCCCGCCGGCTTCCAGCATCTGGGTAAAACGCTGCACCAGCACCTGGGCGGCATCGGAGGGAATGGACGCATCGGCCACCACTTTAAAATCCTGTGCCTTGAGCACCAAGGCCCCCAGCAGCAGGAACAGAGATAGGAGAATCTTCTTACACATACGCAATATATTATATATAGGGATCATTTTCTACGATTGTTTGGGGGCTTCAAGGGGAATGGTGAAGACAAAACGGGCGCCCTGGCCTTTCCACGTTGTGTCCAGATAAACCTGAGCACCAATGCGGCCGGCGATGTCTCGGCAGATGGACAGGCCCAATCCCGTCCCCTGCACGAAATCGTTCAGTTTGGAGAAGCGTTCGAAGATTTTTTCAGCCTGGTCCGGCGGGATGCCGGGGCCGGTATCGGTGACGGCGTATGTGAGGAAACCCGGGTGCTCCGACAGGGAACTGCTCACCTTTATTTCGCCTTGGGACGTATGTTTGCAGGCGTTGGTGATGAGATTAATCAGAATCTGTTGGACGCGGCGGGGGTCGGTGACCAGGCTGAAAGGCTCGGGTTCTTCGGGTGCGTAGTAAAGCCGGACGCCGGGCTGCAGGCGGTGTTCCGCACTGGTGATGGCTTCCTGAGCCATGTGGTCCTTTTCGCCTTCTTCGTAATTGATACTGTAATTGCCGCTGTCCATGGCCGATGCATTCAAGATATCGTCCAGTAGCATGGTGAGCATCTTGGTGTTGTTCACGATATGGCTGGCAAATTCTTCCTTTTCTTCGGGGGCCAGGCTACCATCCGGCAAAGAGAGCAGCTGGGAGAAACCCACGATGGCGTTCAGCGGAGTGCGGACTTCGTGGCTCATGTTCTGCACAAAGCGGGTTTTGGCATTATCGGCCATGCGCACCCTCTCATTGGCTTCCCGCAGTTTGCGGTTGTGAACCCAGAAGAAGAGGGCGAGGAAGGCCATCAGGATAGACAGCAGGATGAGCGTCAGGAGCGAGATGCGGGAAATCTGGTGCTCCTTGGTTTCCAAATCGGCCCTGAGAGCGGCTTTGCCCATGGTTATTTCCAGTTCCGAAACCCGGGACTGATTGGTCCTGGAAATAGCCCTTTCCAGGCGTTCCACCAATTCCTTCTCCAGATTGAAGGCATAATCCTTGAGACCCTGGTTTTCACACAGGTTGGCTATGACCTTTTTTTCCCGGATGGAGGTCATATTTGCGATTTCGTCTTTCCTCTGGACTATGCTGCCATCGAAAACAGCGTCGATGAGGGAAAAGTAAATGTTGGCCTTCCGGTTCACCTGATAGATTTGAGGGTCGGTCAGGCAGAGGTCTCGCAGGTGGCGGTATTGTTTCTGATTCCCGTCCAGGGCGGCCAGGCGAGCCTGGTAATACCAGCACCGCAGTGTGTCCAGGTGCTGTTTGGCTTCTTCCATAGCCTTGGCAACATTGATACGCACCGAATCCGTGCCGATAGGATAGGTGTCGGCCAGGTCGCAGTAAATACGGGTGAGAGACTGGCGCTTCAGGGTTTCGTCCTCTGTCTCCTGCCAGGTTCGGATGGCGCTCTGCAGATAGGGTTTGGCGCTTACGTAGTCGTTCTGGGCGATGTACAGGGAGGCAAGGTTCCGGTCGCTCAGCCACAGGCCGTAGGGGTTCCCCGCTTCCAGGGCTTCGGCCTGCATTTCCTGGGTCATGGCCAGGGCGTGGTATTCTTGACCGTTGTTGTAATAGTAGTTCTGGAGCAGCAGATAAGAATAATAATAGTATTGGTCGTAGCCGGTTTCCGAGGCCACTTGTTTCAGCTTCTCCTGCGCTTCCAGGGCCTTCCGCTCATTCTCGGGAGTGAAAGGATATATCACCCGGTCTTTAAGTATCAGTGTGTAATAGAGGGTCTCTGCCTTTTTGTCACCTGCTTCCAGGGCGGTCTTCAGCAATTGGTCGCTTGCCTCCTTGAAACCTTCCTGGCCTACCAGTAATTCCGCCTGCTGATACCAAGTATAGCAGTTATTATCTATTTCGTACGGATTGTCCTGTGCGGCCAGCCGGAAGGTGGTCACTAAAAATATCAGGGTAAAAAAGATGCGGGCTCTCATACCTCAAAGATACATAAAAATCATTGATTCTTGAATTATTGTGCCTTATTATTAGCATAAGCCGTCGAGGGCTGCCAAATTGTCAGTCGGCGCCCATTGGCACAGCTGTTGAAGAAAATGGCGGCAGAAATAAACAAAAACAAACAAAATATTATGCTGAAACCTTTAGGAACTAGAGTGGTTATCGAGCCCAAAGAGGCCGAAACCATGACCGCCGGGGGCCTCTACATCCCGGACAATGCCAAAGAGAAGCCCCAGCAGGGCGTGATTGTGGCCGTAGGCCCGGGCGCCAAGGACGAACCTATGGAAGTAAAAGTAGGCGACACCGTTCTCTATGGCAAGTACGCCGGCACCGAGGTAACCGTGGAAAACAAGAAGTACCTCATTGTAAAACAGTCTGATATTTTGGCAATCCTCTAAGGAAGGAGATCCCCGATCAGGTCGGGGATGACGATTAACATTATGGCAAAGGAAATCAAATTCAATACCGAGGTTCGCGCCGCTATGAAGGAAGGCGCCGATGCCCTCGCCAACGCTGTCAAGGTCACCCTGGGTCCCAAGGGCCGCAACGTTGTTATCTCCAAAAAGTTTGGCGCACCCCAGATTACCAAGGACGGTGTAACCGTGGCCAAGGAAGTGGAGCTGGAAGACCAGTTCCAGAATATGGGTGCCCAGATGGTCAAGGAGGTTGCCTCCAAGACCAACGATCAGGCCGGTGACGGTACCACCACCGCAACCGTTCTGGCCCAGGCCATTATGGGCGTGGGTCTGAAGAACGTGACCGCCGGTGCCAACCCCATGGACCTCAAGCGCGGCATTGACAAGGCCGTGGCCGCCGTGGTGGAAAACCTCAAGAAGCAGAGCCAGCCCGTGGGCGAAGACTACTCCAAGGTGGAGCAGGTGGGTACCGTGAGCGCCAACAACGACGCCCAGATCGGCAAGCTCATCGCCGAGGCTATGGCTAAAGTCAAGAAAGACGGTGTCATCACCGTAGAAGAAGCCAAGGGCACCGAGACCGAGGTAAAGGTTGTGGAAGGCATGCAGTTCGACCGCGGCTACATCAGTCCTTACTTTATGACCAACGGAGACAAGATGGAAGCCGTCCTGGACGACGCCTACATCCTCCTCACGGACAAGAAGATTGCCAATATGGAAGACCTGATGCCCGTGCTGGAGCCCGTGGCCCGCGAAGGCAAGAGCCTCCTGATCATCGCTGAAGACGTGGAAGGCCAGGCTCTGACCACCTTGGTGGTGAACCGCCTGCGCGGCACCCTGAAGGTAGCCGCCGTCAAGGCCCCCGGCTTTGGTGACCGCCGCAAGGAAATGCTGCAGGACATCGCTGTCCTCACCGGCGCCGTGGTCATCTCCGAGGAGCGCGGCTTCACCCTCCAGAACGCCAACGTCCAGATGCTGGGCAAGGCCGAAAAGGTAACCATCACCAAGGAGAACACCACCATCGTAGGCGGTGCCGGTTTGCAGGCCGATATCAAGGACCGCGCCGACCAGATCCGCGCCCAGATTGAGACCACCAAGAGCGACTACGACCGCGAGAAGCTCCAGGAGCGCCTGGGCAAACTCGCCGGCGGTGTGGCCGTGATTTACGTAGGTGCCACCACCGAGGTGGAAATGAAGGAGAAGAAAGACCGCGTGGACGACGCCCTGAACGCCACCCGCGCAGCCGTAGAGGAAGGTTACCTGCCCGGCGGCGGTGTCGCTTACATCCGCGCCACCGAGGCCCTGAAGAACCTCAAGGGTGAAAACGAAGACGAGACCACCGGTATCCGCATCATCGAGCGCGCCATCGAGGAGCCGCTCCGCCAGATTGCCGCCAACGCCGGCGTGGAAGCTTCCGTCATCATCAACAAGATCCGCGAGGGCAAGGGTGACTTCGGTTACAACGCCCGCACCGGCGAGTACGTCAAGATGTACGAGGCCGGCGTGATCGACCCCACCAAGGTAGCCCGCGTGGCCCTGGAGAACGCCGCTTCAGTTGCCGGTATGTTCCTCACCACCGAGTGCGGCATCGTGGACATCCCGGAGCCCGCTCCGGCCGCCCCCGCCATGCCTGCCGGCGGAATGATGTAATCCATCGGCCCTTATAAACTAATCCCCGAGCTCTAAAGGCCCGGGGATTTTTTATTGTACCTTTCGGGGAACGAAGTTCACCAGGCCCACGCCCAGGAAGACCAGTACGGAAGCCAGCACTTTCAGGAGGGTGAGCTGGTCCAGGCCCAGCGCCAGGGCAATGATCATAGCAATGACCGGCTGCACGTAACTGTACATACACACCACAACCGGCCGCAGCCGCTTCTGGGCAAAGGGGATGAGAAAATAGGCAATGAAAGTAGCGGCCACCACCACGTAGATTACGTGGAGCATAATGTCGGTGGGCACGGCGGCCAGGTTGGAGGCCTTGAAGGCTCCAAAGGCAAACGGCAGCGACATCAGCGAAGAGAAGAGGAACATCCACTTCATAAAAGTCACCACCGAATACCGCTTGATGACGGGCTTGAAGATACCCACATAGGAGGCAAAACTCAACGTATTTACGAGCATGCCCAGGATGCCCCAGATGGAAGTGGAATCGGCCCCGGAGCGGATGGAAACGCTGTTGAAGATGAGGATGAAAACGCCCACCAGACTCAAGGCTATGCCGGCCACCCCGCTCCAGGTAATCTTCTCTTTGATGACCAGGGCCGATATGATCAGCGTCATAATGGGGCTGAGGGTGCTCATAATGGAGGCGTCGATGGCCGTGGTCTGGGTGATGGCAAAGAGGAAGGAAATCTGCGTCAGGAAGAGCCCCAGGAAGGAAGCCACCGCCACCTTTCCAAGGTCCTCCTTCTTGATATGGTCGTTGGGAGCCGTAAACAGAGACCAGATCCAGAACAGGGCCGTTGCACCGAAAGAACGCAAACAAAACAGCGCCATGGGCGTAATATTCCCGTCAATGGCAATATTCTTGCAACTGATGATATTGAAACCAAAGATGGCGTAGGCGGCAAAGCACGCCAAGTTACCCGCCAGGGCTCCGTTGTTTTCTTTCATGGCTAAGCTTTTTGGCGCACAAAGATAGCTATTTTCAACAAGATAATTTGTAACTTTGTAAGATATGGAATACATTAAAGATCAATACTTCGAAGGGGAGCGTCCCCTGTACGTCCGACGCGAGGGCCTGAAACTGGAAAACGTCTCCATCGGCCCGGGCGAATCCTCCCTCAAAGAAGGCGCAAACATAGAGGCCGAAAACTGCGAATTCAACGGAAAGTACCCCTTCTGGGAGTGCGACGGCTTTACCATCCGCCATTGCATTTTCCGGGAAGGAGCCCGCGCGGCCCTCTGGTACACGCGCCACTGCAAAATGTTCAACACCCTGGTGGAAGCTCCCAAGATGTTCCGCCGCATCACGGATACCTATCTGGAAAACGTCCAGCTCACCAATGCCCAGGAGACCTTCTGGGACTGTGACGGCGTAAAGCTCCGCAATGTAGAGGCCAAAAAGGCCGATTACATCTTTATGCACACGGACAACATCGATGTGGAGAACCTGAACCTCCAGGGCAACTACTCGTTCCAGTACTCCAAGAACGTGGTCATCCGCAACTCCAACCTGGATACCAAGGATGCCTTCTGGGAGAGCGAGAACGTAACGGTATACGACTCCCGCATCCAGGGAGAGTTCCTGGGCTGGTATGCCAAGAACCTCCGCCTGGTGAACTGCCATATTGGCGGAACCCAGCCCCTGTGCTACTGCGAGAACCTGATTCTGGAAAACTGCACCTTCGAGCCCGACGCAGACCTGGCCTTCGAGTACAGCAGCGTGCAGGCCACCGTGAAGGGGAACATCGTTTCGGTGAAGAACCCCCGCAGCGGCCGCATCCAGGCCGATTCCATTGGCGAAATCATCCTGGACCAGAACATCAAAGCCCCCGGAGACTGCGAAATCAAAACCTTATCATAAATTATGTACAACTTCGACGAGTGTCCCCCGCGTCAAGGGACCGAAAGCGTAAAATGGGATGAGTTTCCCGGCACGCTGCCCATGTGGGTGGCCGATATGGACTTCCGCATTGCCCCCGAGATCCAGCAGGCCCTGCAAAAGAGGCTGGACCACGGCGTGTTTGGCTACGAACTGCTGCCGGACAGTTATTTTGAGGTAATGGGCCGATGGTTCAGCTCCCGGCACGGCTGGGAGGGAATCAGCCGGGAGAATATCGTTCCCACCACCGGTGTGATTGCGGCCTACAGCGCCGCCATCAAGGCGATGACCGTACCCGGAGACAAGGTGCTGGTGATGACTCCCTGCTACAACGCTTTCTTCCCCGCCATCCGCAACAACAAGTGCATCCAGCAGGACTGCCCCCTGCAGTACGACGGCAAGCACTTCATAGTGGACTGGGACCTCTTCGAAAAGTTGGCGGCCGGCTGCAAGGTTTTCCTCCTGTGCAACCCCCACAACCCCGTGGGACGCGTGTGGACCAGGGAAGAACTGCTCCTGATGGCCGAGATTTGCCGCCGGAACGGCGTCTTCGTGATCTCCGATGAGATCCACTGCGAACTCACCTACCCCGGCCACGATTACACCCCCTGGGCCACCCTGCCCCAGGAATACGTGAAAGACTCCGTCTCCTGCATCTCCCCCACCAAGGCCTTCAACATAGCCGGCATCCAGATTGCCAATATCTATGCGGCCCATCCGGAGATTCTCAAGAAGATGGACCGGGCCATCAACGACAACGAGTGCTGCGACGTGAACGTGTTCGGCGCCACCGCCCTGCAGGCCGCCTACGGCCAGGGCGGGCCCTGGCTGGACGAACTCCGGAACTACCTCTACCACAACGCCCGCACCGTGTGCTGCTACCTGGAAGACGAAATGCCCCAGATCACCTGCCCGCCGCTGGAAGGGACGTACCTGATGTGGCTGGACTGCCGCGCCGCCTTGAAGCCCGGCGAACCGCTGGAGGGCTTCTCCGAGCGATTTGCGGGCCACCTGCGGGAAAAGCACGGCCTGGTGCTCAGTACCGGAACCATTTACGGCGCCAGCGGAGAAGGCTTCGAGCGCCTCAACATCGCCTGCCCCAGAACCCGCCTGCTGGACGGCCTGGAACGCTTGAGAGACGGTATAAAATCTTATCAGAATGCGTAAGTTTTTGTTTTGGATGGCCGCTGCTGCGGCCATCGTGGCCTGCGGGCCCAGGAAGACGGCCGTAGAAACGCCTTCGGCCCAGGAATTTGCCGAATACGTAAAGGCCTATACCGGCGGTATCGTGGGAGAGGATGCCATCATCCGCATTGACCTGGCCCGGGAAGCTGCCCAGCAACCCACCGAGGGCCTGTTCACCATCCAGCCCAAAGTGCAGGGCAATACGCAGTGGGCCACCCCCACCACCGTAACCTTTACGCCCGAAAGCCTGAAGGCCGGAGAGACGTATACCATCAGTTTCGCGCTGGACAAAGTGCTCCCGGACGCCCCCTCACCCTTTACCTTCAGCATGGCCGTCCGCGGCAGGAGCGAAGAGGAGCCGGAAGCCGGCGAGCCCGACAACGGCCGTCCCTTCCAGGTATCCAAGGCCGAACTGAAAGAAAACCTGGTGGAAGTGACGTTCTCCAAGGCTCCGGCCAACGCCACCGTCAAAGGCCTGATAGAACTGGAGGGCGCCGCCCGCAGTTATGTACAAGTGGAGGACAAGATGGTCAAGGTTCACTTTGAGAACCAGAAGGCAGACCTGGTGCTCACCCTGGACAAGAACCTCAAGGACGCCGACGGCAACACCCTGGGAGAGACCTTCCAACGCAACTTCACCCTGAACGAGCCCAAGCCCGCCGTGGAACTGCTGGTGAGCGGCAACATCCTTCCGGACAAGAACCAGCTCCTCCTCCCCTTCCGCGCCGTGAACCTGAGCGCCGTGGAGGTACGCATCATCAAGATTTACGAGAAAAACGTGCTCTCCTTCCTCCAGGAAAACGACCTGGGCGGTTCCGGCAGCCTGCGCCGCAGCGGCCGTTTGGTATACCGCGGAGACGTGCAGCTGGACGCTTCCAAGAACCTGCACAAGTGGAATACCCACACCATTTACCTGGGCGGCCTCATCCGCCAGGAGCCCGGTGCCATTTACCGGGTGCGCCTGAGCTTCCGCCAGGACCAGAGCCTGTATGGCGGCAAGGAACCCATCGTGAGTGCCCAGGCCCTCACCGGCAAGCCCACCCCGGCCGACGAAGCCGAGTGGGACAAAGCCAACCCTTACTTCTGGGACAACGACTACGACTGGGAAGAGTACGAATGGGAAGAGAGCGACGACCCTACCAAGCCGTCCTACTATATGGACAGCGACCGGTTCCCCGCCATCCAGCTGCTCTCCAGCGACCTGGGCCTGATGGCCGAATACGCAGACGGCAACACCCTCTGGGTGGCCGCCACGGACCTCCTCACCGCCAAGGGTCTCCCCGGCGTGAACCTGGAAGTGTATGACTTCCAGCTCCAGAAGATGGGAGAAGCCAAGACCGACAGCAAGGGCCTGGCCCAAATCACTGTAAACCACAAGCCCTTTGCCGTAGTGGCCAAGGCCGGCGGCAGCACCTCTTACCTGAAAGTCACCAACGGCAACGAGCGTTCGCTGAGCCGTTATGACGTGGGCGGCGAAACCGTGCAGCAGGGCATCAAGGGCTTCGTGTACGGAGAGCGCGGCATCTGGCGCCCCGGAGACACCATGCACCTCACGCTCATCCTCCAGGACAAGGGCAAGAACCTGCCCGAAGGCCACCCGGCCACCCTGGAGCTGTATACCCCCGAAGGCCAGTTCTACACCAAGCAGGTGGCCAAAGGCACCGACGGCTTCTTCAGCTACGAGGTAACCACCAAGGCCGATGATCCCACCGGCTACTGGAACGCCTACTTCAAGGTGGGCGGCAGCACCTTCCACAAGACCTTGCACGTGGAAACCGTGAAGCCCAACCGCCTCAAGATTACCACGGCCTACCCTGAAATGCTGGAGGCCGACGGAACCAGCACCCTGCGGGTAGCCGCCAGCTGGCTCTCCGGCGGTGCGGCATCCGACTGCAACGTAAGGGCCGATATGACCCTCCGCAAGGCCAACGTCCCCTTCAAGGGCTTTGAGAAATACAACTTCAACAATCCGGCTTCCCAGTTCACCACGGCGGAATACTTGCTCTTCAAGTCCCGCCTGGACGGCACCGGCAACACCTCCGTGAAACTGCAATTCCCGGCCGCCGAAGGCGCTCCCGGCCTGCTGCAGGCCTTTGTGGTAACCAGCGTAGAGGAACCCGGCGGAGACGAGAGTTTCACCACCGAGACCCTTCCCTACTCCCCTTACAGCGCCTATGTAGGCATCAAGGTACCGGAAGGCGACTTCCTGGAAACCGACAAAGACCAGCCTATCCAGATGGCCGTCGTGGATGCCCACGGCAAACGCGTCAAGGGCCACCAGATTGAATACGTAGTGTTCAAGACCGGCTGGAACTGGTGGTGGGAGAATCCCGGCGGAGAACTGGATTCCTACGTAAAGGGCAATTCGGTAACAAAGATTGCCTCCGGCACCCTTACTTCCGGGGCCGATGACACCGGCATCAACCTCCGGGTCAACTACCCCGACTGGGGCCGCTACCTCATCCTGGCCAAGGACCGGAACTCCGGCCACGTAAGCGGATCCTTCGTAACCGTTGACTGGTCCGACTACCGCGGCCGCGCCAACCGGCAGGATCCCGAAGCCCTTACGATGCTTACCATCTCCACCGACAAGCCTTCCTACCAGGTGGGCGAGAAGGCCACGGTGTACATACCCGCCGCCAAGGGCGGTCAGGCCCTGGTATCCCTGGAGAACGCCGGCGGCGTGCTACAGCGGGAATGGGTAAGCCTGTCTGAAAAGGATACCCCTTACAAGTTTACCGTAGAGCCCGGTATGGCTCCCAACATCTACGTGCACGTAACCCTGCTGCAGCCTTATGGCGCCACGGAGAACGACCTCCCGCTGCGTATGTACGGCGTCCAGCGCGTGAAGGTGGAGAACCCCGCCTCGCACCTGGAACCGGTGGTTACCCTGCCGCAGGTGCTGCACCCGGACGAGGAATTCACCGTCAAGGTGACCGAGAAGTCCGGCAAGCCCATGACCTATACCCTGGCCATCGTGGATGAAGGCCTGCTGGACCTGACGGCCTTCAAGACCCCCAATCCCTGGGACTATATGTACAAGAACGAAGCCCTGGGCGTCAAGACCTGGGACCTGTACGACCAGGTGGTGGGCGCCTTCAGCGGCAAGTTCGCCCCCATCGCTTCCATCGGCGGCGACCAGGAGAACATTGTATCGGCCCGAAAAGACAATCGCTTCAACCCCGTAGTGCTGTTCCTGCAGCCCAAGACGGTGGACAAGAACGGAGACGTCCTCAAACTTAAGCTTCCCACCTATGTGGGCAGCGTGCGCGTGATGGTGGTGGCCGGCCACGAAGGTGCCTTCGGCAATGCCGAAAAGACCGTGCCCGTCCAGAATCCGCTGATGGTGGTGACCACCCTGCCGCGTGTGCTGGGCATCAACGAGGAGTGCCAGATTCCGGTGAACGTGTTTGCGATGGAAGACGGCGTCAAGGAAGCCCAGGTATCCGTCAAGGTGGACGGTCCGGTGAAACTGGAAGGCCCCGCCTCCCAGAAACTTACCTTTGCCGCCAAGGGTGACCGGCTGGTGAAGTTTGCCCTCAAGGCCACCGGCGAGGAAGGCGTGGCTCACATCACGGTGGAAGCCGCCGGCAGCGGCCACAAGGCCAGCGAGACCATAGCCCTCACCGTGCAGAATCCCCAGCCCGAGATTGCAACGGTAAGCCGCTTCTCCCTCAAGCCCGGCGAGAGCCGCACCGTAGGGAACGGCACGCTGCAGCTGGCCGGATTCCCCGCCCCGGACGCCCAAGCCTGGTACATCAATATGCGCGACTACCGCTACGAGTGCGGCGAACAGCTGAGCGCCCGCGGCCTTACTATGGTGAGCCTCCTGCCTATGCTGTCCGAGAAAGAGGCAGCCGGAGCCAGGGCCCTCATCCCTACCCTTATCAACAAACTGTACGCCCGTCAGAATGCCGACGGTGGCTTTGCCTACTGGAGCGGCAGCCGAAGCGACACCTGGGTGAGTTCGATGGCCGGTCACTTCCTCACCGCCGCCTCCAAGGCCGGCTTTGAAGTGAACAGCGGCGTCATCAAGAACTGGAAAGCCTACCAGAAGAAGATGAGCCAGGTGTTCCGCGTGGCCGGAGACAACTTCTTCTCCAACCTGGACGAAGCCTACCGCCTGTACACCATGGCTCTCGCCGGAGAGGCCCAGGTATCCGGTATGAACCGCCTCAAGGAAGCCTCCAAGATTGGAGACCGCGCCCGCTATATGCTGGCCGGTGCCTATGCCCTGAGCGGCAAGGCTACCCTGGGACAGGGCCTGCTGGAAGGCATTGGCAAGGACTTCCCGGAATACGAGCCTTACAACCTCACCTACGGAACCGGCTACCGGGACCGTATGGTGGCCCTGGACGCCCTGGTTCTCTGTGAGAACATAGCCGAGGCCCTCTCCTTGGCCAGCGAACCCGCAGAGCGTTCTATGAGCACGCAGGAGACTGCCTTTGCCACCGTGGCCTACCGCCACCTCTACGACAAGGTGCCCGCTTCCGAGCTCAAGGTAACCCTTGGGGACAAAGCCGTCCAGGCCCAGAAGAGCCTGGTTGAAAACCTCTCCGGGGAGCAGGTTGTGAAGAACAACTCCAACGGTACGGTGTACGGCACCCTGATCAAGACACAGCGCAGCGCTGTCAGGACCGCCACCTCCAACGGCCTCAAACTGGAAATCAAATACACTTCGGCCGAAACCGGTGCCACGGTGAACCCCGCTTCCCTGCCCCAGGGAACGCGCTTCATCGCCACGGTCAAGGTAACCAACACCTCCAGTGCCAAGGCTTACGAGAACCTGGCCCTCAACTTCCCCGTGGCTTCCGGCTGGGAAATCCAGAACGACCGGCTCACGGGTGGTTCCGGCGAGGAGAGTTACGACTACAAGGACATCCGCGACGACCGCGTGAACTGGTTCTTTGCCCTGCCCGCCGGCCGGCACAAGACCTTCACCGTGCAGCTGCGAGCCGCCTATGAAGGCCGATATATGCTGCCGTCCGTAGTGGCCGAGGCTATGTATGAGCCGGCCATCCAGGCCGCCACCGCCTCCGGCACGGCCGTAGTTACTGAGTAATGGCCGGACCCCGTCATCCCCGGCTTAGACCGGGGATCTCTTTAGGGTTGGCTGTAATCCTTCTGGCCTACCTCTTCTGTCTGCCCCGGAACCTGTTCAAGGACACGGTGTATTCCACCGTGGTGGAGAGTGCCGAGGGCGAGCTCCTGGGCGCACGCATCGCGGAGGACGGGCAGTGGCGGTTCCCGCCCTGCGACACCGTACCGGAGCGTTTTGCCACCGCACTGGTCCAGTTTGAGGACCGGCATTTCCGGTGGCATCCCGGCGTGAACCCCGTGGCTATGGGCCGCGCGCTTGTGCAGAACCTCCGAAGCGGCCACGTGGTGAGCGGCGGCAGTACCATTACTATGCAGGTCATCCGCCTCAGCCGCCAGAAGGAGCGCACCGTAAAGCAAAAACTCATAGAATCCATACTGGCCACGCGCCTGGAACTGCGTTACTCCAAACGCCGCATCCTGGCGCTGTATGCCTCCCACGCCCCCTTCGGAGGCAATGTGGTGGGATTGGAAGCGGCCGCCTGGCGCTATTTTGGCCGGCCGGCGTCTGAACTGTCCTGGGCCGAAGCCGCCACCCTGGCGGTCCTGCCCAACGCACCGGCCACCCTGCACCTGAGCCGCGGCCGGGAGGAACTCCTGCAAAAGCGCAACCGTCTTCTCAAGCGGCTGCTGGAGCACGGAGACATAGGGGCCGATACGTATGCAGCGGCCCTGGAAGAGCCGCTGCCCCAGGCACCGCTGCCGCTGCCTGCTTTTGCTCCGCATTATGTCGAGAACTGTCCCAAGGGGGTCCGCACCCGCACTTCGCTGCGGATAGGACTGCAGAAAGCCGTGACGGCCGCTGTGGACCGCCAGTCCGACGACCTGGCCCGGGAAGGCGTGTCCGACCTGGCCGCCGTGGTAATGGACAACCGCACCGGCGAGGTGGTGGCCTATGTGGGCAATGCCTCCCCTTACCGCGAACGGCCCGGCGTGCAGGTAGATATTGCTTCCTCTCCAAGGAGCACCGGCAGCATCCTCAAGCCCTTCCTGTATGAGGCCGCCCTGGAGGAGGGGCTCATCCTCCCCCGTACGCTGCTTCCCGACATCCCGGTGAACCTGGGCGGTTTTGCCCCGCAAAACTTTGACCGGCAGTTCTATGGCGCCGTACCGGCCGCCGAAGCCCTGGCCCGCTCCCTCAACGTTCCGGCCGTGTTCCTCCTGCGGCAATACGGCGTGCCCAAGTTCTACTCCCTGCTGCAGGCCCGGGGCCTAACTACCCTCACCCGCAGCCCCGAGACCTACGGCCTCTCCCTCATCCTCGGCGGAGCCGAAGGCCGCCTGGACGAGATCACCGCCGCCTACAGCGCCATGGCAGCTTCCGTCATAACCGGCTCCGAGCAGCCCGTCATGGCCGGCACCGACCGGCCATCTCTGGCCACCTGGTACACCCTGGACGCCCTTAAGGAGGTCAATCGGCCCGACGAGTTGGACTGGCGGCTTATCCGTTCCGTTCGCAAGGCGGCGTGGAAGACCGGCACCAGTTACGGCTTCCGCGATGCCTGGGCCGTGGGGATGACACCGGAATACACCATTGGGGTCTGGGCCGGCAATGCCGAAGGCCAGGGCGTTCCGGGCCTCACCGGCGCCCGCACCGCCGGTCCCGTGATGTTTGACATCCTGGGCCTCCTCCCCGCCTCCAACGACTGGTTCGAGATGCCCGGTCAAGCCGGGCATGATGAAAACTCCGACCGGCCATCTCTTGCCAAAGTCTGCGTTGCCTCCGGCTACCTGGCCGGTCCTGAATGTCCTCAGACGGAGGAGCTGCTCCTTCCTTCGGCCTGCCTGGAGAGCGACCCCTGTCCCTATCACCGAAACGGGGAATTTGTGCTTCCTCCGGCCATGGAATGGTTTTACAAGCCGCATCATCCGGAGTATGTGGGAGCCGGCAAGAAAGGCGCATCGGCCCAGGTTATGGAGTTTATCTATCCCAGTTCCGGCACCGTCCTATACCTTCCCCGCCAACTCTCCGGCGAGGTGGAAGGCGTGGTGTTCCGCGTGGCGCACCATAGCACAGATGCCACCCTCTGGTGGCATCTGGATCAAAGTTTTGTGGGAGAAACCCGTTTTATCCACGAACTGCGGCTGGCCCCGCCCATCGGAAAACACACCCTCACGGTAGTAGACGGAGACGGTAACTCAGTCACCCTCCCCTTTACCGTAGCGGAATAAAAGGGCTAATCGTGCTGACCGTCCGTGTGGTACAGGGAACCACGGAAGGCCTTTCCGATGATACGCTTGATAACGATATCGCGGCTGGCGGATGCCTTTAGCGTCAATCTTGCCGACTTTGTACCACGGGGGAAAGTCCAGAGATACTGATTCTCGCTTCCCAGATACTGGTAGTACACGCCCTCCTCCGGAATCATAGGTTCCTCAACCGATTTAGGAATGCTGGGGATATTATTACTATCCTTGGCGTACTCAATAATCACGCAATAAAGGTCGCATTCCGTATCCGTATGAACATTGCCGCTTTTTTTATAGACTTCGGCGGAAATTTCATAGGTGCCTCCTTTATTCAATCTGACACCGGATCCGTCCACACTGGAAATTGTATTGAATCCTACGCCCAGATAACTGCTATAAGAGACCTCGGTCTTAGTCTCTTCATACCACAATTTGTCTGTCTTCCACTTATCGGAAGTAAAATCCCAGGTGAAGATATTGCCGTTAAAACGGCCGGCCTCCACAGGCTCCTCTACATATCCCACGGAAGAGAGAACAAACGAAACCTTGCTGGTAATCTGTTGGTCCTTGTTCGTGGTCATCTCGGCCCAGAAATAATTATCTGCGCCCGTATAAGGATTAATAGTTTTACTATGAAGTTTACTTACATCATAACCCTTAATGTAGTCACTGGGAATATTGATTCCTCCTTCTCCTGGTATAATCTTCACAGTAGGTGTCATATTATCCCTATCCGTACTGAATCCGAACAGAACGGTTTTTGAACCACTGGAACTGTTCACATATCCATAAGCCACATTGGAAGATTTACCGGAGGTGACAGGCATTGGTACGGCATCCACAAAACTCACATTGGTGAAATGCCAGGGCACCAGGGTGGCCGGTTCGTAAACACCGTTGTCCGTGGATAATTTCACCGACACATCGCCGCCTGTTTCCGTGGTCAGCAGATCAAATACCATATCCTGGGCCTGGGGCTTATAGGCATACTTTCCGGAAGCATCCGGCAGCCAGGTGGGGTCGCTGGGTTTGAGGTTCTTCAGTTCCAGGAATACCGTCTCTTCATAAGAATCGCGCTTCAGCATCATACTGGCCGATACTTTAACCGGAGCGTTTTTGGTATAAGGGATGGACGTGATAAACTTGGGGTCCTTGAAAGACTCAAAATTGACAAAATCCGTCTCTCCCGGCTCAAAGTAACTGTTCCCTACATAAATCTTGGTAGCACTCTCGTCACAGTTGGTCTTAAAGTAGCTGGAGAAGGTACGCCAACGGCTCTCGTGTTCATAATCCAACTCGGACTTGATTGTTTTATATTCGTCCCAGGTGACCGTACGCTGGAAATAGAAGGCGTTCTTTCCTGTGCCTGTCTGGGAAGGGCCCGACAGCACCGGCATCACAATCTGCGTCTCCGTATTGTCCGCGGTAAGCGTCAACTTCTCGGCCTCTATATTGAAGTCCAGCGGGAACATCGATTCCACCAGACCATCCGGAATGGACACATCCACCTTGACTTTCTGCCCACTGGTTTTAAGGACGGGATTATCGCCACAGCTCACCCGCATGGGCTGAATGGGCAAAAGCGAGAGCACGATTTCGCGATACAAGTAGCTTTCCTCTTTGTTGTATGGATCGGTCTTGCACTGGACCCGAAGCGTCTGGGTGCGGGCGCGGGCTTCGCCGGGAGAGGCAATCTCATAGGTAATGGTCCTCCAGCCATAGTTATCCGGTTTGGGCTCCGTATCAGGATTATAATCGACGGCCTTGTGTATCTTCACGTTCTTGATGATACCTGCATCCTCAGGGATAAGCTCCCAAGTCACACATGTATCCAGCAAATTGGGCAGCGGGTCCGGTTTTTGGTTCATATCGTCATAAAAAACCACGAAAACCGAATCCTCCTGAGCGTGGATATAGGTCTTGGACATAAAGGGCTGGATAGCCATCCTTCGGGTGCCGTCGGAAATGTCCGGAAGGTGCGATGCATTGACATCGGCCGATACATCCGCACTGCCGGCAGCAGCCGCAGCCTCGGCCGGGGTAGCGTGGCCCTTGGCCGAAATCTTCTGGATATTGATCTGATACCTGAAGTTGCGGAGTACGGGATAATACTTGCTGCCGGACATCAGGTCCACCTTATAATAACACAGGACGCCATTCGTCCTTTCGTCTTCACTGAGCGAGGTGTCACTGGGATTTTTGTACAATCCATACAAAATCACATACGTGGGAGGAATGGTTCCGTCGGGTATGGGGCGCTCATAAAGATAAACCGTATGGGCCTCGTCATCCACCTCAGGATTGGCGATATACTGTTTAACCCCGTTCGTATAATTCGTAAAATCCTCCTCGCTGGGAACCTTAGCATCAAAGGGAACACTGGAAGGAAGGTTGCCGGAGTAATCGTAATCCTTTCCGATCAGCTCGTCGAAACTCAAGTCCTTGTAATTGTCAATAAAGCCTTTGACTCCCCCATACGGGACCAGCGTACCCTTCGAAGGGACATTCACAACGGCAAAACTATAAGGGGTAAAATTACATCCATCCTCCGCAGAGAGTTCTATCTTGGCCCAGTTACGGATCAGGCCGACAACCTTAAATTTCGCCTTTAATGACTCGGAAGGGACATAAGGCTCTCCCTCCTCACGGCAACGAGTGGTTCCTTCGGGATAGATATAGTACTCCACGTTATTCTCATCCTTGGCGGTCTGGGCAGAAATTTTGTCCAGACGCACCATCTGCCAGAAACCACCTTCTTCCGATTCTCCCAAAAGAGAGGGCAGCACTTCACTGTCTCGCCCAAAGGGAATGCTGCCGGGACCGTTTCCAATCAGATGAACCGTTCGCGGGGAGTTGCTAAGGGGCAAAGAGATGGTACAAGAATACTTGAAAACAGCCTTGGTCAAGGAATCACCCTTTTGATTCACATACTTATAGTCATGGGTGCCCGCATAGGTAGGTGTATATGTCTTATACTCTTTCAAATAGCCGGAACCGCCAAAAACTGCCACCCCTATGTTCTTAAGGTCTTCTTTTGCTCCCTCTCCCAGCGTCTTGGTGGTGGGGGCCTGCTCACTGGTCACGGTAAACGCCACCTCCACCCGGCCCTCGGGGTCGGTTATATCCAACTCCGGTTCCAGTTCCACTTCCCGGTTGCAGCTATACGCTGCCAACGCGGCCATCGCTATGATCAACCACTTTTTCATCATTCAGCATCTCCCCATACAAACAATGTAGGATCCCCATTGCCATCTAGAATTCGGTCGTCTCCCCAATACCACGAGTCATACACGCAGCGGATATAGGCCTTGGTGGCAGTCGGGTTGGGCGTCACCTTATTGTTTTTAACCTGGACCACCCCGTTGGCCGTCCAGTAATTATCGTCAAACTGTTTGACAAACACGCCGTTGGCAGAAAGCTGGGCAATAAAGCTGATCTCTCCCTGGGTGGGCAAGCGCCAGCGGCCGGCCGGGAAGCCATTTTCCTGGATGGACGCACAACGTTTCAAGGCATTCTCCTTTGAAATTTGCGTACTACGGGCCGATCCGCTCAATTTGGTAGAAACGCGATATGCCGGGGCAATCATATTCTTGGTGCGGTCAGAGCCGTCTGTGAGATGATAATAAGTAAGGGAACGCTTAGTTTCGGTATCCACAACCTCCTTTCCCTGATCATCTTTTTTAACGGTGTTTGCTTCGCAGAATGTATATCCCATTTCTTCTGCACTCTGTGCATTGCCAACGCGCGGGTCTCCGATAATGAACTCCGAGTCGGCAGGCAATACCGTAGCACTGATTTTATACATATCCGTGCCTCCGCCGTTATAGGTAACTACACGCCAAAGATCGCTCTCCTGTTTTCCTCCATCCTCATAATCTTTTTGGGTGAATTGTTCCCCGTTAATATAGACATATCCGTGATGCTTGGTCGTAGATTGTTCGCCGCTGTCCTTTATATCGTCGGGGTTGGGCGTAGCCTGGATAAAGATGCCGGGATACTGGATAATTTCCACGTGTTTGATGTAATTCTTCTTCAAGGTCGGGGTTGCGTCGGCATGGAACACATCAAAGGTGATGGTATAGGGAGAATACTCAAACTGCTGCGACGAATAATTGTTCTCCAGGGCGTGGGTATAAACAATGGCCCCATCCCCGTACTGTATCCAGTCCTCCCCGACGCCGCCGCTATAGGCCTTGCGCCGCTGCTCATTATACTCCAGATAATAGCTATTGTCCGGATAAATGTCGTCATAAGTATCCTCGTCTCTATAGTCAACCTGCCTTACATCACCACGATACCTTTCATTATAGCCTAATTGTGGATTTTCTGCGAAATAGGGTCTGGTAACGTGGATATTCTCGAGTTCAATGGGACTGCTGGAAGTGTAGATCACCTTGATGCTGGACTGGTTGTACATTTCAAAATGCGTTCCCTCCACCGACAGATAGCGGGCGTTACCAATGTTGGCACGCTTAACGGCCATATCTTTTTCCTGCCAGTACACAAGGAACATTTCGGCCGTCAATTCCACGGCATCCTCATCGGTATCGGCTCCCAGCACGCCTACATTGATATCGTAATGATACCAGTTGTTCCGGATGAAACTATTCATAAAATCTCCACCCCGGCGGTCAACCGGAATCAAAATCTTATAATAGAATTCCTTCTGGCTGTGGGAATAACCGCCTTCCTCCAATCTGTCCCAAGTCATAACCAGTTTGATATAAGGTTCATGCTCGGCGCCGGATACCCAATGATAAGGGTATGTATACATAGGGAAGGTGTTGTAGTAATCTCCACTCTTATCAAAATAAGGCTCTCCGCCACTGAAGAAATACAGCGGGTTGTCCTTGTAAGACAGATAGGCTTCGGTGGAAGGCGTAATCCCCACGGTGGTTCCGGCCGGCTGGCCACCCAGGGAAACCACCTTCATTCCGTTTTCCAGGTAAATTTTCATTTCCTGCGGGCGGGGCACCCAGACTTCTCCGTCGCTCAACTCTACACGGTCGCTCATCTTGATGCCCACCGTAATCTTGCTGGCATAGCGGGACAAGTTAACCAGTCCCTGGGAAACCACTTTCTGACTGCGTCCTGCCAGGGTAATAGTTTCGGACCCGCTCATCATAAAATATTCCTGGCTATGGCTGGTATAGACAGAAGGAGCGGCAAAATCCGTAGTGTCCAGCAGGCTTTCGATACTGCTCAGAGAAGTGTCGTCCAAATCGTCCAATTTCTTTTTGGGGCCATTGGCTATGGCAAAGACCGTGGCCTCCGTAATGCCGGAAAGGACGGGGAAAATGCGATAGTTGACCTGGTTGGTAGTGAGTTCAAGGCGGAACACATCACTGCCCCGCTTGCCGGATTCCTTTCTGATATGATACGTGGCCGATTCAGAGGTGGCCCCACCCGGATAGAAATAGAAATCTACCCACTTGATCAAATTTTCGTGATACGGGTTCTCACCGGCCGCCGTTCCGTCACTCCCGGCCTTGGTTGGATCCTGGGCGTCCAGGCAGGAAACGGTAAGTTCCATCACCGGCCCATCCCACAACGGATCCTGATTCTCCTTTCCGCAAGCGGCCAGCAGAAGAACCATCAGTATTCCGTATGACAGACGACGCATCATAGGCAGAAGTGATAGATTTGGTCTATACATTCCGAGGAACCGTCTATCTCGCGGTCTCCATCCGGCGTATAGGCCTTAAATTTCAGCGTTATGCTCCGGCCCGTAGGGTCTCCTTCAAAGCTCGGGTTCAGTCCAATGGATATATCAATACGTCCATTGTTGTGGGAAGGGTCAATATCAACCCTATCCGGCGTCACCACGAAGGCTTCCAGGTCGGCCCTGGTTCCTTCGGGAATAATCTCCAGTTTTCCTCCCTGGGGAGTAATGACAGAAATGTAGCCCCTGGCCGGACTGTTGGATTTCACGAACACATTGAATTCTTTACCTTTACCGCCACTGATATCCACAATGCTTGCAGCCGAGCTACGGTCTACCGAAAACTTATGGGAAACCTGCAGGGAAGCCGTGCTGAACTCGATGGTATAATTGTTTTTGTCCCAAGGCAGGGCGCTGACGGCCAACTGGAGGGTTCGGTTGCTGATAAAGTAGCCGTATACGGTCCAGGTATGGTTACGGGCAAAGTCTCCGGCACTGGCCATCTCAAAGGTTGTCTCCTTATCTTCGGAGACCTTGTTCTTTGTAATGGAATAATTAATCTTACCGGTAAGGGCCTTGTCACTCTCCCTGAGATAAAGGGTTCCCAAACGGGAGAGCGTGCCGCCATTCACGGCGTCCCGGATCATTTTATCATAGGTAGGACCATCCTGTCCGGCATAAGAGAGAGCCTCCGGGGCCTCATTCTCGGCCAGGGTCAATCCCTGGGGCCAGTTTAATTGGATGGACCGGCTGTCATAGTAGGGCTCTTCAACCTTCACAACCCGGCATTGGGCATTCTCGGAGAAAACATATTCCCCCCGGGAAATGAGATTTCCGTACAGTTCCACACTTTTGATTTTAAACGATTCTTCCTCTCCTTCCTCCTGGTTTTCCGTCTTCATCTGGCAAAACACAAAATTCAGTTTGGAAACGGCCCGCACCACAGAAACCGTAGGGAGCGTAAAAGTGGGTTCCTCGCCCGAAAGACTCAGATCCATTCCCAATCCGCTCATAGGAAGCCCAGAAGAGGGAACAGACTTTACAAGCTTCTCCGGAGTGAGACCAAAATAATCGCCCTCGAAAAAGGCCGTGTAGAGACTGTTCCAGTTGGCATTCAATTCAGAACAACCAATAGAGGCCGAATTGACCAGCACAAAAACATCCACATTGGGCTTGTCCTTGGCAAAGGTCGGAGTTACCGCCAGGGCATACTTACGCACGCCGCCCCCCTCGGGGAAATCTTTCGTGGTTGCATAAGAAGCTTCCAGGACCTTGGTCTCGTGGTTGAACACCCAGATCTTCAGGTCCGTGATTTTATTCTCCTCCTCCAATGCGGGCACTTCCCCCACATCGGCCTTGGTGGCCTCTGTGAGCGGGAACTCGATGGTAATGCCCAGCTCGGGAGCAGCCTCCTTTTCGCGGTTGCAGGCCCATACCAGCAACAGCAAAACCATCATCCATATGAAAGCGCGAAACTTCATTTATTCAAGCATAACGGTTGTAGGGGTGGCCAGCGTCCAGTTTACCTTGGTCTGAATGCCCAGAACCAGTTGCGGCTTGCCCAGGTCCGGAACACAGTTGTACGCTCCGGCAAGTGAATTGATGGTGCACGTCACATTGGTATAGTGACCCTTTACCACCACGCTGCTAAAGTTGCCTTCTGCAGAAGCCAATTCCAGTTTGCCCACCAGGTAAAATGTTCTGCCGGGAAGGACACGCCCGTCGGCCCCATAGAAAGTATCGCCCGTATTGTTGAGCATTTCCAGGCAGATATAGGCGTCCATATTCTCCGGAGTCTGAAGAGAAAGCGTCCGGATGGGATTGGAAGCCGTGGGAGTAAGATAAACGTCCGGGATAACACTGTCGTAGAGGTAATACTCGGTGCTTTTGTCGGTGTAAATCGGTGTAAAATCATAGTTCTGGGCATACTGGCGGCCCATAATGAAGCCAGTAACCGGGAAGTTGGTTCCGGTAGCGGGCACCGTGGTCCCCGCCTGACCGTCGTTATCCGGAAGGAAGGAATTGATTGCCTTGACTTTGACAGACATCATACCCACCCCAAACTTGACCTGGTTTACCAACGCAATGGATTTTGTGTTATTGCTCACCACGTTACCCAGGTCGTAATTGCTCAAAACATTAGACCAATTTTTATTATCGGGATTTTCATACACAGACTGGATATCTTCTCGATCCGATGTCTTGATGGTGGTATTGCAATAATAATAGAGCGTAGGAGGGTAACAATAGCGGTCCATAGGAGCTATGCCTTCCACGCCTCCTATCTTGGGAATCACAAAACCTGTAGGTGTCCACCGAAGAACTGCACTACCCGAAGGAAGGCCGATATTCTCGGGGAAGTTGTGAACATCTTCATCTACAAAACGGACGGTTCCGAGATCTGTATCTACAGTAATGACCTCCTTGACTGTCACATCTGTTATACCCTTTATGTAGTTCAGAATGACATCCCTCAGACCATCGTACAGTTCTTTGTACCGAAGGGGCGGAGATGTGAGGTCGGAGCCTTTCCGGGCTTCATAAACAACTCCGTCCTTCACAAATTCATAGGTAGTGGTATTGTGGCTCTCGTAAGCGGACAGGCGTCTGTAGAAAGTAGTCAGAAGGTCCTCCACCAAAGGGCCGGAGCCCGAGATGGGAGCCCCTTCGTTGGTCATCTGAAGGTACAGTTCCCGGAGTTCATTGTCTCCAATACTCTCGTTCCAAGTCACTTTGGCAAAATCACCCTTGGAATCTTCTGCCGGACCATACCAAAACGGAATCGAATACGTTTTGGTGCTAAGAATCTTGGAGAGTATAGCACGAATAGTTTCGGCCTCCTCCTGTACCTTGCCACCCTGGCTGAAAATCACATCCGGAGCAAAGCCCAGGGAATCGGCCTGCAAAGAAGGGTTGGACAAATCAAACCCGGTAGGAACCAGCGAGCCATAGTGACGGCGGGCTTCATCCCGGTCTCCCGGGGCGGGAGCTCGGCCATACAGGAGCAACGAACCCGTACGGGTAGGAATCCAGGCATCGATACCGGAAGAATACAGATAGCTAGAAGAAGGATAGAGGGTTACCCCGACATCCGGAATGGACAGCATACGGTTGTGTGCCGTGGAACTGGGCCCTATTTCTCCGATATCGGCAAAGGGGACCATCTTGAGGTCTGTCATTCCCCGGAAGACCGGAACATACTGCATCTCTGTAAACTCGAGAGTATCGGCCTTGGTTGCGCTATTAGGCCTATCAAGGGACAGGTTTATGCGAACAGAGCACAAGGTCTCTCCGGCAGGCTCCTGCTGCTTATTGCAAGACAACAAGAGCGCCAGTACAAGGACAAATGCGCTATTTCCCAAAAACCTGTTCATAAGATTACTCAATAACACCCATATCGATATTGAACGCGAGACCGGGCTTCCAGGCCATATCGATGGAAAGGCCCATGGAGACCTGAGAGGCTCTCAGATCCGGCACGGTGGCATAAGCATGCTTAAGAGCATCCTCACCCAGGTTCAGGACGGCCTCCGTCACATAATCCTGCATAAACACACGGGGGGCGTTGACGGTCTCTCCGTTTAACGGATTGTAGGGAGGATAGCAATAGTCCAGGCGGGAAAGGTTTTTGAAAGCATCGGAATTGCTCTTTCTTGCATCCGCCACAGCCTTGGACAGGGTCAGTTTTCCAAGCAGATAGAATATGCCGTCCTTACGGACCAGGTTCAGTTCTCCCCAGAAATCCTGACCGGTCTGGTTCAACAGTTCCACACCAATATATACATCACTCTGGGCATCGGCCGGTTTGGTGGCGTCGTAATTGTCCCACAGCATGGTGTAAATGGGAGTGGTGGTCAAACCCACCTGATAGCCACCAACTACCCGGTCATAAACCATTTTGTCAAATCCATTGTTTTTAAACGACAGACCGGTGTACATCTGATGCTCAGCATCCCAGCCCATTTCGGCATACTGAGAACCCGCGTCCGGATAACGGGTGAAATCCCAACCCATCACATCGGCCTGACCGCCCACGACGATACCGGTCACAAGGAAGCCGCCAGAAGAACCGTCGATGCTAATTTCGTTATCTTCTTCTCCCGGGTGAAGGGCTGCGTTATTATCCTTAAGCTTCGTGACCCCATCCTTAAACTTGACCGTAGACTTGAGAAGAGCCGTACCGTAATTGAGGGTATTCTTCATGGCCACACTTCTGGTAGAAGACTTAACAGCGCCGTTCTTGGTCCAGCCACCCCACTTGCTCTCATCAGACCACATGGCCACGCTGGTAGGGAAGTTCTCGAGTTTCTTCTCGGAGTCCGTAACACGGATGGAGGAGTTGCCATAATACATCAACTCCGGCGGATAACGGTAATTGGCAATGGGGAAGGTGGCTCCGCCCATACCGTAGGCTGGAATGTCCGAAACATAGACAAACTCTTCCATCTTTTTCTGGTTGCTCCAGTCGGGTTCGCAATCCAAAATGGCGGCGCCGTAGGGAAGTCCCACATTGATGGGGAAACCATAGTTTCCGGCATCAATGTTATAAAAATAGGTTTCATCAAAATACGCTGTGACTTTATCTACAATTTTTTCCCACTGGTCTTGAGAGCAGGCACCCTCCATCACGGACTTAAGGGTTGCGACATCAACAAGTCCCTCCGAGGTCTTGATAAAATCATAACCATTGGTGTTCAACTTGAAATACAGGTCCATACGGTCTTTGATCAATTGACCAAGCAACTTGGCACAATGCTCTTCCCAACCAGTAGGAATAGCCGAACTCACCCTATCCACAATAGAATACAAGTCCTCGCAGACTCGCAGGACAGCCGATGCGCTTCCAGCACGGAGCTCCTTGTAAGAGCCTTTCTGCTCCACGGTGGAAATAACGTAGTAGGCCTCTCCAAGGGCCTCACCCAAAGGGTTAAACTTATAGTATACAGACCCTGACCCTTTGCCGTCCTTTCCGGCCGTTTTGACAAACTCGCTGGGATCCGTACTGGAATTGTCGTCAACGGCGTATAAATGCATAGTTCCCAGCTGCTTCCAGGACAACTGCCCCGTGTAGTAGGTGTAGGTCACATTATCAGCCTCCCAAGTATCCTGGTCCTTAGGGTCGGCAGGGAAACCCTCAGTAGATGCCGGAATGGGATACCAGAATCCATAAGAACGGTCCGTAGCACCGGAAGGATAAGACCAGAACGACTTCTCATCCACCAAACCGGAAACCAGGAAATAAGTAAGCATGCTGGAAAAGAAGAAGGCACCCACATCGTATGCATCCTGGCTGTTCAAGCGGGATTCCAGCGTAAACTTAAGGGTTGTAAGGTCTGCCGGGTCACCTGTTGCAAAGACACTGCCCTGATAGTCGCTGTCGGCCGTCTTGGTGGCCTTGCCATACAGGGAAAATGAGTTGACTCCCAGGGGAACGGCCAGTTCTACCACGCGGGAAGCCTTGTCGGAGGTGACGGCATCCTTGGCAAAAAGGTTGCCCAGATCGAAATCTCGGGCAGCGGCTACGGCCTTACCTCCCACCCAGGGATTGTAGAAGAAATGGCCCTGAGAGGAGGCACCGCCCTTACCCAGATTGCCATCGTCCAGCTGGTAGGCCAGCAGGTGTACCTGACTCATACCCAGGAACTTTCCACCCACCTGAGCGTAATCAGCCGTGGTCTTTGTGTCTTTACCGGTTTCGGTAGAAACATTGAGCACGAACTGCGCATTCACAGTATTGGTGTCCGGATTGTAGGTAGGATTATCCGGAGCTTTCTCAGCGTTACATGCGGCCAGAGCCATCATAGCGACTGCCCATACGAAAAGATGTCTAGTGTTCATATTATGCATTCTTTTATCTTTCTAAAAAATAATATCGTAATTGAGACCCGGTTTCCAGTCCAGGGTAATACATACGCCAACCGTGGTATCGTCGGGGACCAGTGAGCCATTGGAATAAAGCTTGCCCTTAATGACCCTCACTTTTCCGGGTAACAGGGGCTGGATGACACCCAGGATACACTCGGTAATGCTCCCATCCTCCAGATAGGAGTAAACCCGGATGGTCCACAGCGGATGGTCGGTTCCGTCTCCTACGGCAGGGTCGTCCGTACCGACGGCCTTGGAGAGCAGGTTTTCACGGGAAGGAAAATGCACTGCGGCAAAACACAGTTCCTGAGAGTCTTTCAAAGGAATCTGTTCGGTTCTGATGATGGGTGAATATTCAAAGCGGTAAAGGCTGTCGCAGATTTCGAATCCCGTTGCAAAGCCGGAAGCGAAAACCCGTACATCCTTTACACCGCTGTCCAGCGTATCCAGCACCAGGGCCGATGCACAGTTGGCCATATACAGGTTCACGTCAAACTCCTGATCTTCCCCTTCACGGATTTCCATAGGAAGGCGGGCGGTGAAGAGGCCGGTCTGGTGAGGCGGAATGGTGTCTCCTAGCACTTGAACCAGGGCAGAGGTATGGCAACGCTCGCTTTCTTTGAGCGAAACGACCTCGTTTCCAACCACATTGGCCACAGCCGTATGCATATACTCGCGGACCGGGATGAACAAGGTATAACTGGTTTCACTGGCATCCATGATGTGCGCCTCGTGGTGAAGCCGGAGGGAATCTCCCGTCACATCGTAGAAGGAAAGGTCTACATCGTGGGCAAATTCCGTGAAGATGCCTCCCAGATAATCCGTGAGGGCGGTACGGGCGGCGACATCGGCTTCCAGGGAGAGCTGGGTCTCCAGCTCCGTGGTCATATTGGTTACCAGCTCAAGGGTGTAATCCAGGTTATAGTCCTCCTCACAGGCCGAAAGGTCCTGGTCAATGAGGGCGCAGGAAGCAAGGGCAGAAACTACGGCGCCAAGAAGCAAATATCTGAGTATTCTTTTCATAGCTCGCAATTTTTACCGGTTGGTTATCAGTCTCCAGGCCTCGAACTCCTTGCGGGCGGGGCCATAGGTTTCTATTCCTTTCAGGTTGGCCAAAGCGGCGGAAGAGCCGTCCACAGCCGCTCTCTCCAGCAGCTCGATGGCCTCTTTCTCAGCAGCTTCGTCCTTGTTGTCCAGGGCCACGAAATAGAGAGCCACGCCGTAAGCGTTGGCGGCCTCGGGGTCCTGGTTCACACGCTCCATCACGGCGGGATCGGCCTGGATTTCCTTCACGGCCTTGTGGTACTTCTTGGACTTCAGAAGTTCGTAGATGGGGCCGTTGAGTTTTTCCGTAGCGGGGTCCGGCCGGTTGTTGTAGTACACCCGGATGTACCCGGCGTTGCGCTGGTCTCCCAGCAGGCGGTCTACCACCTTGCGGTAGAGAATGGTATTGGTACGGAGGATGCTTTCTCTCTCGTCTGCATCCTTGACGTTGTATACAAGATTCAGGAGCCACTCCACCTGGTCTGCGCTAATTCCCTCTCCCCCTTCAGGGATGGCTTCCAGCTGATCTTTGAACCAGTCCCAGGCTTCTCCCTTGGGAATGGTTTCAAAGTACTTGCGGTTCACATAGGTGTGCTCGTTAAGATAGTCGGCCACCACACGAGCACGGCGGGCCGACAAGGTGTCGTTCCTCACCTGAGGGCCTTCGATGGAGGCCAGACCCACGATGGAGACCAGGATTTCGGAGGTGGTTTCGTCATCCCGGATGGTCTCGATGGCACCCTTGAGTTCATTCAGAACGGAAGCATTCCTGCCGGCTTCCGGATAATTGGGCAGAATCTGCGAACTGCCCGTAGGGAAAAGCACATACATAATGCTGTCCCGGCCCGGGCGGGTGAGATAATCCAGCGGACGGTACTTGGAAATGGGAATAACCCACGGCTTCTCCTGAGACAGGCGGTCTCCGGCACTTTCCGGGGCCTTCACCGGCTGAAGATTCACCACAAAAGCCACCGGGGCCGAAACCACGGTAAGGGTATCTGTCTCTTTTATGGTACGCACGCGCGGTTTGCGCTTATTGCGGGCCACAGGGTTATAAGCTATGTTGATGCCGGCCTGGGGAATGATGGCAGCCTTGCGCTCTTCTGCCAGTTTGGAGCCGCAATTGGCGCAGTCATACCGGTCGTAGGCGGCCAGACCGCCGGCCACACCGGCCACAAATTCAAGACGCCAGTGCTGCCAGGCCCACCAGGAAAAGCCCATCATAAGGCCGCCGCCCCAGAAGGATCCCTGGTCACGGTTTTCCTGAACTTCGGGATAAAGGCCGAAGGGGAATTTCACGTCTCCCACATTGAAGTGAGTATAAATGAAATCGGAGGAAACAAAAAAGCCTTTATAAACTTCGTTGAAATAATAGCGGGCCTCGGGCGCTACCAGGAAATGACGCCAATGCGAAGTATTGTTCTCATTGTCGTTATCCCACGCCAGAAAACGGGGCCAGCTCTTGAAGCCTCCGCTCACGCCCACGGACACGTGGTCTCCCACCTGGATTTCCACACCCAGGTTGGCAGTGCCGGTAGCATCGTACAGCAGGTTATTGCGGAAGGAGACTTCCTGGCCCGCTACATCTATAGTATATAAAGCAAGCGAGCAAAACCCGAGGAGGCTCAGCGTAAAGTTTTTCAAACTACTTGTCATCAGTGCTTACGGTAATCAGAGTCTGATTTTTTCCTAATGCAAAATTACGGCATTTGGAATGATTAAAGGTTTCACAACCGTTATCGAGCGTTTCAATCTTTGAAAAAAGATAGGTTATTTGGATTATTCTTATTAATTTTGAAACAACAATTGAAACAAGCGCTATGAAAGTGACTTTTTTGTTGGCTTTGGCAGCAACGGCGGTTGAGATGACTGCCTGCTTCATTTGCGCCCGCAACTTGATAAAACTTCAAAGGGACGACTGGGACCGTTCCAGGCGTATGTTAACCCTTGGCGCAACCCTCAGCGGCCTTATGGCTCTGTTCGTGGTTTTGGCCAATATCATCAATACCGTCCACGAACTTCCCTTCTTCTTGCTTCAGCCCTGGATTGGCCTGATCTATATGAGTATGAACATTGTAATGGTGCTGTATCCCATCTCCGTGATCAAGCCGGAATGGCTCACCACACGGAATTTCACCTTGCTTTTTCTGCCCGTACTCTTACTGGCTATCCTCTATCTGCTGTTCACAGACCGGTGGACATTGCTGTACGCTCCCGAACACATTTGGAAGAACATCGCCCTGCCAGACGTCATTGTCCGCCTGGCACCGCTGATCCTGATGATCCCGTACTGCCTCATTCCCTTGCTGCTCCCTTACAAATACTACAAGAGCAGCGCCTACCACACGTGGATTGTCATCTACTGTCTGGGGCTCATCGCCATCTGCCTTACCCATATTGCGCTGATGCTCACCAACAATGGCATTTTGCTTATTATCATGCCCCTCCTGGTCACCAACTTCTACGTATTCTCCACAGAATACGAGCTGGAAGAACGGTTACGTCCGAGCAAACATCACACGGAAGTGGTCCAAACGGAAACCGCCCCTGCGGAGTCCAGCCCCATGGAGCCGGATCTTTGGACACGCATCTGCCAAATCGTGGACCAAGAAGAAGCCTGGAGAGACCCGGACCTCTCCCTCTCCTCCCTGTCTAAACTCTGCGCCACCAATGTCACCTATCTGGGCCGCATTATCCAGCAGGAGACCGGCAAGGGATTTAAAGAAATGATTAACGCCAAGCGCGTGGAATGCGTAGCAAACCAAATCAAGGAAAACCCGGATATCGATGTCCAGACGGCTTTCTTCAATGCCGGTTATCGCTCGCGCACCACGGCTTGGCGCAATTTTAAAGAGATTACGGGGATGTCCCCCGCCGATTACAGGCTTTCGTTAAAACAGCAATAGCTTCAGAATCTTCTGGGCCACCTGCTCGTTTCCCTGAACACCCATAAAATCCTGGGCGTGAGGGCCGTATGCAAAGATGGGAACCGGAAGGGGCGTATGACCGCCACTGATGTGAACGCCTTCCACATTGCCCTTGGAAGGGTCTCCACCCCAAAGGACCAGACCGGAGGTCTCGTGGTCGGCTGATATTACCACCAGGGTATTTCCGTCTTCGTCTGCAAACTTGATGGCCTCTGCAATGGCCTTGTCAAAGTCCAGCAGTTCCTTGACGGCGCTGGGGAAATCGTTGCTGTGGCAAGCCTTGTCTATGCGGGCGCCCTCTACCATAAGGAAGAAACCCTTGCCTTCGTTCTTGCGGGCATTGAGGAAATCAATGGCCTGACGGGTTGCCGTGGGAAGGAAATCCGTACGGCCGTCCACAATATAACCGGTTTCCACAGCCGGAGGCAGAACGCCCAGGCGCTCAGCGGTGGCACAGGCCGGATCCTCCAGGGAATACACCACGGTAAAGGCGTCCTGGATGGCCTTCTGGGTGGCTTCGGGCCGTTTTTCAAACTTTTCCTTGCTGCCGGCGGCAAAGTAGCGAAGCACGCTGCCGGGTAAATCGGCCCAAATCTCGTCCGTCATTTCTCTGTCTTCCTGATGGGCGAAGAATGCGGCGGGAGTGGCTCCGTTAAGGTCGTCCGTGCTAACCACGCCGGAAATGATGCCGTTGCCGATAACCCGCTCGGGGATGCTGGGGATGGGCTTCTTGTCCATATCCAGGCTGAGGGCACGGTTATAAGTCTTCTGACCCGTGGCATAGGCGGTACCGGAAGCGGCCGAATCCGTGGTAAAGTGGGTGGCGCTCTGGGTGGTTACCCAGCCCATATACTTGAGGTTGGCATAGGTGAGTTCCCCGTTGTTGGCATAATAACCGGAGGCAATCTGGGACAGGCCCGTACCGTCTCCAATCATCAGAATCACGTTCTTGGGAACGAAATGGGCTCCGTCACTGGAATATGTGGGATGATAGGAACCCTGATAGGGAACGCCTTCGATGGAGCCTTTTACGATATGCTGGGCGGCGCCGGGAAAAGCGATGGCGGCGGCCAGGACAAAAAGAAGAATTCTTTTCATTGGTGAGTAAACTTATTGTTGATCTACTTTGGGGGTGTAAAACGAATCTGTCCTCAGATGGGTCTTCATACGCTTGCTGGCCGTCTTCATAAGCACGAAGCACAGTAGCAGGATGGCGATGGCGATAACCCCGCTGAGCTGCGGATTCACATTCTGGGTCATGGCAATCCAGTCATAAGTGCCGTGCAGCAGCACAGGGTACAGCCACATCTTGATGGCGGCGCCGGGAGCACGGTACTTGTCAAAGTAATGCAGGGAGAAGAAATAGCCCATAATGACGGCAAAGCCGAAGTGGGCGGGAATGGCCGTAATGGAGCGGCCCAGACCCACGGTGACCCAGTCCGTACCGGCGGCAAACAGGTACTGGATGTTCTCGAACGAAGCGAAACCCAGTCCCACGCAGGCAGCATACACGATGCCGTCCATCCGCTCGTCAAATTCCTTGCACGATCTGAGGAATAACCACAGCAGCACCAGTTTGGCCGTCTCTTCCGGAATGGCGGCGCCAAAGAAAGCCGTACGGAAAGCATCCATATAAGAGGTAATGTCCTTATTGAACAGCCCCAGATGCATAAAGGGTACGGAAATAAGCAACGAAGCGTACATGGAAATACCTCCATAGATAAAGGCTTTCACCAGGTTCTTCTTGGGTTCCTTCTGCAGCTTATCTTGCTGATACACATAGCAAAGGAGGATAAAGGGCGGCAACAGGGCCAGGGCTAGTATTCCAATCATAATCGAAAGTTTTATTCTGCAAGATAGCGATAAAATTTGTCAATTCAAATTTAATTACTACCTTTGCAATCCCATTTCGGGCGGTTAGCTCAGTTGGTTCAGAGCATCTGCCTTACAAGCAGAGGGTCGACGGTTCGAATCCGCCACCGCCCACAAAAAAAGCGACCTTTGATGGTCGCTTTTTTTATTGGGCTACCACTAGGGGCGGGCGGAAGGAGGAGTTGGCGCGGTAGTGGGGGGCGTAGAGGCTCTCGATGACGGTGACGGGGGCCACAAACCGGCCGGCCTGGGTCACGAAGAACTCCTCGGAGAGTTCCGTCTTCTCTTCCGGATAGGAATCAAAATAGAACTCGGTGGCCGATGCCTTCACATTGCGATATCCCCTATAGAAGCCCACGTAGCCGGAAAGCTGCTCCACGGGACGGAGCGAAGCCTCGCGGCCGGCGGTAAGTTTCACAAAACTGCGGTTCTCGGCATTCCAGATGGCGTACACCACTCTGATCTTGTCTCCCACCTTCACGGTTTCATTGGGCAGGAGGGGTTCCCACTTGTCCGTCATCTTATAGAACTTGCGCTCCACGGTAAAGCCGTTTCCACTGGCCTGGATATTCTCGAACGGGGCCTCGTAGGTGGCCGAAAGTGCCAGCACCCGCGTATTCAGAACAGCCTCAGAGCCGTCCAGGATGGCGGTAATGGCATCTACAAAAGCCGGATCCGTATCCCACTTCTGCGTCTCCTTTTGCAGCATAAGCCACAGGCGGATGCCGTCGGCAATGACGGAAGGAGATACACTCGCTTCGCTCGTTATGACAGACAGCAACTGACAGAGGAGGGCGTGGGCGTAGGCTTCGCTTTCCAGAAGCCCACGGAAAGGCATCACGGCGTTGGGATAGTACCAGCCGCCGTCCCTATGCTCCACGGCATACTCCAGCAGAGAGGTCACATCGGCCTGTATGGATTTCTCCAGCTTGGAAGACAGGCCGATTCCCCACGCACCTGCCAGCGCCTTGCCCTGGGCCGAAGCGTTCAGGCACCGAAGGGTCAGGAGCCGGCGGGCCTTGGAAAGAATCTGCCCCTCCAGTCCGCGACCGGACTTCCTGGACGGAGTCAGGTATTCCTTGGCATATTTCTTAAATTCGGCCAGACGCTTCTTTTCGGTGGCCGATACGGGTTTCACCTCAAACGGCACCTCCGGATAAAGGGCGCGGACCCGCATATACTGGGCATCGCTCACCCAGCCGCTCCAGATCGGGAAGGCCGCGCCGAACTGCTTGCTGTCCAGGAACTTGACAGCCCTTGTAACATCCGGAACCTCAAACCCGCGGTCCCGCAGCAGTGCAAAGCGCTCCAGCAGCACGGCCGTGATGATGGCGTTGGAATTCATTCCCGGGAACCACGCAAAGCCGCCGTCGCCGTTCTGGCAAGCCAGAATCTTCTCCAGGAGATGGGGAGATACGCTCACTCCTTCGGTGCCCGGTATGACGGAAGCCATAAGCCCTGTATACCAGGCCTCGGAGAGGGACAGGACGTCGTCTCCACGAGGATCCACGTGGGACGGGATGGCGTCCTTGACCAGATCCAGGACGGTGATTTCCCGGAGGGTGGCCTCAGAGGCCGGAACATTCACAAAACGGGAGCGGAGTTCCTCCAGCAGGGCATTCCGGTCCGTGCCGTCCCGCAGCACGGCGGAGTGAGCCTCCGTAAGCACCTGAGCCGCCGGATACACCGGCACGGTAACCTGCACGGCATCCGAGAACTCGGAGGCCACAAAGGAAGCCGTCAGGACGAGATTCCCGGTCGGAGCCGGGAATGACGAGCCCTCGTCATCCCCGACCTGATCGGGGATCTTTACGGTGAAACGACGGGTTTCCGTGGCACCGGGATTCACCGTAACGGGAATCTGCTGCACAGACTCCCCTGCCTTGAGCATTATCACGCCCGAAACGGGCTTATCGGCCACGGAGGACACCGTGACGGCGGCCTCATAGACGTCTCCGGCATAGAGACAGCGGGGCTCCAGCAGGGACACTTTCACCGGCAGGGAGACCACCATCTCCTTCTCGCAGACGGCGTTATGCATCTCCTTATCGTGCGCGTACACGCGCACATAATAGGTAGACAGTTTATCGGAAGTGCGGAAACTGAACTCCAGCGTTCCGTCGGCCGAAGGACGCAGATGCGGCTGGAAGGTAAGGGCGGTGGAAAAATCGGCCCTTGCATTTTTATCCCCACCCACACGCATTTCAATAGACTGGAAAGGGAGGGCCTCCTCGGCTACTTCTTCCACAGAAATCGCATCAGAAACCATGGCCGATGAACGATTGACTCCCTTTGTAGCCAGGCTATACTTCAACCGGGGGCGACTGCGGCCCGCCGTTCCACAAATGGAGGACGTGGACACAAAGGGAACAGACACATCCTGCGTGGAAACCATCCGCCAATCATTTTTCGCCACGGCATCCAGGCTCTTGTCCCAGGCTGCCACCAGCGCCTCGGCGCCGGGTTCTGTCTTTACCTTGAAACTATAAAGCGTACCCGGGAAGGCCTTGTCCTGGAAACGGAAGAAGGACAGCGGCAAGGTGTGTTGGGCCTTTTGGCGGCGGAATTCCCGTCTTTCGTGCGTCACTCCCCCGTCAAAGAAATAGAAGACCTCAAGCCGTACTGCATCCGGGTAACTGTCCAGATAAGGAAGCCCCATCCGTCCCAGCTGTCCCTTCTCTACAATCATCGGCCTGGACTCCAGCAACTGCCTGTTCTCTCCATACAGCGCCACCTGGGCATAAATCTTTCCCAGAGAATGGCCCAGGCAGGCAGCGATGGATCCGCCGGCAGGAACCGTTGTCTCCATAGGTAGGAATACCTTCAAAGCACCCTCGGGCAGCTTCTCCTCCCCGGGAAGAAGGCACAGAATCTCCTCCTTGCTCTCTCCCTTGACCGGTGTCCCGTCCTTCATCCGGACTTCCGCCTGGGTATGGAGCTTGTACACTCCGCTGCCCGGCAGGCTCAGGCTCAAGGTCTCTCCGGAAGGGATGGTTCCCTGGGCCAGCAGGGCATCCTTCCAGGAATAAAGCTGGTAGGTCACAGGGACCTGGGACTTATACCCGGAACCATCATAGACCTCCAAAACCACATTGAGTTGTTTACCGCCAATCAGATGCTGTGCCCCGGAAGCGTTTTCCACCTCATCCGGGAAACGGGGATACACCGCAAGAGAGGAAGTCACGTAGTGCCCGTCGGAGAATTCCTGGGTTTCCCCGGTACCGTCCACAACGCGTACCCGGACTTTATAATAACCGGTCTCCAGTGCCTGGAAGGCAAAGAAGAAACGGTTGTCGGAACCAAAGGTCTGCTCTTCCTCATAAACTATAGAGCCGTTCCGGGTAACCTGCAGCAAAGCCTTGGCGCCGGTGAGGTTATGGCCGGAATAGCTGATCAGGGAGCCGGAAACGGGAATTTCGTCTCCGGGCAGGAAAACCTGCTCAACCGAATCGAACCGGAGGGTAAAAGCGGGCAGGGCAAACTCGTCCACCCGGAACCAGTCATAGCACAGTCCCTCCACTTCCAGGGAGAAATAGCCGTTCTTATGCCCCTTGGGCAAAACAAACCGGCCGGAAACGGAGCCCCATTCATTGGTGGTGAGCCGGAGGGTTTCTATCACCTTATTCTCTTGGTCACGAAGGAAAACGTTGACGGATTTTCCCTTGCACACCGACATATGGGAAGCCTCCGATTCATAGAGGATGGCCTTGAAGCGCACGGTATCGCCGGGGTGATAAGCGCCCTGGTCCTTATAGATGTGGCACTGGACCTGTTTCCCATCCCCGGTATAATCAGAGCCGGACCTCAGGGTCAGCGGCTGGGAGCGGCGGTCTCCGCTCACGGCCTGGATGCTGTAATAAGTGCGCCTGTCCTGCGAAACCGGCTTGACAAAGGCCTCCGGCAGCAGGGTGAATCCGTTCATCCGCAAGGACGTACCGGCCACTTCCATATCTCCCTTGAGCAGACGGAACGACACCATAGGAAGCGGCTCGCCGGTCTTATAATCGGCCACATATACGCTCCGGCCCAGGGCATCCTGGCGGACGGCCAGCGACAGCGTATATCTGGTATACTCTTCCTGCACGCTGTGTTTGCCGCTCACGGCCTCCACGGTATAGTCCCCGTCGGGTAGCTCCGGCAGGTCCACGCTCACGGTATCCTGCACATAGAAGCTCCGGTCAAAATTGGCCACCTTCCACGTCTTGATGGTTCTCTTGCCCTCCCGGAGCGTCAGATTGGCGTGGTAGAGGTTTCTGAACAGCACCTGAATGCGGGAAGAATCTACCAGCACATCCAGTCCTTCCTCTTCCAGCTGGCTCATCAGGAACGAAACGCCCGTGCAGGCCTTGGCCAGGGTAGCCTCCGCTCCGGTATAGCCCTTCCGGCGGTTCTCAAAAAGCTTGCAAGCCTCATCCAGGTCCTTGTACTGCTTCTCATCGGCCTTGGTTTCATCCAGGTCTTCTTTCTGCAAAAGCAGCAGGTCGGCCTCCGGGAAAAGGCCCAGCGCCTTGCCGGCATACTGGTTCTGAAGAGCCTGCAGGGCCGCTTTCTTTTTGGGCCGATCGGCCACCAGGTTGTATTTCCGGCTCAGGAGGTAATACTCCAGGGCCCCATCTCCGGGATAGGAGCCGTTCAAATCGGCCTTCAAGGCCTTGTAAAGCTCTTCCTGGAGGGCGTCGTTGGAACGGGAGGAGCCCAGCAGGTTCCACAGGGCAAATTCCTTATCCGAGCGGATGAAGGGCTTCAGGGCCCCGTTCAAGAAAGAATCCACCCCACGGTGCAGGGCCGGATGATGACCCTTGAAATCCTTGGCGTGGTCCTTCACGTAGGTCCAGATGTCATTGGTGGAAGCCCGCTTCCATTCCCGCATCCAGAGGAAGGTAACCACGGGATCGTTAAAGCGCTCCACTTCTTTCTGAAGCTCTTCCCGCAGGGCGTCCCCCTGCTTCCAATCCCTTCTCTGGACGGTATTCACATACAGCGTAGCGGCATCGTAAAAATCCACCGGAAGGTGCTGTCTCTGCGCCTTCTGGCGGATATCGGCCAGAATTTCCGCCTCTTTCTGGGGGCGGTCTGCCTTGCGGGCCTCTTCATATTTATCCCAGAGGTCGTTGAGAACGTGGCCTTTGTCATTGGCCGCAGCAACGGGGAACAGGCCGGCCAGGGCCAGCAATGTGGTTATCAGTAATTTTCTCATATTTCCAATCCATTTGAAATGGAATAAATCAATTTTCGTGCTAATAGAGATGGCCGGTCGGAGCCGGCCATGACGTTACTTAAACAAAGGTAAGGCCTCTGCTACCACGAAGGCGCTTCCGCCAATGTAGATGAGCGGCGGGGCGGGCTGCTGGGCCGATGCACTCCGGTTCAGCTGGGTAGAGAGATTCAGGGCCAGCTGGGTGGCCATCTGAACGGCCTCGCGCACGCTGCCGGAGAAGTAAGAACGGCTGGGAAGGCCTTCCTTCCGGCGGTACTCGTTGAAGCGGCGCAGAAGCTCGCTGGCGGGCAGGGCGCGGTTGGTATCCGGAGAAGCGAAGATATAGGTGGCGTCCACCGGCATCAGGGGCAGGATGGCGTCCAGGTCCTTATCGGCCATAATGCCGTACACAATGATGAGCGAAGAGAAGCGCCCCTCGTTCACATAACGCTCCAACTGGGCAAAGTTGTAACGCAGGGCGTGGGCGTTGTGGCCAATGTCGGCTATCACGTAAGGCTGGGCCGAAAGCCGTTCCCATCGGCCCCGGAAGTCCATGTTGCGGGCAGTGTGGATGATACCGTCAGCTACGGCGTCGGCGTCCTGCAGGCGCTCGAAGGTATCTTTGAGCAGATCCACCGCCACCAGCACTGTGCGGAGGTTTTCGGCCTGTACCTCGGCCAGCAAATCCATCTCTGCGAGAATCTTGGGACTGCGGTTCCAGAGGCTGGGGCGCTCGTCGGCCGCATAATGCAACGGGCAGAACAGATAGGCCTTCTCCTCGAAGACGGGCAGGGTCTCAGGGTCCTTCTCCCCTATCAGGGCCGGAACACTGGGCTTGAAGATGCCGGCTTTTTCGGCCGCAATTTCCGGAACGGTATTCCCCAGCAGGGCCATATGATCCAGGCCGATGGATGTAACAATGCACAGTTCCGGCTTTTCCAGGATGTTGGTGGAGTCCAGGCGTCCGCCCAGGCCCACCTCGATGACGGCGGCGTCTACCTGCTCGTCGGCGAACCACTTGAAAGCCAAGCCGGTAGTAATCTCAAAGAAGGAAAGGTCGTGGTTCTGAATCCACGGCAGCCACGTCTTCAGGAAATCATAGACATACTCCTTGGGAATCATTTCCCCTCCTATGCGCGCACGCTCGCGGAAATCAATCAGGTGCGGCGAGGTGAACAGACCCACCTTGTAGCCGCAGGAAGTAAGGGCCGAAGCCAGCATATTGGACACCGAACCCTTTCCATTGGTTCCGGCCACGTGGATGGATTTGAAGGCGCGGGACGGATGGCCCAGGACCTCGTCAAAGAGCTGCATATGCTCCAGGCCCGGCTTATACGCACCGGGCGTGAAGCCATTTCCCTGCACGGAAGGAAACCGCTTGAAAATATGGGCCAACAGCTCTTCGTAAGACATTTCCATAATACAAAGATAACCAATATTAATGGAAAAATGCTTATATTTGGGGTATGGCAGCAGATTTACTCTACAGCAGCTACATTCTGGACGGCATCCCTATGCCGCTTTCCCCGGCCCAGATGCTCCGGGAGTGCACGGTTCAGCCTACGCTGGAACCGGACGGAGACCCCGAGACCCTGGCCGACGAACACCTGGACCCTGCCCCGGACTCTTTCTCGTTTGAAGAAAGCGCCATCGAGGAGTACGCCGTGGCCGTGGAAGACCTCAGGCGCTCCCGCAGCCTGCCCCTTCCCTTTGCCGGACCGTACACCGCCTCCAAGGTGGCCCAGGCCCTGCTGGACGTTGTCTGGATGAACGGTCACTTCCGTCTGGGAGACCTCACGCTGAAGGCCGATTGGAAATGGAACCAGAAGAATATGGGCCACGCCGCCGCTTTCTATGAGTCGGTGGAAGCCGCCTGCAGCTATGTAGATGCCCTGGGCGTGAAGCTGGAGAAGTACAGCCTCACTGCCGGTGCGCCCTCCGTCTCTTTCAAGGCCGGCACGGTGCTGGAGGAAGAGGATGCCCAGCAGGAAGAGGAAGACCTCTTCCGAGACACGCCCTACCGTACTGCCAATCCTCGTTTGAGCCGTCGCCGGAAGGCTTCGGCCTCTTTCCAACCGGAAGCTTCGGACTGGATTATCTATATTCCCTTCGACCCTTGCGATTTCCGCCTGGGCGGTTCTACCCTGGCGCAGGCCGTGGGTGCTAATCCCTCCACCCCGGCAGATGTAGCCGATGCAGACTATTTCATGGACTGCTATGAAGTGCTGCGGGAACTGGTGGAAGACGGCATTGTCAAAGCCGGCGTCACCGTGGGCGACGGAGGCCTCCTGACGGCCCTCCGCGCTATGACATCGGCCGGTACGGGAGCAGATGTCTCCATCCGCGAAATCGCCAAATCCTATGGGGAGGACCATCCCGTCCGCATCCTCTTCTCCGAGGTGCCGGGCGTGCTCATCCAGATAGCCGATATAGACTATGACTATGTAGATGCCGAACTCATCCTCCAGGATGTGGTTTACTTCCCCATCGGCCATCCCGTTCCCGGCCATCCGGAAGTGAAACTGACCAACCGTATAGAAATACCACAAATACTTGAATCCCTTCTGAACACGCTGGAAGGGGAAGATTAACTATGGCCAAGATTTTTGTTTTAGACACCAACATTATCCTGCACGATTTCAATGCCATCAAGCAGTTCCAGGATAATGACATCGTGATTCCCATCGCCGTGGTGGAGGAACTGGACAAGTTCAAGAAAGGCAACGACGCCCTGGCGTTCAACGCCCGTTCCTTCATGCGGGAAATGAACAAGCTGATGGACCGCAAGCCCAACGGCCACCGGGGCTACAACCTGGGCCGAAAGCTGGGCTGCATCAAGCTGGAGCCCAATCACCCCTTCGCCCCCAAGTACCAGGACCTGTTCCGGGACGACACCCAGGACCACCGCATCCTGTCCACCGCCATGTGGGTAAGGGACCACAACCCGGACCGCTTCGTGGCCCTGGTCACCAAGGATATCAACCTTCGCTTGAAGGCCAAAGCCGTGGGCATGGAAGCCCAAGATTACCTGAGGGACCGTGTAGATGACGAGGTGATGATGAGCCTGGAGAAGGAGGTCATTACCGTAGAAGTATCTTCCGAAGCTACGCAGCGCCTGGCCTACGGTCAGGACAACTGCCTCCCCTGGCAGGAGGTGCAGGAGCAGGAACCCAAACCCAACCAGCTGTACAAGTTTGTGTTTGGCGGAGAAAACGTCTGCGCCCGTTACGATGCCTCCCGTGGGGTCATTGCTCTGGTACGCACCCAGACGGCCGCCGGCATCCGTCCCCGCAACGACGAGCAGAAATTCGCCATGGACGCCTGCCTCAATCCCAGGATTCCGCTGGTTTCCATCACCGGCGGCGCCGGTACGGGCAAGACCCTCATTGCCCTGGCTGCCGCACTGGAACAGGCCAACGACTATGACCAGATTATCCTCTCGCGCCCTACCGTGGTGCTGGGAGGCCAGGATATCGGCTATCTGCCCGGAGACCAGAAGACCAAGATGTCTCCTTACATCCAGCCGCTGATGGACAACCTGGAGGTAATCCGCCACTGCTACAAGCCCGGCAGCAAGCAGTCCCAGAAACTGGACGCCATGATCAGGGAAGAGAAACTCATCATCTCGCCCCTGGCCTACATCCGCGGCCGTTCCCTGGGCAAGGTTTACTTCATTGTGGACGAGGCCCAGAACCTCACTCCGCACGAGGTCAAAACCATCATCACCCGCGCCGGCGAAGGCACCAAGATGGTGTTCACCGGAGATATCTACCAGATAGACCAGCCCTTCCTGGACCAGTGGAGTAACGGTCTCACCCACTTGGGAGAAAAGATGCACGGACAACCCCTGTTCCAGCACATCTCCCTCCTCAAGGGCGAGCGTTCCGAACTCTCGGAAGTGGCCGCCAAGTTGCTATAAAAAAAAGCTCCGAAACCAGGAAGGTGGTTTTTTCGTCGCTTCCTGATGCTCTGCCGAACCATCGGCCCGGATGGGCACGGCAGGACCGTTTTGCCGCCTGTAGCGCACTATCGGCATCCGGATGAGGAATCTTTCGGCCTTCCTCTTTGGGCTTCTGCACGGGCCTCCCGTGCAAGAAGGCTGGCTTATCATACTGCCGGGGCCAGACGTAGTCTGGAATCTCCGTGATGGGCGGGGCAACAAAAATGGGGTCATGTGGATTCATGGCCCCAAAGGTAAAAGTCAGATGTGCCAGACTGTTGCCGATGCTCTATTTCTTCCGGAAGATGAAAGGGATTGCGAAGGGTTAGCCTATGTACATACCCTCTGATATTGAGAAATCAGCCTCACACTCCCTAAAAGTGTCTGTCAAGAATCCACTCAATCTTTTCTCCTTCCTCCAAAGGAGCGTCATTATAGTATCCTTTAAAGACACCTTGAATCAGTTGTGTATCCTTTATCATCTGCTGATAAAGATTAGAGCCATTACCTTTATATATCTTAACCACGCCCATTATTCCACGACGACCCTCTTCGGTAAAAAACTCCCGGATATAGCCAATAAACGGACGTTGTTTGTTATCATCCGCAAATTTGTTAAACTCCTTCTTATCATCCTTGGCAATGTAACCAAAGAGTGCGTTTACGGACCCATTAATTATTTTGCCTAAAGCAATTGCAGTTTTATCATATGGGTTATTCTGAGGGAAGGTAACGCCCTTGATTATCCCAATATCAGAATTGGAACAGTAATTACTAATTCCTGCTATACGGAACTTAGCGCAATCGAAATCGTCCTCGTTGTCCTTGTTAAAGCCATCAAATATCTCATCCAGGAATGAGTCCACATATTGCTTGGCAATTGTGAATTGTTCCTCGAGAGAAGGAACAACTACCGGCTTTGACTCCTTTTTGAATAAAGAAAATAATCCCATATCGTTATCAGCTTGTGTTTCAGCAAATTTCGCAAGAATACTTTAATAATCAAAAAAAAGATTCTATCGGCCTGACTAGGGGTTCTTAAAGTATCTCCCGAGCACCAAAATAGTGCGATTTGTGCTCGAACATAGCAAAAAGGCCCTCCCGAGCACCGGGAAGGCCTTTATTGTGCGCGAAGCAATAACCTCAGTTATTTGCTCTGGCTAATCTGGGCCTGGGCAGCGGCGAGGCGGGCGATGGGCACGCGGAACGGGCTGCAGGACACATAGTCGATACCGATGGTATTGAAGAACTCGATGGACTTGGGATCACCACCGTGCTCACCGCAAATACCGCACTGGAGGTCCTTGCGGCAGCTGCGGCCACGGTCCACACCCATCTTGACCAGCTGGCCAACGGCCTTGGTGTCGATGGTCTGGAACGGGTCGGAATCGAGGATCTTGTTACCGAGGTAGTCACCCATGAAGGTTCCGATATCGTCACGGCTGAAGCCGAACGTCATCTGGGTCAGGTCGTTGGTACCGAAGCTGAAGAACTGGGCGGTACGGGCCATACGGTCTGCGGTAAGGGCAGCACGGGGGATCTCGATCATAGTACCGAACTGGTAGTCGATGAGCTGGGCCTCGTGAGCCTCAACCTCTGCCTTGATGCGGTCGCAGATCACCTTCTGGAAGTTGAGCTCGCGGGCGGAGATGGTCACAGGGATCATGATTTCCGGGTGCGGGTGCAGGCCTTCCTTCTGGAGTTCTGCGGTGGCGCTGAAGATGGCGCGGTACTGGGTTTCAGCGATGAGCGGGAAGCTCACGTGCAGACGGACACCGCGGTGACCCATCATAGGGTTCACCTCGTGCAGGCTTTCGCCACGCTTCTCCACTTCCTTGACGGAGATGCCCAGATCCTTGGCCAGCTCCTTCTTCTTGTCCTCACCCTGAGGTACGAACTCGTGGAGCGGCGGATCCAGCAGACGGAACACGACGGGCTTGCCGTCCATCACGCGGAGGGTCTCCTTGACAGCGGCCTTCATGAAGGGCTCCAGCTCGGAGAGAGCGGCCTTGCGCTCCTCGTCGGTGTCGCAGAGGATCATCTTGCGGAGCTTGGACAGAGGCAGTTCGCTGTTGCGGCCATAGAACATATGCTCGATACGGAACAGGCCGATACCCTGGGCGCCGAACTTGAGGGCGCGGGCGGCATCTTCCGGCGTATCTGCATTGGTGCGGACATCCAGCTTGCGGAACTTGTCGCACATGGTCATGAACTTGGCGAAGAGAGGGTTCTCGGAGGCATCCATGGTTTCGATGGCACCTTCGTAAACCAGACCCTTGGCGCCGTTCAGGGACAGCCAGTCGCCTTCCTTGAGTTTCTTGTCTACACCGGCGAAGGTCACGGTCTTGTCCTTGAAGTTGATCTTGAGGGCGTCGCAACCTACGATGCAGCACTTACCCCAACCACGGGCCACCAGGGCGGCGTGAGACGTCATACCGCCACGCTCGGTGAGGATACCCACGGAGGCGTGCATACCGTCGATGTCTTCGGGGGAAGTCTCCTCACGGACGAGGATGCACTTCTTGCCGGCCTTCATATACTCGATGGCGTCTTCGGAGGTGAAGACAATCTGACCTACGGCACCACCCGGGGAAGCGGGCAGACCCTGGGCCAGAACGGGGGCCTTCTTCTCGGAAGCGGGATCCAGGATGGGGTGCAGGACCTCGTCCAGCTGGGCGGGAGCCACGCGCATCACGGCCGTCTTCTCGTCGATGAGGCCTTCCTCAACCATATCTACTGCCATCTGCAGGGCAGCCAGACCGGTGCGCTTGCCAATACGGCACTGCAGCATCCAGAGCTTGCCTTCCTGGATGGTGAACTCGATATCCTGCATATCCTGGAAGTGCTCTTCGAGGTGCTTGCGGATGTCGTCCAGTTCTTTGTATACCTCGGGCATAGCCTTTTCAAGGGAAGCGAGGTTCTTGTTCTTTTCGCTCTTGGTAGCTTCGTTCAGGGGGTTGGGGGTACGGATACCGGCCACCACATCTTCACCCTGGGCGTTGATGAGCCACTCACCATAGAACTTGTTGTCGCCGTTGGCGGGGTTACGGGAGAAAGCCACACCGGTAGCGGAGGTGTCACCCATATTACCGAACACCATGGACTGTACGTTCACAGCGGTACCCCAATCGTCCGGAATGTGCTCGATCTGACGGTAGCGGATAGCGCGCTTGCCATTCCAGCTCTTGAACACGCCGCCGATGGAACCCCAAAGCTGAGCCTTGGCGTCGTCCGGGAATTCTACACCCAGGACTTCCTTGATGCGTACCTTGAAAGCTTCGGCCAGATCCTTAAGCTGATCGGCGGTGAGCTCGGTGTCACTCTTGTAACCGTTGGCCTTCTTGACCTCTTCCATCATACGGTCCAGCTGCTGGCGGATGCCCTGGCCGTCTGCGGGTTCGATGCCTTCGGCCTTCTCCATCACTACGTCGGAATACATCATGATGAGACGGCGGTAAGCGTCATATACGAAACGGGGGTTGCCAGTCTTCTTGATAAGACCGGGGATGGTAGCGGAGCAAAGGCCGATATTGAGGATGGTGTCCATCATACCCGGCATGGAGCTGCGTGCGCCGGAGCGGCAGCTTACCAGGAGAGGGTCGTTGGGATCCCCGAATTTCTTGCCCATGATCTTTTCAGTGGCTTCGAGGGCGTCTGCCACCTCGGCACGGAGTTCAGGGGTATATCCACCACCAAGACGATAATATTCCGTGCAGCATTCGGTGGTAATGGTGAAGCCGGCGGGAACGGGCATACCGAGGAGGTTCATCTCGGCCAGGTTGGCACCCTTGCCGCCCAGCAGTTCTCTCATCTTGCCATCGCCTTCAGCGTGCTTTCCGCCAAAGCGATAGACTCTTTTCTTCTTTTCTGCCATAAATTCTCTAATTAGTTTATAATAATTTTTAGTTTCCTACAGCTATAAACGTGCAAATATACACTTTTTTTGGCAATTTTGAAACAGATTGACCGTTTGAGCCTTATATGGCGCCTTATCCGGAATTATTTGTATCTTTGTCTGCCAGAAAAAAGACCATGAAAACCATAGCCCGCACATTTTACAAGATGCCCGTGAATGTGATGTTCTTCACGGCCGTCCCCATCTTTTTCTTTTTGTTCGTTCTGGCCTACAAGCCTTTCGACATAGACACCTTCCTGGCCGTCGGAAAGGGCCATTACGCCCTCAACCTCATCGTGGCCACCCTCATTGTGCTGGGTGTGATGGTGTTCTCCCGGATTCTCCTGTTCCTGCTGCGAGGCGTGCTGGACCTCAACTGGTCGCTGTACGTGCTCTGGTGCGTGGGAGAAGTGATTCTCTGCGGCCTGTTCCTGTCCATTCCGATGGGCATCGGCTGGGCCGGCGTAAGGCCGTACTTCGGCGTTATGTCCCTCTGCGTGCTTTATATGGCGGCCATCCTGGTCTTTCCGCTCTCCATCATCTCCATGGCCGTCCAGCTGCACGTGCTGGGCAAACGCCTGGAAAGCGCCCCTGTGGTGGACGAGAAAACCCTCATCCGCTTCCAGGACGAGCAGAAGCGCCTCAAACTGGTGGTTTCCTCCGAGGCCGTCCTTTACATTGAGGCCGAAGAAAACTACGTCCACATCGTGCACCTGGACAACGGCAAGGTGAAGGATTTTGAGCTCCGCTCCTCGATGCGCGCCCTGGAAGAAATTCTCCAGCGCCACGGACTCGTCCGCTGCCACCGCAGTTTCTTTGTCAACGCTGCCCACGTAGACCTTCTCAAGAAGGACGCCAACGGCTATGCCCTGGCCCAATTGGACCAACACGGGGTAAAAAACATTCCGGTGAGCAAAAAATACTACGACGCCATCGTTTCCCTACTCTAATGAAATTGAAGCGTTTACGGATTACATTTTGAAACTAAAATATTTTATTTTTGTTTTAAGTGTAAAAATCGTTGTTTTCAGAATAAAAAACCGTAACTTTGCACCGGACATTGAAGTGATTCATGTCCTTTGTTAAGTTCGTTTTATATACTTGAACAGAGCCCTTGGGGAGGGGCTCTGTTCTCTTTATATACCTTTCCCTCCCCTCGGGGGAGGGACTTATAATAAGGGGATAGGTTAATCTAATTTGAGAACGGCCATGAAGGCGCTTTGGGGGACTTGGACGGTACCAATCTGGCGCATACGCTTCTTACCTTCCTTCTGCTTTTCCAGGAGCTTGCGCTTGCGGGTTACGTCGCCGCCGTAGCACTTGGCGGTCACGTCCTTTCTTACCTGACGCACGGTTTCGCGGGCAATAATCTTGGCGCCGATGGCTGCCTGCACGGCAATGTCAAACTGCTGGCGGGGAATCAGATCCTTTAACTTGAGACAGATCTTTCGGCCAAAATCGTAGGCGTGGTCCTCGTGGATGAGGGTGCTCAGGGCATCGGCCGGGTCTCCATTGAGGAGGATATCCAGCTTCACCAGCCGCGCCGGGCGGAAGTCCGTGACGTGGTAGTCGAAGGAAGCATAGCCCTTGGAGATGGATTTGAGCTTGTCGTAGAAGTCAAACACTACCTCGGAGAGCGGAAGGTCATAATTGAGTTCCACACGGTCCGTGGTAATATAGTGCTGGCCGATGAGCGTACCGCGCTTGTCCATGCACAGTTTCATAATGGGACCATAGAAATCGCTCTTGGTGATGATCTGGGCGCGGATATAGGGCTCTTCAATATGGTCGATGATGGTGGCCGAAGGAAGGCCGGACGGGTTGTGGACGTCTATCACCTCTCCCTTGGTGGTATATACCTTATAAGATACGTTGGGAACGGTGGTGATCACGTCCATATTGAACTCGCGGAACAGGCGCTCCTGCACAATCTCCAGGTGCAGCAGGCCCAGGAAGCCGCAGCGGAAACCGAAGCCCAGGGCCAGCGAGCTCTCAGGCTCGTAGGTGAACGAGGCGTCGTTGAGCTGGAACTTCTCCAGCGTGGCGCGGAGTTCTTCAAACTTGGAGGCGTCTACCGGATACAGACCGGCGAAAACCATGGGCTTTACCTCCTCGAAGCCGGCAATGGCCTCCTTGCAGGGCTCTTCCACGTGCGTGATGGTATCACCCACCTTCACTTCCACGGCGGCCTTGATGCCGGTAATGATGTATCCCACGTCTCCGGCCCTTACCTCGCCGGTGGGATTCAGTTTCAGTTTGAGGTTGCCCACTTCTTCGGCCTCATACTCGTTGCCGGTAGAGAAGAACTTCACCTTGTCTCCGGTCTTGAGGGAGCCGTTGACCACCTTGAAGTAAGCGATGATGCCGCGGAACTGGTTGAAAACGGAGTCGAAGATGAGGGCCTGAAGAGGGGCCGAAGGATCCCCTTTGGGAGCGGGGACCTTATCCACAATGGCATCCAGCACGGCCTGCACGCCTTCACCGGTACGGGCGCTCACACGCAGGACGTCCTCGGGGTCGCAACCCAGGAGGTCGCAAACCTGGTCCGTCACCACTTCCGGCTGGGCGCTGTCCATATCAATCTTGTTGAGCACGGGGATAATCTCCAGCGAGTGGTCAATGGCCTGGTACAGGTTGGAAATGGTCTGGGCCTGGATACCCTGGGAGGCATCCACCACCAGCAAGGCCCCTTCGCAGGAAGCGATGGAGCGGGACACCTCGTAGGAGAAGTCCACGTGACCGGGGGTATCGATGAGGTTGAGCCGATAGGTCTGGCCATCGCGCACGTAATCCATCTGGATGGCGTGGCTCTTGATGGTGATTCCCTTCTCGCGTTCCAGGTCCATGTCGTCCAGCACCTGGTTTTCCATCTCGCGGGCGCTCAGGGTCTGGGTGAGCTCCAGCAGGCGGTCGGCCAGGGTGGATTTGCCGTGGTCAATATGGGCAATGATGCAGAAATTGCGGATATTCTTCATAGCCTGCAAAGATAATGCATTTTTCGTATCTTTGTGTCATGAATATTAAAGCTGCCGTTCAATCCATGCGCCTTCGCACGCTGCCGCTTTCCATAGCCGGCGTGCTGCTGGGCATCCTCCTGGCCGTTTCCGACTGGAAAGTAGATCCCTGGACCGCCGTTCTCATAGTCCTCACCACCGTTTGCCTGCAGATTCTCTCCAACCTCTCCAATGAGCTGGGAGACGTCCTTCACGGGACCGACACCGCCGACCGCCAGGGCCCGCAGTACGGACTCAACAGCGGGGCTATGACAGAGGCCGATATGAAAAAGCTCATCGGCCTGTTCGTGGTTCTGTGTATGGTGAGCGGGGCGGTTATGACCTGGCGGGCCTTTGGCACGCTGCTGGAAATGACCCCCATCCTGGTCCTGATGCTGGGGGCTGCCGCCATCATCGGCGCTATGAAATACACCCTGGGCAGCAATCCTTACGGCTACAATGCCAAAGGAGACTTCTATGTATTCCTGTTCTTCGGGCTGGTCTCGGTGCTGGGCTCTTACTTCGTATGCACCAAGGGCCTGGGGTTGCACTGGAAACTGCTGCTGCCGGCTGCCGGTGTGGGCTTTTTCAGCGTGGGAGTGCTCAATGTGAACAACATCAGAGATATGAAGACGGATGCGGCCAACCGCGTTACCATAGCCATCAAGCTGGGGGCACACCGGGCCCGCATTTATCAGACCGTCCTCATCTGCGCCGGATGGGCGTGTATGGTGGCCTACTGCCTCCTGTGCTGGCCTTCGTGGTGGCACTGGGTGTGGGTGATTACCCTGCCCCTGTACATCCTTCACCTGAAAGGCATCTGGACCCGCGAAGACCGGGCCCTGGACCCTATGCTTCCGCTGCTGGTCCTGTCCACCTTCGCCCTTTGCCTTCTGATGGGCCTGGGCTTCTGCGCGTTCCTGTTCTGAGCCGATTTCGTGCTCGGCACGGAAAAATAACACTCCATATAAAATAGGATAATCGCCATAAATGGTTAAATTTGTAAATCTGACATTATAAGAATCTATGGCTAAAACTAACGCAGAACTCCAGCAGATTGCCACCCAGGTGCGGAGGGACATCCTCCGTATGGTGTGTCTGGCAAAATCCGGTCATCCCGGCGGCTCCATGTCATCTACGGATGTCCTTACCACCCTCTATTTCAATCAGATGAAGCACAATCCTGCCACCTGGACCCGTGACGGAAAAGGACAGGACATGTTCATCCTGAGCGCCGGACACATGACCCCGGTATACTATTCCATCCTGGCCCGCACCGGCTATTTCCCGGTGAGCGAGCTGGCCACCTTCCGCCAGATGGGCACCCGCCTGCAGGGACACCCCTCGATCCGCAAGCAGCTGCCCGGCATTTTCCAGGCCTCCGGTTCCCTGGGACAGGGCCTGAGCGCCGCCACCGGTCTGGCTCTGGGCAAGAAAATGGACAAGGACGAGAATTTTGTCTACTGCCTCTGCGGAGACGGCGAAAGCGAGGAAGGCCAGATCTGGGAAGCCGGTATGTTTGCCGTATTCCACAAACTGGACAACCTCATTGCCATGACGGACTGGAACGGCAAGCAGATTGACGGTCCCGTGGAAGAGGTTTCCGGAATTGGAGACCTGGCCGCCAAGTGGGAAGCCTGGGGCTGGAACGTGATTGTGGCCGACGCCCACGACTTCGATTCCATCAACAAGGCCTTCGAGCTGGCCAAGGCCGGAAAGGGCAGCGGCAAGCCCACTATGATCCTGTTCAAGAGCGAAATGGGTCACGGAGTAGACTTTATGGCCGGCACCCACAAGTTCCACGGTTCCGTCCCCAAGCCCGAGCAGCTGGAAGACGCCCTCAAACAGTTAGGTGAAACCCCCTTAGGAGATTTTTAGTATGAAAAAGTATACAGATACAGGAAAGAAAGACACCCGCAGCGGGTTTGGAGTAGGCCTTCTGAAGGCCGGACAGGCCGATCAGCGCGTAGTAGCCATGACGGCAGACCTTAAGGGCTCCCTCAAGATGGACGCCTTCGCCGCCGAATTCCCTGAGCGCTTTTTCCAGTGCGGCATTGCCGAAGCCAATATGGTGGGCGCCGCCGCCGGCCTCGCCATCACCGGAAAGATTCCCTTCATCGGCTCCTTCGCAGAGTTCGTCACCGGCCGTGTGTACGACCAGATCCGCCAGGAAGTGGCCTACGGCAATACCAATGTGAAGATTGCCTCCTCCCACGCCGGCATCACCCTGGGAGAAGACGGCGCCACCCACCAGACGATGGAAGACATCGCCCTGATGCGCGCCCTTCCCGGAATGGTGGTCCTCAATCCCTGCGACTTCAACCAAACCGTGCAGGCCACTATTGCCGCCGCCAAATACGAAGGTCCCGTTTATCTTCGTTTCGGCCGCCCGTCCGTTCCCAACTTCACGGATGAGAACGAGCCCTTCGTGATTGGCAAAGCCATCGTACTGAGCGAAGGCAAGGACGTTACCCTCATCGCCACCGGCCACACCGTCTGGGAGGCCCTGCAGGCCGCCGAGGCCCTGGAGGCCGAAGGCATCAGCGCCGAGGTCATCGACATCGCCACCATCAAGCCCCTGGACGAGAAGGCCATCGTCGCATCGGCCTCCAAGACCGGCTGCATCGTGGTGGTAGAGGAGCACAACGCCTTCGGCGGTCTTGGAGAGGCCGTTGCCGGCGCCCTGGCCGCCCAGCTCCCCACGCCCGTAGAATTTGTGAACGGAGGAGACCGTTTTGGCCAGTCTGGCACGCCTTCTGCATTAATGGCCGCGTACGGCCTGGACGCCCCGCACATTGCGGAAGCCGCCAAGAAGGCCATCGCCCGTAAATAAATGAAGGAACTTGAGCAGGTATTCAACGGCATCGTAAAAGAGTACAGTGAACGGCTGTACTGGCACGTGCGCCGTATGGTCGCGAGCCACGAAGACGCCGACGACCTGCTCCAGGAGATCTTCCTTAAAATATGGACTGCGCTTCCCTCCTTCCGGGGGGAGGCGCAGCTCTATACCTGGGTGTGGCGCATTGCCACCAACGAGACCCTCAACCATCTCAGGAAGGAACGCGTGCGCGCGGCCCTGAGGATGCAGTCCATCGACGCCGAGATGGAGCGCCGCGTAGAGGGAGACCCCTACTTCAACGGCACCGAGGCCCAGCGCGAACTGATGAAAGGCCTCGCCAAACTCCCGGAGAAACAACGCCAGGTCTTTGTGATGAGATGGTGGGATGAGCTTAGCTACGAGGAGATTTCGGCCATTACCGGAACTTCGGTGGGCGCGTTGAAAGCCTCTTATCATATTGCGCAGGAAAAACTTAAATTAAACCTTTCGACCCTGGAGGTGTCAAAGTAAGCGTATGACCAAGAAAAACGACATATTTGTCCCCGAAGGCTACTTCCAAAACCTGGAGCAGAAACTGAGCCGCATCCCCCAGCAGGAGGTGCGCCCCACCACCCTGCAAAAGGTATCTCCCTGGATTGCCTACGCCGCCAGCCTTGTTATCCTGGCAACGGTGGGTGGCTTCCTCTTCAGAAAAGCTGCAGAACCGGTTCTGCAGGAAGAGTACAGTTGGGACTACCTCTCCTATTTATCCCGTTCTCTGGATCCGGACGGGATGCTCGAGCAAGTGGAGACCACAGACCTGACAAGCGAGGACATTGTCAATTTCCTTTTGGCCGACAACGTTTCAGTTGAACTATTAGCAGAAGCGAACTATGAAGAAAATTATTAGTGTATTTTTATCGCTTGCACTGGTAGCCGGTCTTGCACAGGCCCAGAACAACAAGCAGGATCAGAAGAAGGGAGGCAACGACTGGAGAGAAAAAGTGCGTGCAGAGCAGGTGGCCTTCATTACCTCCGAGCTGGATCTCACGGAAAGCGAAGCCCAGGCCTTCTGGCCCGTCTACAACGACGTCCAGAAACAGCGCCGCGAGGCATTCCAGGCAACCGGACAGGCCTTCAAGGCCCTCAGTGAGGGAGCCAACGGCAACGATGCCGCCAACCTCCTGGACAAATACCTGGACGCCAAGAGTGCCGGGGAAAAGGTAGAGGCCGAAGCCGTGGCCCGCTACAAGAACGTGCTGCCCGTGAGCAAAGTGGCCAAGCTCCTGCTGGCCGAAGAAAAGTTCCGCCAGAACCAGATTCACCGCCTGGGACAAGGCGGCCCCGGACGCCCCGGTGCCGGTGGTAATCGGCCCGGCAACCGTCCTCAGCCCTCGAAAGAGCCGTCCACCATGTAACAGCTCCTGTCACAAAGTTGGGCCAGACCTGCGTCATGTGTAACAATGACCACGGTCTGGCCTAATTGTTTGCGCAGGTCAAAGAAGAGCTGGTGAATCTCTTCCTTGGTATGGGAATCGAGGTTGCCGGTAGGTTCGTCTGCAAAGAGGATGGCGGGCCGATTGGCCAGCGCACGGGCAATGGCCACCCGCTGCTGCTCACCGCCGGAAAGTTCCGAGGGCTTATGGGCGAGACGGGCCTCCAGGCCCACGAGGGCCAGGAGTTCCTGGGCACGGGCCTTGGCCTGGGCCGAAGAAGCGCCGCCGATGAGCGAAGGAATCATCACGTTTTCCACCGCCGTGAACTCCGGCAGCAGGTGATGGGCCTGGAAAACGAAGCCTATGCGGCGGTTGCGGAAGGCGGCCAATTCCCTGGCGTCCATATCCAGCACGTTGGAGCCGTCAATGACCAGGCTGCCGCTGTCCGGCGTCAGGAGGGTTCCCAGAATCTGGAGGAGGGTGGACTTGCCGGCTCCGGATGCGCCCATTATGGCCACCACCTCGCCTTGCCGTGCAGAAAAATCTACACCCTTCAACACCTCCAACTTGTTAAAAGACTTGCGAATATCTTTGGCTTCGATAATCATTTTTTGTACCTTTGCTCGATTTCACAAAGATAGGAACTCTCTTGCAAAAGCGCAAACTCATACTCCTGGTTTTGCTCTTTCTGTACTGGCTCTCGCCGGCACAGAACCGCGCCAACGCGGTGGGAGGCAACGCCCTCTGGAGCACCAAGAACGGAGAAGAGTTCCTGGACCGGATGCTGCAGGATGTAGCCGCCGCCCGGCACTCCGTAGAGATAGAGTACTACTGGTTTGCCAAGGACCGCTCCGGCCAGCGGGTGAAGGACGCCCTGATGGCCAAGGCCCGCGAGGGCGTGAAGGTGCGGCTGATCATGGACAACCTGATCACACCCACCGTCACGGAATCCTACTATCAGGAAATGAAGGATGCCGGCGTGGAACTCTATTACACGCATCCTTTTGAGAAGATGGGGCCACTCCGGGCCCTGGGGAGCATCCTGGGACCGCGGGACCACCGCAAGATCATCATCATTGACGGACGCATTGCCTACACCGGAGGAATGAATTTCTACGACCAGGCCATCTACGACTGGATTGACACGCAGGTGCGGGTAGAAGGCCCCGTGGCCACGCAGCTGTGGATGCTCTTTGCCCAGTCCTGGGAGATGCTGGCCGGAGAAACCCTCGAACCCGCCTCCCCCGCTCCCGTGGGGACGGTGGTGGCGGAGGCCTTCGGCACGGAAGAAAAAGCCCGGCTGGATACCACTTTCATAGCCCTTCTGAAGCAGGCCCAGGAGTATTTCTATCTCCAGACGCCTTACTTTGCCCCGCCCCGGGAACTGATAGAGGCCTTCAAGACCTGCGCCGCCCGCGGGGTGGATGTGCGCCTGGTGATTCCCCAGAAATGCGACTGGGGCTTTATGAATGAACTCACGCGGGAGTATGCCGTGGAACTGCTGAGGGCCGGGGTGGGCATCTATGTGTATGTGGGCGCTTACGACCATTCCAAACTTTTTGTCATAGACGATGAGCTTGCCAGTTGCGGCACGGTCAATATGGATTACCGCAGCCTCCGGACCAACCGGGAGGACGGATTCTATTTCTATGATCCCGAGAGCGTGGCCCATTTCAAAGGCCTGATTGACCACGTGATTGGGCAGTCGCTGCCGCTCAGCCCGGATTCTCAGCCTTCCGAAGGATTTAGACGGGGATACCGAAAATTCCTCAAGGTATTGAGCCCTCTGTTCTGATTTTTTTCCTATCTTTGTAGATACACCACGGGGTGTGGCGCAGTTGGCTAGCGCATCTGGTTTGGGACCAGAGGGTCGTGTGTTCGAGTCACATCACCCCGACATAACCACTTAATTTTGCACTATGTATCTTTTAGGTTACGATATCGGCAGTTCTTCGGTAAAGGCTTCCCTGGTAGACGCCCAGAGCGGAAAATGCGTGGCTTCGGCCTTCTATCCCAAGTCTGAGGCTCCCATCATTGCCAAACACACCGGCTGGGCAGAGCAAGACCCGTCTATGTGGCTGGGCAACCTGCGTCTGGCCACGGAAGACGTGCTCCATCAGGTGCACGCCATCAACCCCAAGGACATCAAAGCCATTGGCATTTCCTATCAGATGCACGGCCTGGTGTGCGTGGACAAGGAGATGAACGTGCTTCGGCCCTCCATCATCTGGTGCGATTCCCGGGCTGTCCCCTATGGCCAGCAGGCCTTTGAGACCCTGGGCAAGAAGTGGTGCCTGGAGCATCTGCTGAATTCGCCCGGCAACTTCACCGCCGCCAAACTGGCCTGGGTCAAGGAAAACGAACCGGAGCTGTATAACCGCATCTGGAAGATTATGCTTCCCGGAGACTATATTGCGATGCGGCTCACCGGCAGTGTCTGCACCACCGTAAGCGGTCTGTCGGAAGGCATCTTCTGGGACTTCAAGAAGAACGCTCCCAGCAAGGAACTCCTGGACTATTTCCAGTTCGATCCTTCCGTGCTGGCTCCCGTCAAGCCCACCTTCGGCCTGCAGGGAACCCTCACGCGCGAAGCCGCCCAGCGCCTGGGCCTGGCAGAAGGAACCCCTGTCACCTACCGGGCCGGAGACCAGCCCAACAATGCCCTCAGCCTGGGTGTGCTGCAGCCCGGTGAGATTGCCTCCACCGCCGGCACTTCCGGCGTGGTGTACGGCGTCATCGGCCAGGTCTCTCACGACCCTCTGTCCCGCGTGAATTCCTTTGCACACGTGAACCATACCCCTCAGGATCCCCGTCTGGGCGTGCTGCTCTGCATCAACGGAACGGGCATCCTCAACTCCTGGATGCGGCACAATGTAGCCCCCACCGGCAGTTCCTATCCGGAAATGGACAAGATGGCCGAAAAAGTTCCCATCGGCTCGGAAGGCGTAAGCATCCTGCCGTTCGGAAACGGGGCCGAAAGAATGCTCCAGAACAAGGACGTAGGCTGCAGCCTGTATGGCGTCAACTTCAACCGGCATACCAACAGCCACCTGCTGCGGGCCGCCCAGGAGGGCATCGTGTTCTCCTTCCAGTACGGCATTGAGATTATGGAGCAGATGGGCCTGAAGGTGGACAAGATCCACGCCGGCAAGGCCAATATGTTCCAGAGCCGAATATTCCAGGAGACGCTCTCCGGCGTATCCGGGGCCACCATCGAACTGTACGACACGGACGGCTCCGTTGGGGCCGCCAAGGGTGCAGGCCTGGGCGCCGGCATCTACAAGAATGCCAACGAGGCTTTCTCTTCCCTCAACCGCCTGGCGGTGATTACCCCAGACAACCGAGACCTGTACAGAGAAGCCTACGAGCGTTGGAAGTCCCACCTTACTGTATGATAAACAACCAATCAAACCCATATCACTATGACTAAAGAGTATTTCCCGGGTATCGGCAAGATCCCGTTTGAAGGACCCAAGAGCAAGAATCCCCTTGCATTCCACTATTATAACGCCTCCCAGGTAGTTATGGGCAAGCCCATGAAGGACTGGCTCAAATATGCCATGGCCTGGTGGCACACCCTGGGCCAGGCTTCCGGAGACCCCTTCGGCGGCCAGACCCGCTCCTACGAATGGGACAAAGGCGAGTGCCCCTACTGCCGCGCCAAGGCCAAGGCCGATGCCGGCTTCGAGCTTATGCAGAAACTGGGCATCGAGTACTTCTGCTTCCACGACATCGACCTCATCGAGGACTGTGAAGACATTGCCGAGTACGAGGCCCGTATGAAGGACATCACGGACTACCTCCTGGTCAAGATGAAGGAAACCGGCATCAAGAACCTCTGGGGTACCGCCAACGTGTTCGGCAACAAGCGCTATATGAACGGTGCCGCCACCAACCCTCAGTTTGACATTGTGGCCCGTGCCGCCGTCCAGATCAAGAACGCCCTGGATGCCACCATCAAGCTGGGTGGTACCAACTATGTGTTCTGGGGTGGCCGCGAAGGCTACTACACGCTGCTCAACACCCAGATGCAGCGAGAGAAGGACCATCTGGCCAAGATGCTCACCGCCGCCCGCGACTACGCCCGCGCCAAGGGCTTCAAAGGCACCTTCCTCATTGAGCCCAAACCGATGGAGCCCACCAAACACCAGTACGACGTAGACACCGAGACCGTGATCGGTTTCCTCCGCGCCAACGGCCTGGAAAAGGACTTCAAGGTGAATATCGAGGTCAACCACGCCACCCTGGCCGGCCACACCTTTGAGCACGAACTCACCGTGGCCCGCGAGAACGGCTTCCTGGGTTCCATCGACGCCAACCGCGGAGACGCCCAGAACGGCTGGGATACGGACCAGTTCCCCATCGACGCCCTGGATCTCACCCAGGCTATGATGCAGATCATCCTCAACGGTGGCTTCGGCAATGGCGGTACCAACTTCGACGCCAAACTCCGCCGTTCTTCAACGGATCCTGAGGATATCTTCATCGCCCACATCAGCGCTATGGATGCCATGGCTCACGCCCTCCTGAACGCGGCCGCCATCCTGGAAGAGAGCCCGCTGCCCGCTATGGTCAAGGAACGTTACGCTTCCTTCGACAGCGGTCTGGGCAAGAAATTCGAAGAAGGCAAGGCTTCCCTGGAAGACCTGTACGAATATGCCAAGAAGAACGGAGAACCCGTGGCCGCTTCCGGCAAACAGGAACTCTGCGAAACTTATCTGAACCTCTATGCAAAGTAGTTCCTACAAGCAGGAAGGCAGCGTCCTGTACCTGGTCAGCATTGTGCTGGTAGCGGTCATAGGCGGTCTGCTTTTCGGTTACGATACAGCTGTGATTTCCGGCGCGGAGAAAGGCCTCCAGGCCTTTTTCCAGAGCGCGCCGGACTTCACCTACACCGACGGCTGGCACGGTTTCACCACCTCCAGCGCCCTTATCGGCTGCGTGATCGGTGCCCTTCTGTCGGGTAGGCTGGCCCACCGTTTCGGAAGAAAGAAAACCCTCTTTGTGGCGGGTATCCTCTTCTTCCTGAGCGCCCTGGGTTCCTACTATCCCGAGTTCCTCTTCTTTTCCAAGGGCGCCGCTTCCAAGGGCCTGCTCGTAGCCTTCAACGGCTACCGCATCCTGGGCGGCGTGGGCGTGGGCCTCGCATCGGCCATCTGCCCTATGTACATTGCAGAGATTGCCCCGGCCCGCAAGCGCGGACGCCTGGTATCCTGGAACCAGTTTGCCATTATCTTCGGTCAGCTGGTGGTGTACTTTGTGAACTTCCTCATCATCCAGAGTCACGCCAACGACCCTGAGATCGTAGCCTGGACCAATTCCATCGGCTGGAGAGTGATGTTCGTTTCCGAGGCAGTGCCCGCCGGACTCTTCGCCCTCCTGATTCTCCTGGTGCCCGAGACGCCCCGTTACCTGGTGCTGCGCAAGCAGAACGACAAGGCCCTCGAGGTCCTTTCCAAGATCAACGGAGAAGGCCAGGGCAGAAAGATTCTGCTGGACATCATCGAAACTGTCAAGGAAGAGAAGGAAAGCCTCTTCGCCTATGGCGTCCTGGTTATCTTCATCGGCTGTATGCTGTCCGTATTCCAGCAGATCATCGGCATCAATGCCGTGCTGTACTTCGCGCCCCGTATTTTTGAATCCATGGGCGTAAGCGACAATATGCTGTTTACGGTCATTATGGGCATCATCAACATCACCTTCACGCTGGTAGCCGTCTTCACGGTAGAAAAGCTGGGCCGCAAGCCCCTGCTCATCACCGGTTCCATCGGTATGGCCATCGGCGCCCTGGGCGTTGCCCTGAGCAACGTGGTAACGATGCCGGCCCTGGTACCCGTGATCAGCATTATGGTGTACAGCGCCTGCTTTATGTTCAGCTGGGGTCCCATCTGCTGGGTGTACATTGCCGAGCTCTTCCCCAACACCATCCGCAGCCAGGCCACGGCCATCGCCGTCGCCTTCCAGTGGATTTTCAACTTCATCGTATCCAGCACCTTCGTGCCTATGTACAATATGAAGCTGGGTGCTATGGGTGAAAGCTTCGGCCATTTCTTCGCCTACGCCCTCTACGGTGTCATCTGCATCATCGCCGCCATCTTCGTGTGGCGCCTGGTGCCCGAGACCAAGGGCAAGACGCTCGAAGACATGACCCGCCTCTGGCGCAAGGAACTCCCTCCCGAGCAGCAGGGAAATATCTAGCGCCCTTCGGCCCCTGGCCCGTGGTCTTCGGCCCGTGAAATGTAACTGTCTTAGTTACTGGTAATTACGAAAATCCTCCTCCGCAAAACGCAGAGGAGGATTTGTATAAAGTAGTGAATGTTAACTAGTTCCGTTTCACGGCTCAATGGGAGCGGAAGCGGGGGCTACTTGGTAATTGCGGCCATTGATAGTGATTTTTTTCACGGATTGACCGTTGATGGTTACGGTGCCGTCCTCCTCAACTTTGGCACCGGGAAGGGACTTAAGTAATTCCTTGGCACTCTCTTCACTCTTGGTAATGATATTCACAACGGAAGAACTCCCATCCAGGTTGAACTGCTTAAGGCTTTCGGAATCTTTGATCACCGTAACACTTTGAATCTGTTTGGTTGGCAGGTTCTTGACTTCGGATTCTTCCACCACTTTTCCGTCAACTATGTACACAGTGTTTTGACCAGTACCGGAACCGAAATGATTCACTCCGGATTTTGCCAACAAAGAGTCGGTTTTCATAATGATCTTGCCATTATCATTGACAATGATCTGGCTTCTCATGGTTCTTTTTACCGTAGTAATGGCGTGGACGGTTACGGCCTTGTTGCCCTTTCCCGTTGTGGTGATCTGGTAATCGCCGATGGTTTTTCCCTTCAGCTGCGAGCCGTCAAAATGTTCAACGGTCACATTGTCGATAACATAGATGGTCTGTTGTCCCCATAAACATACGGAGCAGAGCATAAGGACGATAATAAAGAGTATCTTTTTCATAGATGCTGTTTTTAATTATTCATGGATACAAGATGGAAAGTATTTCCGCCATCCATAGGTGTAAGGATGTAGGAGGCCTCACTGCCATCCTTAAACCGGGCGGTCATGATAAAACCGTCTCCAACGGGCCTGAACTCATAGTCCTCGGCTTCGGCCGGGTCCATATTGGAGATCAATTGAAGCTGTTGTAGCCATTCCATGGTACTGGGAGATTCCGTGTCAGCCGGCTCTGGTTTCCGGTGAAGGAAAACCACGGCCAGGAGAACAGCAGCCACACCCGAAAAGGTCAGGCTCCAGATTCTAATGGACCGCTTGCGCGCACGGCGGACCATCTTGTCATACTGGTCTGAGGCCTCTTCCAGAGGTTCCGTCTCAACAGGGCCGATGATGCCCAAAAGCTCCGCGACGGCCTTTTCCTCTTCTCCCTCGGGAGGGAAGGAGGCGAAAGACTGAGCCAGCAGACGCTCTTCCTCAGGAGTGGCATCGGCCGATAGATATCTTTCTATTAAGGTTTTGCGATTCATATTATTGCTGCAGACTTTTAATCAGTTCCTTTCTGGCTATGGAGATGGAGGCTTTGATGCTACCCTTGGGCCGACCGGTAATGGCCGCTATTTCGTCCAGCGAAAGGCCACTGGCCTTGAGCTGGAGGAGGCGCAAGGTGGCAACCGGTACGCTGTTCAATACTTGGTTGGCGCGCTGACGGGCTTCGGCCTGCTCTATAGGGAGCGTCGCGCTTTCTGCAGAGGCGAGACTCAGCGGAAGCGGCTCCTGCCGGTTATAACGGGCTTTTCGCCAGAGCGACACACAGGCGTTTTTGGTGATGGTAACGGCCCAGGCCTCCGGATTCCGGATATCGGCCCCGCTGCGCCGGGCCTCCCACAGACGGATCAGGACGTCCTGCACCACGTCTTCCGGGTCTCCCTCCAGGCGCGATGCCCGGAAGAATTTCCGGGTCAGTGCCAGGACCTTCGGCCTTACTTCTGCGAGCTCTATTTCCAGCGTGTTTTCCATACTCTGCCCTATCAGACGCAAAAATCGTGAAAAGTTAATCACATTTTTCCCCACCAGTGAAGAAATTTAGAAATTTGCTCTGGGATATACCGGGTTGTTGTTCTCAGAAAGCGGAAGGCCTGGGCTTTTTGTTCCTGAGGCCAGGAGAGCATTTCGTGAATGTCGTCCAACTTGTATTTCTCCATAATCTTATGGGTCATTGTAGCGTATGGCTTATCCGACCAGCCCACAAACGTTTCGTTTAAATCGTACTCCTTGGCCGTGGAGAGGGCCAATGCTGCGGTCATTTTCTCGTAACTCCCATCAAAATAGCGGAGTGCTTCCTTATGATCAATTACATCATAAATGCAGATGATATAATCTATTAATTGCTCTTTCTCCCGGTCGTCCAACTTTTGAGAGAGGCGTTGTAACAGATTATATTTCAGCGGTTTTCCAGCCATTCGCTGCGCGCGTATTTCCTTAACGGCCTGTCGCAGGGGCCATGAAGAATTCCGTATCACGAGTTTCTCTGAGAACGGGTGTCTGCTCACGGCATAAGCCAGGAAGGTCCAGCGATAGTCTTCGGCCCTCTGAGCCAATTGCCGCTCGGGGGGATTGTTCCCCACATAGAGAAGACAGTTCCTTCCGTTTTTGCTTCCTTCCTTAGGGGCACTTCCAAAGGGCTTTTCAAACCAAGCCCACTTCAGGTGACAGACATCATTCTGAAGTTTGGAGAAGGTACGGTTCACTTGTCCCACAAAACGGGAAAGGTCCTGTTTAGTCCGGGCAATCACAGCCATATGGATATGGTCGGGCATGGGGCAGAGCCCCAGAATCTTGATATTGTGACGGGGTGCGACCGTGCAAACCGTAGTAAACCAGACCAGATAGTCGCTTTGACTGTAGAAAAGGAGGCCGTGGTCGGCCGATCTTTGATAGCAGTGGTTCAAGATACCACTCTTAAAAGTGCGGTACTTCATAAGTATGTCAATTCTCTGCCACTTGTGGTAGCAGTGTTTACGGGCATCCTTAACCGCAAAGCAAAGATGGGTATTTCCTATTAATTCTGCAAGAGCCATTTTAGGACCGTGAAATGGAACTGATTGAGACAGTGTGTTTTATGAAAATCCTCCTCTGCAAAACGCGGAGGAGGATTTGTGTAATTATCAGTAACTGAGATGGTTCCATTTCACGGCGCAGGGGGAGGAGAAAGGAGATCAAAGGGGCCGAAAAAGGGGCTGTTTAGAAAAAATAATTGAAAAACTAAACAAAAATAGTTGCATAACTAAAAAAATTAGTTACCTTTGCGAAAAAGAGTTGGCTTATGAAACGACTGACCAAGAAAGAAGAGGTGATTATGAATCACTTTTGGGACAAGGGCCCCCTGTTCGTGAGGGAGCTCCGGGAACTGTATCCGGAACCCCAGCCCCACTTCTCCACCCTGTCCACGCAGGTGCGTACGCTGGAGGAGGAGGGGTTTGTGGACCACAAATCCTTCGGCCCTACTTATCAGTATTTTGCCAAGGTTACTAAGGAGGAGTATAAGCAGCGGTCGCTCATCGGCCTTATTGACAAGTACTTTGACAACTCTTATCTCAGCGCTGTCTCTGCCCTGGTAAAGGAAGAGAAGATCAGCGTGGAAGAACTCAAGGAACTCATTGAACTGGTAGAAAAAAAGAAATAAGATGCCTGCATTCCTTATCTATGAGGTAAAAGTGGCCATTGCCCTGGTCCTTTTCTATATGTTCTACCGGCTGATGCTCCGGAAGGAAACTTTCCACCGGTTCAACCGGGTTGTGCTGGTGAGTACCGCCGTGCTGGCTTTCCTGCTGCCGCTCTGCATTGTCACCATCCATAAACCCATTGAAGTGGTGAAGGCCGCAGAGAGCGTCTTCTTCGAGGCCGAAGAGCCCCTGACCCTGGAACTGGGCCCGGCAGGGGAGGTATCGGCCCCCTGGTGGCCCTTGGCGCTCACCGCCCTCTTCTGGGCAGGCGTTGCCTTTGTAATTATAAGGGTGATCGTCTCCATCCTGTCCATCTTGAAGATTGTGGCGCAGGGAGAGGTAGTGAGCGAGGAAGACGGCTGCCGCATCATCGTGACCGACCGGGACATCGATCCTTTCAGCTGGATGAAATTCATTGTTCTGTCTCGTCAGGACTGGGAAGGCCCGCACGCTTCCATCATTGCCCACGAGAAGGCACACATTGCCTATGGACATTCGTTGGAGCTGCTGGTGGTGGATCTGCTTTCGGCCTTCCAGTGGTTCAATCCGGTTATCTGGATGCTTCGCGCAGACCTTCAGGAGTTGCACGAATATGAGGCCGATGACGCCGTACTCCGCGCAGGCACCAACATCAAGGAATATCAGTATCTGCTAATAAGAAAAGCTGTTAGCAAGAGCGGCTACTCAGTGGCTAACAGCTTTAATCACAGTATCCTTAAAAATCGTATTACTATGATGTCAAAATCCAAATCTCCCCTTGTGAGAGGGTTGCGGGTGCTCTACCTGCTCCCGCTCGTGTGCCTGGCCATAGGCCTTCAGGCAAAGACCGTCTATGTCCCGGTGGACAAAGATAGTGAAAAAATCCCGGCCGATGAAAAATTCGAGTACGTACTTAACAAAGTGACCGTGGTCAAGTATGCTCCCGCTACGGTGAAAGAAGAGGATGTGGTCCACGTGAACAATGTGGGAGACATCCAGCTCACCGCCGGCAAGAACTTTGACACGGCCCCCGTTTGCAGTGAGAACTTTGGCCATTGGCTTACCGGCCGCATCGCATACCCGAATGACTGTCTCTACGACGGCACCCTGGTGGCCATGTTCACCATTGGAGAAGACGGCAAGGTGGGAAGCGTTGAGATCATGAACAGCCTCTGCGAACAGTTGGACAAGATTGTTGTGAAAGCAATTGAAAAGTCCCCTGACTGGACTCCGGCCATGAAGGATGGCAAACCCGTGGCCACCGTGCTCTTCCAGCCCGTAACGTTCATGATCCGCATTCCAGACAAGGCTCAGCAATCCTCCGCTGTAGTGCTGAAGGTCCTGCCTGACGGCAAAGTGGAGAACAACGGTAAGATCTACACCAAGGAGCAGATCAAGGACATTGTTCCTGCCCACAAGGCCGGAGAGCCCCAGACTACAGTACAGATCATAGCCGCCGAAAATGTTCCTGTGGGCGTAATCGACGACGTGAAGATGGAACTCCGCAAACTGGAGTCTTTGAAGATTCGTTACATCAGGGAAGACAGCCAGGATGGCGTAACCCGTTATATGCCCCCGATGCCGCTCGGCGGCACCGTAAAGGCTGAAATTCCGACAGAGGACATCAAACGGGAAAACCTCTTTGTGATACGCATCAATTCGGCCGATAAGATCTTCTTTGGAAACAAGCCCTGTCAGGACGATGAGGAAATGGTCAAGATGGCGAAGAGCTTCCTGAAAGAGCATGGCCGTAAAACCAAATTCTTCCTCGGAACCGACCGTGCAACCAGCTACGGGGCCTACACCCACATGCAGGAGCTGCTGATGCGGGTTTACAACGAGGTCCGCAACGAGAAGGCTCTGGAAGTATACGGCAAGCCCCTTTCCGAACTCACGGTTGAAGATAGGAACCAAATCAACTACCAGGTCCCCTTTGGCATTGGTGAAATGGAGCTCAAAAGCGGCAAGTAGTTATCTCGTACAGGCCGTGCCGTGAAATGGAAGCAGCTGATACAGCGGTTTTTAAACAAATCCTCCTCCGCGTTTTGCGGAGGAGGATTTGTTTAAAGTATTGAATGTTAACTAGTTGCATTTCACAGCACGGAACAGCACGACACGGCACGGCACGACACGGCACAACCGGCCAAGCACCCCTATGCCTTGCGGCCGGTGAAGTGGTTCATCACGGTGTAGAGGCCGCAGATGTCTCCGAACACGAAGTTGAACCAGCGGTAAGGGAAGATGCCCTGCATAAGGCGGATGAAGTGCGAAGGGAAGTTGATGCCGCGGTAACCCAGGTTCCATTCGATGGCACGGATGACCTTGCGGGCCACTTCTTCCGGCGGAAGGATGCGGAAGAAGGAGTGGATACCGTCAAACATGCCCGTGTTAATGAAGTACGGGGCAATGGTGGTTACCTTCACGGGGCTCTTCTCGCGGCCCAGTTCAATGCGGAGGCTCTCGCTCCAGCCAATGGCTGCCCACTTGGAAGCGGCATACAGCGACATCTTGGGGAGGGCCAGCATACCGGCCGATGAAGTGATGTTGCAGATATGGCCCGTTCCGCGCTCCTGCATATCCTTGAGGAAGCGGAGCGTTACAAACATGGCCCCCTTGGTATTGATGTCGAAGGTACGGTCGATGTCTTTGTCGGTCTGCTCGGCGAACACCTTGTTGTTGGTGATGATGCCGGCGTTGTTGATAAGGATGTCCACGGGTCCGCAGGCGGCTTTGGTGGCCTCGGCGGCGGCGTCAATGGATTCGGGGCTGGAGATATCGGCCTTGTGTCCGTAGACCTTGCCCAGGGCCGAAAGCTCGTTCACCGTAGCGGCGATGGCTTCCTCGTTGATGTCCCAGATAATTACTTCCTTGGCGCCTTTTTCCAGGCAGCGCCGGGCCATGATTTTCCCAATCCCGGAGCAGGCACCGGTGATGAGAACGGTTTTATTATGTATTTTCATTGTTTAGGTTTTAGTCTGCGCTCAGCATGAGCATTTTTTTGATGATGCCAAACAGGCCGTAAGGCATATAGCGGAATTTCAGATCTATCCAGGTGGGGCTCTTGATCACGGAACGCTCGTGGCTGAAGGCCAGGAAACTGCGCTCGCTGTGGTAACTGCCCATACCGGAATTGCCTACGCCGCCAAAGGGCACCTTGCTGTTGGCAATGTGCATAATGGTGTCGTTGATGCAGGCGCCGCCGGACGTAGTCTGGGCTATGAGGTCCCAGCCATCGGCCCCCTTTCCGAAATAATAGAAGGCCAGGGGTTTCTCGCGGCCATTCACAAACTTCACCACCTCTGAACGGTCCTTGAACGTCATAATGGGGAAGATGGGGCCGAAGATTTCCTCCTGCATCACGGGCGCATCGGGAGATACGCCTTCCAGCAGGGTGGGCTCAATCCAGAGATTTTCCTTGTTGGAGTGGCCTCCGGCGATGATCTTGCCGTCCTTGAAATAACCGGTGAGGCGGTCGAAGGCGCTTTCCTTTACAATATGGACAAACTTGTCGGAGGTCTCGGTACCATTGGGATAGAGACCGGCGAGTTCTTTCTTGAAGGCTTCCACGAAGGCGTCCTTGATGTCCTCGTGCAGGAAGAGGTAGTCGGGGGCTATGCACGTCTGGCCGCTGTTGAGGCACTTGCCCCAGGCAATGCGGCGGGCGGCTATGGTGAGGTTGGCGTCCTTGTCCACGATGCACGGGCTCTTGCCGCCCAGTTCCAGCACCATAGGGGTGAGGTACTTGGCCTGCGCTTCCATAGCAATGCGGCCCAGGGACGGGCTACCGGTCAGGAACACCAGGTCGTAGCGGTGACGGAAGAGTTCTCCGTTCACCAGGCGGTTGCCCTGTACAACGGCTACGTATTCTTCGGGGAAGGTGTCGTTGATGAACTGCTCAATGACCTTGGATATGGTGGGAACGTACGGAGAGGGTTTGAGCAGGGCCGTGCAGCCGGCTGCGATGGCGCCCACCAGGGGGTTCAGCAGCAGCTGGACGGGGTAGTTCCACGGGCTTACGATGAGCGTGCAGCCCAGCGGTTCGCGTACGATATAGCTGGACGAGGGAAGGACGGTAAGGGGCGTTCCTTTCCGCTGGCGGCGGGCCCATTTGCCCACTTTGCGGATGGCTTCGCCAATCTCTCCGTACACCAGCCCCAGTTCGGTCATAAAGGCCTCTTCGTAGCTCTTGTGCAGGTCCTGCCACAGGGCGTCGCACAGCGGCTTTTCCCATTTGGCCAGTCCCTTGTTGAAGTTCTTTAATTGCTGTTTGCGCCACTTGATGTCCCGAGTGGTACCGGTGGCAAAGAAAGCTCTCTGCTTGAGGACAATCTCCTCAATTTTTTCTTGACTTGTGTTTTCCAGTGCCATAGTATAGGTTTTAGTGGAGGCAAAGTTAATAAATTTTTTGTTTAACTTTGTACCGTTATGGCCGATAATTATCTGGAAAAACGCCAGCAGGAGCTGGCCGAAAAGCGCCCCAAAGTGGTGCGCCATCATCCCTCGCTGGAAAGCCTTCTCAAGCGCAACCGCAGCTACCGCGGCTACGATGCTTCCCGTGCCGTCACGGAGGAAGACCTCCTGAAAATGCTGGAAGTGGTTCCCTGGGTAGCTTCCGGAATGAACGCCCAGCCGCTTCGCTTCAAGCTGGTGACGGGGGCCGATGCCGCCCGCGTGCATCCGCTGGTGAAGCTCGGCGCTGCCCTCCCGGAGGAGCACCTTCCGCATACCGGCGAAGAGCCATCGGCCTATATTGTCATTTGCAGCGCTGCTTCCGGAAGGGTGGCCGATATTGACCTGGGATTTGCAGCCCAGAGCATCCTCCTGAAGGCCGTGGAACTGGGTCTGGGTGGGATCTTTATCCTTAACTTCAAGCCCGCCGAACTCTCCACTGCCCTGCAACTTCCGCTGCAGCCCCTGGGCGTTATCGGCATAGGAAAGCCCTCCGAGCGCATATTCCTGGTAGACGCCAAGCCCGGAGACTCCCTGGACTATTACCGCAAGGACGGCGTCCACTTTGTCCCCAAGCTGCAAGTGAAGGATTTGCTGCTCTAGAGGCAAATCTTTGTTTCTCTTTTACAAAGTTTTGTTGCTTTTTGACCTTATTACTGTCATTAAGGTCTAATTTTGCTGCGGTATAACGAGTGGGATTTGCTCCTAAATTGTTATATTTGTAAAATAACCAAGGAAAACACTAAAAGCAACCGAACTATGAAAAAAAGAGAATGCTTGCCATACGAATCCCCGCAGTCCACGTCTGTGGAACTTAGAATGGACCGCGCCCTGCTGCAGGCCAGCAAGCCGGACTACATTGATGGTGGGGATGACACTTGGGTGACCTCATCGATGGACGAAGAGTTCCTGTTCTAGGAGGAGGAAATTATGGAAAAATATAATCGTTTGACGCAAGTGGCCACGCTTGTGGTCTTGGGCCTTATGGGCCTTTCGTGCAGTCGCATGGAGGTGATGGATCCGGAAGAGAAGAAGGAAACCCCGGAGAAGACAACGCAGTATACCCTTACGGTAGAGGCCGACAAGGGGGCTTCTACCAAGGCTCTGGCCGATATGGGAACCTACCTGCAGTCCACCTGGACCGCAGGGGATAAGGTTGACGTATACAGTGCCGGCGACCAGCTTCTGGGACAATTGACCGCCTCCACGGGCGGTACCAGTTCCACCACGTTGACGGGAGATCTGACCATTGCCCCTCCGGAGGGGGCCAACCTTACGCTGAAATACCGTTCTGCCAGCTATTTAATCCAGAATGGCACGCTGGAATATATTGCCGACAACTGTGACTGTGCCCTTGCAACGGTTACGGTAGAGACGGTGACAGGGAAGCAGATAACCACCACCCCCGCTTCGTTTGAGACCCAGCAGGCCGTTGTGAAGTTCACCCTTCAGGATGACGGAGGAAATGCCTTCGCTGCCACCCAGCTGCTGCTGAATACCGGTGGCACCACCTATACCGTGAACCTGGATCCTGCCAGCAGCACCGTGTACGTGGCTCTTCCGGCCTTCTCCAACCAGACGGTAATCCTTACCGCCACCACTGGAACCAGTCATTACGACCTTTCCAAGGCGGACGTTACTTTTGAATGTGGAAAGTTCTATACCCGGACAGCCAAGCTCAAAAAGCAGCCGGTAAGTTCCATCACCCTGGATGGCGGCACCGTGAAATTCATCTATAGCGGTGTTTCCGCCAGCGAGGCATTCTAGCAGTTCTTAACCTAAGATGAACAAGAATATGAAAAAGATACAATTCCTTTTGACAGCGCTCCTTTTGGTTATGGGTGCCCAGCGCACTTTCGCATATGATGGAAATGGAACAGCGGACAATCCGTATCTGATCAAGTCTGCGTCAGACTGGAAGCAGTTGTATGAAGATTCCTTTTACGAAAAAACGGACCATGCGGGAAAATACTTCAGGCTTGTGGCCGATATTTCGGTGGAAGATGGGTATACTTACGATAACGTGGTGGGCTGGCATTCTGATTATCCTTTCAGAGGGATTTTTGACGGAGATGGTCACACCCTAACTTTTACAAGTTATGCCAGTGCTGAGAAACAGGGTAGCGGTAAGGCTTTGGAGCATCTGGCTCCGTTCCGTTATGTGGGAGATGGCGCCGTTATCCAAAACCTGCATGTCGTAGGAATCGCACAGACTTACAGGCAGTATCTCGCAGGTCTGGTGGCGCGCGTAAGCGGCAAGGTCGTTATCCGCAATTGCTGGGTAAGTACCCATGTAAATACCACCGGCCCCAGAGATTATAAGGACGCGTACAATGGCGGTATAGTCGCAGAGGCGTACGGCTCTGATTCAGACTTGACTTTGGAAAATTGCCGTTTCGATGGAAAGATGTCCGAAGCGGCTTGGGTAGACTATAGTGGCGGCCTGGTGGGAAAGGCCGACGGAAAGGTTACCCTCAAGAACTGCCTTTTTAAACCTTCAGAGGTGGATGTGACCACGACCCATTGCGCTACGCTTGTGCGGGTGGAATCCTCAGGTTCGCTCTCTTTGAACAATTGTTACTATGTCACTTCTATGGGTACGTGGCAGGGACAGGGAACTGATGCTTCTTCGAAGAGTGCCAGCGATTTGGTCACCAACCTTGGAGGACAGTGGGAAGTGGTTGGTAACGAGGCGGTCCCCATTCTGTATGACATAACTCCTTTCGAAGGTGCGGGAACGAGTGGCTCTCCTTATTTGATAGCTTCCATTGATAACTGGAATTATCTGATGTATCGGGTCTCTTTGGGAGATACCTTTGCCGAGAAGTATTTCCGACTGACCGACAATGTGAAGATTCACAAGATGATTGGAGAGTATAGCGGAGACGGCGCAGGCCAGCAAAAACCTTTCAGCGGCACCTTGGATGGAAATGGAAACACCTTGACCCTGGATCTTGAAGGCAGTGGCAGCCATATAGCACCCTTTGCCTGCATCCAGAATGCCACCATCAAGAACCTGGTCCTGGCGGGAAGTGTCAAGACTTCCGGGATGCGTCCCGCTGGCATTACCAGTTTTGTGATGGGTGACCAAAATCTTATTGAGAACTGTAAGACCATCAGTCTCACCATCCGTTCCAGTTATGCGAAGGACATCGATGCGGGCTCTTTCGTGGGCAGGGTCAATGCCTATGCGAAGCTCACCATCAGGGGCTGTTCTCTGGAAGGCCCTAACATTATCCAGTATAACTCCGGTTACGAAGGCGGCGGCTTTGTGGGTTTTGCGCAGGCTGGGGCTCAAGTTACTATTGAAGACTGCGTGTTTGGAATGGTCTTGTTGTATGCCAACGGAAAACCGGAGAGTAGTGTGTACAGTGAGCAGTATTACCTGTTTGTGGGAGGAAGTGACGCGGCAAGCGTTAGCATTACAAACTGCTATTACATGCCGAGCTTTAATCTGAACCCGTTGCTGAATAACGGCTCTGTAAAGGCTCAGGGTATGAGGCGGTACTGCATTGATGGAAGTGACGGCGTTACGGTTCAACTGGATGGAACGGAAACCGTTTACAACGTTTCCGGAATCACCGCCTATTCTGAAAATCCCGGCATAAAAACCGGCATCAACTCGTGGGCGTGGGGTGCAGAGGATCAGGATGTGAAATTGCTTCTGAGTAAAGGAGTGCCGGTAGCCTCCTATACTGCCAATCACGGGACCCTTAACGGTACTGGAGTAAGCGGCACCAATGACCACTACACCCTCAACGTGAGCAAAGCAACGCTTGATTCGGACGTTACTCTCGTGTACATCTCATACAACGGCCTGCTATATTTGCAGGACAGTGACAGCAGTGCCGATATCATCGAAAAGGAAAACGGGAAAACGCATACCGTGATGCTGGGCCGCACACTCAAGGGCGGCAAATGGAACAGCTTCTGCGCCCCGTTTGCCATCAGTGAGACGATGGTTACCAGCGTCTTTGGCGCCGGTGTGGTTGTCAAGAAGCTAACCTCCTCCACCAATGATAACGGCGCGCTTCAGCTCGGTTTTACTGCTGTCACCTCCATGGATGCAGGAACGCCTTATCTGATTAAGCCCGCCGCAGACGTAGAGAATCCCCGGTTTGGAGATGTGGTCATCAACAATAACACCACCACGACCAAAACCACGGCGGTGAAGTTCATTCCGGTCATCAACCCCGTCAGCTTCACGCCCCGGGACAAGAACATCCTCTTCTTCACCGGTGATGGATCCATGTCCTTCCCGGCCGATGACAGTGTGATGAAGGGCTTCCGCGCCTACATCCAACTTAAATAAACGGTATTAAACGAAAAAAGCCAGGCTTTTCAGCCTGGATTTTTTTGTGCGGATGAGAAGAGTCGAACTTCCACGGGCTAATGCCCACCACCCCCTCAAAGTGGCGTGTCTACCATTTCACCACATCCGCAAGAGTTTGGGACTGCAAAGATAAGATACATTTTTGAAATCCCAAAACTTTTGGGCAATTATTTATAATCCCCGCACAAACTGGGCCTCGGAAGGGGACCCGTCGAAAGTGAGCATACAGCCGTCCTTCTTGCCGTCCTTGTTGAAGACCAGCATAGACAGGCGGCCATAGAGCATATCCCAGCCTTCTGTTACGTTCTCGGCCATGTAGATTATGGAGCCCAGACTTTCGAAAGTGCAGCGATAGTCTTCCCGCTCGGTACGGCTGCCGTTGATGGTGACATCCCAGTTGGCATACCGGTCGTCTTCATTGAGCTTAATGGCCACCATGGTAAATTCGGTCTGGTAGAACATATTGTCAAAGGGGAAAAGGCCCTTGAAACTCAGGTACCACATATTGACCTCTATCTCCTCGATTTTCATTCCGTGGAGGAGGCTGGCCCAGTCCACTTCCGACTTGCCCATTTCGCAGGCAATTTCCAGGTCCTCCAGGGCGCTGGTAATGAGTTGGGCGGGTATGTGCATCATATAGTGGCCTCCGGGAGAGGTGTAATAGCTGTCGTGACCTCCCACCTTGTCGCCTTTGGAGCAGGCGCTCAGAGCCAGTACGGCTGCTGCAAACAGATATAGAATCTTTTTCATAACGCTCTGTGATTAAAACCTGAAACCAATGCCTATGCGGCCGCCCTTGACTATGCTGCCATAGACCAGCTCGGCGGTGCCGTAAACACGCTGCCCGGCCCATTCAAAACCGATGGGTACCAGGTCGTAGGCAAAGCGGGTGGCAAACTGCGGGGCAAAGGAGACACCTATTGCGGCCTTGCCGTAAAGGCGGAAGTGAGCCGGACTGGGGATGCGCAGTTTTACCTCGGGGAGGAAACTGAACATATTCCGGGAAGACTGTCCATAGGCATTGTTGATCCTTTCCACCGTCCTTACCGTCAGGTGGTTGTAATGGAACTGGGCACCCACGCTAAGCCATTTGAGGATGGAGTAGTTGTAATCCATCGTGAGAACGGGGCCCGTGGTAACAGAGGTCTGGGGCTCATACAGGGCATACAGGTCCATGCTATAGTCCACGTTGACTTTGTAACCCAGGAACTGGGAATTGAACCCACCCAGGAAGACGTTAATTTCGTGCGGGTGGTCCTGCGCCGTGGCTGTGCCGGCCAGAAGCGCCAGGGCAGAAAGGGCAATCAATAATTTTTTCATAACATTTTAAAGATGCAAAAGGGCCCCAGTTCGTGGCAGTGGAAAAAAAATTATCGTAGATAAAAATATTTTTGCTATCTTTGCGAGCTTTCACGAGTTGGGAGCAATACGCAAATTATTAATTATTTAAAAAAACAGATTCACAATGGCTGTTAAAATCAGACTTCAGCGCCACGGTAAGAAGAATTTCGCATTCTTCCACATTGTTGTGGCCGATTCCCGCGCACCGCGCGACGGTAAGTTCATCGAGCAGATTGGTTCCTACAACCCCAACACCAACCCTGCTACCATCGTTCTGGATGGTGACAAGGCTCTGGCTTGGCTCAAGGTAGGTGCCCAGCCCACGCTGGTTGCTCGCCGCATTCTCTCCTACGAAGGTATCCTCCTTCGCAAGCACCTGTCCGAGGGTGTTGCCAAGGGTGCCCTGACCGAGGCCCAGGCCGACGCCAAGTTCGCCGCTTGGAAAGAGGAGCGCGACAAGAAGATCGCCGACAAGAAGGCCGGCATCAAGAATGACGAGATCGCCAAGGCCAAGGCCGCTAAGGCTGCCGAGGTAGAGGTGAACGAAGCCCGTGCCAAGGCCATCGCTGCCAAGAAGGCAGAGGCCGAAGAGGCTGCCCGCAAGGCCGCCGAGGAAGCTGCCGCCGAGGCCGCTCCCGCTGCCGAGGAAGCTCCTGCTGCCGAAGAGGCTGCCGCAGAACCCGCCGAGGCTCCCGCCGCAGAGTAAAATGCTCCGCATTGGCAAGGTTCTTAAGTCCAACGGGACGGATGGCGGGCTCATCCTGAGCCTTTTCGACATCCTTCCAGAGGATATTGACCTTCAGGAACCGGTATTCATCGAATTCGATGGATTACCGGTTCCTTTCTATTTTGAATCTTTCACCCCCAAGGGCAGTAACCGCGCACTGGTTCAGATCACCGGAGTCCGCAACCTCAAGGACGCCGACGAACTCACCGGGGCCGACGTGTATGCAGACTATTTCGAGGAAGATGAAGAAGAAGACTTCACCGGCTGGACGGTCTTGAACCAGGACGGCGTTCAGGTGGGAGAAGTCTCCGACTTTGAAGACATCCCCGGCAATACCTGCCTCTGGGTAAAACGTCCGGACGGAAACGAGGTCCTCCTCCCTTTCCACGAAGACCTGGTTCTGGCCGTAGACGAAAACAAGCATATTCTGTCCCTCACCATCCCGGAGGGCATACTTTACTTATAACAAACTTAGCATCCCTTATGAAACGCTTGTCCCTTTTCCTGGTTCTTGCGATTGCCGCTTGCGGCCATCCCACTCCCTCAGAACTTAAACTCACCAACTGGCAGCTTCAGCAGGCCGGCAGTGCCACCGTGTACGACGTAAAAGTCCCTACCACGGTAGCCGGTGCCCTCAACGCCGCCGGAGAGTTTGGAGAGAACCCGCTGGACGAGCTCAATTTCTTCAATCTGGACAAGACCCAGTTCGATACCACCTGGACCTTCACCACGGAATTCGAGGGCCAGGAAGGACATCAGATTCTGAAGATGGGCGGCATTGGCTATTCGGCCGATATCGTGCTCAACGGCACCCTGGTGGCCAGTGCAGATACTACGCTGGGCGTTTTCTCCGTCCGCGAATGGGATGTTACCCCGCTGGTGCAGAAGCACAACAAACTGGAAGTTCGCACGCACAAGTCTCCCTGGGGAAGCCTCAACCACGGCTTTGTGGACTGGAACCCGCACGCCCTGGACGAGTTTATGGGCATTGTAGCTCCGGTCACGCTCATCAATACCAAGGACGTGGAAGTGCAGGATGTCTTTGTCAAGCCCGAACTTTCCGAGGACCTGACCCAGGCCTCCATCCTGGTAACCACCACCCTGGTAAACCGCAGCGACAAGCCCGTGAGCGGAATGCTCCGGGGCCGATACGAGGGCGGCCGTTTCTACCAGAACGTATCCCTGCAGCCCGGACAGACCGTGACCGTGCAGAAGCGCGAGAAGGTGGAGAACCCCCGCATCTGGTGGACCTACGATATGGGTACTCCGGAACTCTATCACCTGGAGATGTCCTTCGGCCAGTCCCATAAGAAAGACGTCCGCTTCGGCCTTCGCAGCATCACGGGAGATGTGGATTCCCTGGGCCACCGTCAGTTTGTGCTCAACGGCCGGAAGATTCTCTTCAAGGCCGCCGGCTGGACCGACGATATGTTTATGCAGGACACCCCTGAGACCATCCTGAACCAGCTCCAGCTGGTACGCAATATGGGCCTCAACGGCATCCGCTTCGAGAACATCTGGGGCCTGGACGATACCGTTTACGATTATTGCGACTCCCTGGGTATCCTGAACCTGGTGGGTTGGAGCTGCCTGTGGGAATGGCCCGGACAGTGCGGCCTTCCCGGAGATCCCAAGTACGGCTGCATTATGGGTGAGGAACTGGAAGACCTGGCCGTCCGCTACTTCCACGACCAGCTCATCCGCCTTCGCAACCACCCGGCCATCATCGGCTGGCTCACCGGCTCCGATATGCTGCCCAACCCTACCCTGGAAGCCCGTTACCTGGAGCTTTATGACAAGCTTGAATATCGGCCCTATATCTGCTCGGCAGCCAACCGCACCAGCACCCTCTCCGGTCCTTCGGGCACCAAGATGGAAGGTCCCTACGAGTATGTAGGTCCGGACTACTGGTACATTGACAAGCGTATGGGCGGTGCCTACGGCTTCAACACGGAGACCGGAATTGGCCTGAATATTCCCCAGATGGAGAACGTACGCCGGATGATTGGCGAGGAGAACCTCTGGCCCGTCACCGGTGAAGTCTGGAACAAGCACTGCGTGAGAGGAAAGCAGATGAACCCTTCCACTCTATTAGGCGTAATTGCCGGCGAATACGGTGCCGCTACGGACGTGGAGGACTTTGTGCGCAAGGCCCACGCCGCCGACTACGACGGCACCCGTGCCATGTTCGAGGCCTTCCGCTGCCACATTGACCACGCCACCGGCATTGTCCAGTGGATGCTCAACAGCGCCTGGCCGTCCCTCTACTGGCAGCTCTACGACTGGTACAAGGCCCCCACCGCCGGCTACTACGGTACCCAGGCGGCCCTGGCCCCCTACCAGCTCATCTATAACTATGAGGAGCACGCCGTATACGCCGTCAACGACGCCATGCCGGAAGCCGTATACGATGCCACCCTCCAGGTCTTCGGCCCGGATTCCCAGCTCATCCGAATGGAGGAGGCTCCCGCCCATATGGTTCCCCGCAAGCCCGTGAAGCTGTTCGAGGGCATCGAAGGCCCCTGCTTCATCAACCTGGAACTGAGACTGGGAGAAGAGAATGAGGTGGCCCGCAACTTCTATTGCATCCCCGCCAAGGACAATGTCTACGACTGGGAAAAGAGCAACTGGTACATCTCCCCCATCAAGGAATACGGAGACCTCTCGTTTGTAACCAACCTGCCGGAGGCCAAGCTCTCCATGGAGGTGGGACCGGCCGAAGGAGGCTTCTTCGTGACCCTCACCAACCACTCCCAGGTGATAGCCTACCAGAACATCCTCAAGGCACTGGACGAAAAAGGACAGCTGATTCCAGCCGTCCTTTGGTCCGAGAATTTCTTTGCGCTTGTTCCGGGAGAGAGCCGTACCGTACTGTGCTCCGTGCCTGAAGGCTATCAGGTGGCCCAGTGGGGCTTCTCCGGTTGGAACGGAGTTCTCTAGTATAATCCTCCGTTAATGTCGTATTCGGCCTTTACCTCTTCGTAAAAGGCTGCTTCGGCCGTCTGCACATAAGGGGCGAGCCAGAGGAATCCGATACCGCAGGTGAAGAGGCAGAGGATGGACCATCCGATGAAGCTCAGATACAGCCAGAAGAGGTCGAACTTGTGACCCTTCATCATCATACGGCTGCGGTGGATGGCTTCAACGGGAGTGAGTTCCGGATACTCATCCAGGATAAAGGGAGTCATCGCATAAGAGAAAGCCTTGATAATACCGGGGATGATGAAAAGCAGGCTCCAGAAGAAGGTCAACAGACTCATCCAGACCATACCTCCTACCTTGCGCCAGTAGTTGCTGAAATCAAAGGTATTCCCAATGATATTGGTATCCAGTTTTACAAGCAGTTTGCGGAAAGCGTTGATGAATCCCACCTGCAGGGGAAGCAGCAGAAAGATTTCCACCAGAAGGGTAAGGGCCGATGTGCCATTGGACTGCTGGGTCAAAGCCTCAAAGTCCGGATCCGCGGCCAGGGCTACCATATCGGAAATGGAAGTGTAGGAATAGCCCTCCATAAATTCCTGGGCCCTGTAGGAAGTGTAAACGGCAGGGCTGGTGAAGACACAGGCAATGACACAAATGATAAGAGTGGCCAGAACGGCTTTTCCCCAGTTTCCGCGCAGGGCGGCCAGGGCAGAGTCCTTGAAATAGGTATTGCTTTTCATCTTTCTGAATATTTTTATTGACAAATATACACTTTTTTCAGATATTTGTATTAATAAACACTTTTACGCTATGACTCTCATTATCGTTATCGCCATTGTAGCCATTCTGGTTTTGTGGGTTATTTCTGTCCAGAACAGACTCGTCAAGAGCGACGAACTCTGCAACAACGCCCTTAAGCAAATCAACGTACAGCAAGTCAGCCGTTACGATGCCCTGCAGGCCCTGGTCAAACTCACCCGCGAGTACGCCTCCTATGAGGCCGATACCCTCCAGAAGGTTGTGGATGCCCGTAAAATCACCTCTTCGGCCGCCCCTACTCCGGCCGAGATTGACGCCAATGAACAGGCCCTGAAGGAGATTTCGGCCAAACTCATTGCCGTAGCCGAGGCCTACCCGGACCTCAAGGCCAACCAGAATTACCAGCAGACCATGCAGAGCATCCAGACCTACGAAGAAAACGTCCGTCTGGCCCGTATGACCTTCAACGATACCGTAACCCGTTTCAACCAGCAGGTGCGCGTGTTCCCGGCTTCCCTCATTGCCGGTATGCTGGGCTTCGGCAAGAGAGAGTATCTGGCCGAAGACAACGCCAAAAAGGATTACCCGGTTATCTAATGAAAAGACTGATTGTTCTAGCCTGCGCAGCCATCCTCTCTGTGGGGGCCTCTGCGCAGGCTATTCGTGAAATCCGCGACGTCAATACCGTCGTGAAGCTGGACCGGGACGGTTCGGCCTGGGTCACCCAGACCTGGGAGGCCGAAGCCGGCTCTTCCGGTACGGAGTTCTATATCCCCATCGGCAACCTGGGTCCTATGACCATAAGCCAGCTTTCCGTCTCGGAAAACGGCGTGGCCTACGAGAGTCTGGGCGATGACTGGGACGTGGACCGCGGCCGCAGCTGGAAAACCGGCAAATGCGGCATCGTGCCCAAGCATAACGGCGTGGAACTGTGCTGGGGACTGGGAGAGACGGGATGGCACACCTGGACCGTCCGCTACCGTCTCACGGGCCTGGTGCAGGCGTACGACGACGCCGACGCCTTCAACTATATGTTCGTGAACAAGGGGATGGAACCGGCTCCGGAGCACGCCCGCGTAACCATCGAGCCCGCCTTCGACTGCCCGGAATGGACCCTGGATAACACCCGCGTATGGGCTTTCGGCTTCTACGGAGAAATCAACGTAGTGGACGGAAAAGTAGTGGCCGAAACGTCCGAGAGTATGGGCTACAGCAGTTCCCTGATTACCCTGGTCAGTTTTGACAAGGGCCTCTTCACCCCCACGGTGGAGAAGGGAGGCCCGGTTCAGGATCTCATCGACAATGCCCTGGAAGGCAGTTCCTACGGAGAAGAGGAGGAAGAATGGCCCCTGATTCTCTTCGGCCTGGCCTTTGCCCTGCTCTTTGTGGGAGGCATCTTCGTAGTCATCTGGGCTGTCATTGCATCGGCCCGCGGATACAAGTGGAAGGCTTCCCTCTTTGGCAAAAAGAAGATCGAAGGCTGGTACCGCGACGTGCCGCTGGAAGGCAACCTGCTGGCCTCCTACTACCTGCTGGCCAAGGGCAACCGCTTTGGAATGTCGGCTCCGGCCAACAACCTGATAGGCGCGCTCTTCCTCCGCTGGATTATGGAAGGCAAACTGCTGGTGCAGCCGGATCCCAAGTCCGAGAAAAGAGTCAACCTTCTTTTCAAGGCCGAAGCAGGCTCTGAAGACGATGTAGAGAACGATGTGTTCCTCTGGGCCCTCAAAGCCAGCGGAAGGAATCTCCTGCTGGAAAGGGGCGAGTTTGAGAAGTGGAGCACCAAGAACTACAAGAAGATCACCGCCTGGCCGGACCGTGCCAGCGCAAGGGGCAAGTCGTGGTTCCGCAAGAAGGGCTACTTCAAGGCCGATGGCATCTGCACGGAAGAAGGAGCCACACAGGCCTGCCACCTCATAGAGTTCCAGAACTTCCTCAAGGACTTTACCCTGAGCGGAGAGCGCAGCGCCCCCGAAGTGGGCCTGTGGAAAGAGTACCTGATCTTTGCCCAGCTCTTTGGCATAGCCGACAAAGTGGCCATGCAGTTCAAGAAACTGTATCCGGCCGCCTTTGAGGAACTGGCCCAGCAGTCCGGAATGGACGGCTACACCTTCCTGTACGCGATGAACTGGACCAACCGCGTCAGCGCCCACGCCGTGTCCAACGCCTCGTCCAGGGCCGGCAGCGTGAGCGGCGGAGGCGGCCACTCCTCCTTCGGCGGAGGCGGCGGCTTCTCCGGCGGCGGCTTCGGCGGCGGCGGAAGATAAAAAAGAAAAACTCCTGAGAATTCACTTCTGAGGAGTTTTTTTTGGCTAATGTATGTTTAACTAGTTCGTTTTATGACGGTTTAGCCGGACCGCAATACTCAGATACGGGGCTTCTGGACCACACGGATGACTAAGGAGATAAAGTAAACGATGAGGCCGTAAAGCACGGCGATAAAGGCCACTTTAAGGCCTCCGCACAGAATGGGAAAGGTGACTTCGTCGCCAAACAGCTGGACCGCATCAAAGATTTGGACCAGGCCCAGGAGCGTAGCGAATACACCCACTACCAGGGCGGCGATGCCAATTTCCTTTACCCACTTGGGAGCCTTCCAGGCGGCAACCAGAAGCAAGATCAGAAAGATAGAGATGACGGTCATATATCCGGCGCCGCCCTCTACAAAGAGGCGGGCGATGGACATAGCCGGCCGTTCGATGACTTCCTCGTGGGAAACACCCAGGGAATCCACAACATAATAAATTTCTTCTTTCATGGCTTTATATGTTTTTTAGGTCTGGTGCAAAGTTACGAACGAAGGGGGCACAAATGCAAAGTTGAATCCTCCTCCAACCCTGTCAAAACCCCTTGCAAGGGTTTAGCCCTTGCATTAGCGGCACTTTTTACCTATTTTTGTTCCGCCATGAAGGCCCTTTTGAGAATCGCATACTGGTTGCTGGCACTGGCCCTTGTATCGGCCATCCTCACTAGCCTGGACTATACCCTGTCCCAGGCCATCCTGATCAGTATGATCTTCGGCCCGTGTGCCCTAGGTCTGGAGTACCTTCTTCCCAAAGCCCGGACGCCTCTCAACAAGGTCTATCTTTCGCTGGCCTTCCTGGTGGGCGTGATCCTTCTCATTCTCATCCTGCACCAGTTTGTCTGGACCACCATCACGCAGACGGGCTACCACGTCCCCAAGAAGGAGGTCCCGCCGATGCTCATCAATCCGGCTTTCCTGGGCTTCATCCTCATTGTCCTGGCCATCGGAGACTATCACTGGGACCAATGGCTTTCCAAGCGGTACAAATGCCCGGACTGCGGCATCACCTTCTTCTCCGAGAGAAAGAGCGTCACTTTAAAGAGGGCCGATATAGCCTACATCGAATCCAACGACACCGAGGTACGCGTAGTGAGCGTGACCGGAGAATCCTATAGGAACAAGACCGGCATCACCCAGTGGGAGAACCTGCTGGGGGACGATTTCCTGCGCATCCACCGCTCCTATCTGGTGAATGTGGAACTGGCCTCCCTGACCGCTCCGGACACAGTGACCGTGGGCACGGTGCAGCTCCCCGTGTCCCGCAAATACAAAGACGCCGTCGCGTCGTTCAAAAAGGATTAATTTTCTTTAACCTGCTCCAGGCCCAGCTGAATGTTCTCAATAAGGGCCGATGAAGTGTACGTGGCACCGGAAACGGCATCTAGCTGCGTCTCCTTGGCCTCTTTCACCGTCTTTCCCACCAGTTTGTCAAGCAGTCCGCTGCTGAGGACTTCCTGAAGATAACGGGGGCTCTCCTGATTAGGGAGGGCCTTGATCTTGGTAATAGTACCTTTGCAGATAGAGATCTCCACCGGAGTGGCACCGTTGAAGCCAATGATGGAAGCCCCCAACTCGGTGGTGTTCACTTTAAGGGTATCCGGTCCCTTGGCCGCACTGCTGCCGCAGGAAGGAGTAACCATACTAACCGAAACAAGAAGGGCGCCGATTCCGGCCATCAACAAAAGTTTTTTCATAGCAGTCCAATATTTGTGAACGCGAAGTTACGGCAATTTTTCCGAAAAAGGAATCATTATTTATAGGGAGTCAAGACAGGCCCTACAGGTGCGCGGAACCAACAAAACCACCCGCCCGAGCACGAAACGGGCCCTCCTGGTGCGCGGAACCAACAAAATCACCCTCCCGAGCACGAAAACGGCCTTCCTGGTGCGCGGAACCATCAAAACCACCCTCCCGAGCACGAAAACAGCCCTCCTGGTGCGCGGAACCATCAAAACCACCCTCCCGAGCACGAAACGGGCCCTCCTGGTGCGCGGAACCATCAAAACCACCCTCCCGAGCACGAAAACGGCCTTCCTGGTGCGCGGAACCAACAAAACCACCCTCCCGAGCACGAAACGGGCCGTGGACATAACCGCAAGATAATCAGAAAGATAAGCAAAATCCCCCTGGTCGTAAGAAAGGGGAGGAAAATACTTATGGAGCGAAGCGACAGGGCCATCAGGCCCAAAGGTAGATTATCCGACGTCGGATTCCGCTTCGCGGCATCCGAGCCCCACTCCGTGGGGGCACCTAAACAAAGGACCGTCCGGGGTAAACCCCTGGTTTTTCCGTATATGTACGGATGCAAGCAAGCTTGCCCCGCACATATACAAAAAAACCACCAGACTTACGTCTGGCGGTCCTTCTGTTTGTGGAGGTAGTCGGATTCGAATCAAAAATCCAAACCCGTCCAGAAACCCTTGTTTTAATGATTTCTATTGCGTATTTTTGCAGACGGAGTTATTTGGCTCCGTCTATTTTTGGGATATTTTTGGGATACGATTGATAGTTCAGGAGGAACCGAAAAATGAAAATAAAGCGCAATGCGGCGTTCAAGCTTTTTACCTATGGTAAAAACAAGGACAAGTACCAGATCCGGCTGAGAGTAACGTTCAACAGCCAACGGATTGACCTTGGCACAAACTGCCAGATTAACTTCTTGGGAGCCTGGGACACTGAAAACGAGCTGGTACGCCCTGGCTACAAAGGACCGAAAGGAGAAACTGCCGCCGCCATCAACGATGAGCTGCGTAAATGCAAGGACACCATTGACATGGTGTTCCAGTACTACGAAGTGAACGATAAGATTCCTACCCCATCGGAAGTGCAGGCTGCTTTCAAGGAGAGGATGGCGGGTATTCTTCCCAAACGTCCGGAGCCCGAAAAGAAGAAGCGGGAGCAGAAGCCCAAGGAGCCGGACATGTTCGTTGTATTCGACGAATTCACCCAAAAGTGCGGTGAAAAGAATGCCTGGACCATCGCCACGTTCGAGAAGATGTCAGCGCTCAAAGCCGATTTACAGAACTTCGGTCCAAAAGTTAAACTCTCTGAACTGAACGAGGATGCCCTCACAAGATTTGTCGGCTATCTCCGAGATGAAAAGAAGGTTTTCCCAGCGAAAAAGAGGGAAAAAGATGAGGAAGAAAAGGCCGTACAAGTTGGCCTTAACAACACTACCATCAAGAAGAAAATAGAGTATCTCACCTGGTTCCTCCGTTGGGCCCGCGACGTGGGGTATCCTGTAAATCCCGCTTTCAAGGCCTTCAAACCCACTCTCAAGCAAACGCAGAACAAAGTCATTTTCCTTACAAAAGAGGAACTGGCCCAAATCAGGGATCTGGACCTTAGTGCTGCACCTCGCCTGGAGCCCATCCGAGACATCTTCCTCTTCTGCTGCCTTACCAGCCTTCGCCACTCCGATGCCGACAACCTCCGCAAAACCGATGTTAAGGGCGACCACATTGAGGTAACTACAATCAAAACAGGTGACAGCGTGTCCATTAAACTGAACAAAAACGCCCAGGCCATCCTGGAGAAGTATAAGGATATCCCCCTCACAGGCAACCGGGCTCTTCCCAGCTACACCAACCAGGCCATGAACCGTAGCATCAAAGACCTCTGCCAACTTGCCGGCATCAACGAACTAATTCGCATTACCACTTATAAAGGTAACGTCCGCAAGGATGAGGTCCATCCCAAATGGGAGTTAGTAGGAACCCATACAGGAAGACGTACTTTTATTGTGCATGCGCTCTCTATGGGAATCTCCCCAAGCGTTGTTATGAAATGGACCGGACATAGTGATTATAAAGCCATGAAGCCTTACATTGATATCGTAGACTCCGCCAAGGATGAGGCCATGGCCAAATTCGATACTTTGCTATAGGACTTGCGAACCGCAGCGGAGTGATTAGGGGGACGGTGTGGACGCGAAACTCGACTTTCCGGAAAAAGTGATAACTTTGTAAAGATTCTTTACAGTGGTGTAAGGAGTCTTTACGGTTTTGTGGGGATGGGGAATTCTGTAAGTGATTGGGATTGTGCGGATTGCGATGTATGGAACGGAATTTGACTCGTGCGTGGGCGTACAATGTGAATTTGACAATGGCTTCTAAAGTTGGAAAAATACTGGTGGTTGATGACAACCTGGGGATTCGCCGGGCGTTGGAGATCTTGTTGCCGATGCATTTTGCGGAGGTGAAGACTATTCCGTCGCCGGCGACTCTTGTTTCGTCACTGGAGCAGTTCCGCCCTGACGTGGTGTTGCTTGATATGAACTTCAACACGAGCATAAACACAGGCAATGAGGGACTGTACTGGGCCGGGGAAATCAAGAAGATGGTGCCGGAGGTGGAAGTGGTGCTGTTTACGGCTTATGCCGATATTGCCCTGGCGGTGGAAGGAATGAAGCGAGGGGCCTTCGACTTCATCGTGAAGCCGTGGGATAATGAGAAGCTGATTGAGGTTCTCACTGCAGCCCGGGATAAGGCCAGGAAGGCGATGAAACGGGATGCCCGGTCGGAGTCGGGCACAACGGCTGAGAGTCCGATGTTCTGGGGCTCCTCCGCTGCCATGAAGGCTATTCGAAAGACACTGGATAAGATTGCGCCCACCGATGCCACCGTGCTGATTACCGGCGAGAACGGTACCGGCAAGGATGTTCTGGCGCGGGAGATTCACGCCCACAGCCTCCGGAGTGGGAAACCTATGGTTGCTGTCGATGCTGGGGCCATTACGGAAACCCTTTTTGAAAGTGAGTTGTTCGGCCATGTGAAGGGAGCATTTACGGATGCACACACGGATCACGTCGGCAAATTCGAGCAAGCCGATGGCGGAACGCTGTTCCTCGATGAAATCGGCAATATTCCCTTGCACCTGCAGGCAAAACTGCTACGTGCTATTCAAAGCCGGAGCATCGTCCGGGTGGGTGGCAACGAGGCTAAACCCATCAACATTCGCCTGATATGCGCCACGAATATGGATTTGGAGCAGTTGGTCCGTGAGGGACGGTTCCGAGAGGATTTGTACTACCGGATCAACACTGTTCATATCAATCTGCCGCCGCTCAGGGAGGAAAGGTTTGCCGAGAAATATCATCGGCCTTTGACGGGGATTGCTCCGGATGCAGCTGCGATGCTGACGGAGGGCCGCTGGAGCGGCAATATCCGCGAGCTGCAGAACTGTATCGAGAAGGCGGTCATCCTTTCTGATGGCAACGAACTGACGTCGAAAGATATCCAGCCGGAGTCGGCGTCCAAACCGGCCGGAGCTACCCTCAAGGCGGTGAGTGAGGCCGAGGAAGAGCGCCTGATCCGGGAAGCAATGGAGCGTAGCAACGGGAATATTTCCAGCGCCGCCAAGATGTTGGGCGTGAGCCGGCCGACATTGTATGCTAAACTGAAGAAGTACGGCCTATGACCTTCACCGTCTGGCATATCGTGGGAGTATCAGTCATCGTTGCAATTGTCGCAGCGGTGCTGGCCGCCCTCCGGACCAGACACAAGGATATCAAGAAGGTGGCCTATATGATGGACGCCCTGGAGGACGGGGAGCTCAACTTCCGCTTCCAGGACAAAAACAAGTTCAACCGTACGCTCAACCGCATCCGGACCATCTTTGAAAAGCAGCGCCAGGCACACGAACAGGATTCCTGGACCAAACTCATCCGCGTGCTCACGCACGAGATTATGAACACGGTCTCCCCTATTGCCTCGCTCAGCGACGCCATGGCCAAGTCCGTGGACGAAAACGGCCACAGCGAGCTGGACATCAAGGCCGGGCTGGAGACCATCTCTGATTCGTCGAAGAATCTGATAGGATTCGTACAAACCTACCGGCAACTTTCCGGTGTGGCAAAACCTGTCCGGAAGGCGCTGGATCTGCGGGAGCTTATGGACAGCGTCATCGGCCTGAACCGCGAATTCATCGCCAGCTGCGGCGCTTCCTGCATCTATCGGCCGGAGGAGGAGGATTTGATGATTTATGCCGATGAAGGGCAGATCTCGCAGATCCTCATCAATCTCATCAAGAATGCCCTGCAGGCCGGTGCCAAACACATTGACATATCGGCCCGGATGGGTAAGGACGATGAAGTCATCATCGACGTTGCCAACGACGGAGAGCCCATCCCGCCTTCCGCCCAGGAGCAAATCTTCATTCCGTTCTATACCACCAAGAAGGAGGGTTCCGGCATTGGCCTCAGCATCTCCCGCCAGATCATGCGCAATCACAACGGCAGCATCGAACTGGTCCGGAGCGATGACCGGCAAACCGTATTTGAGCTCAGGTTCCGGTAGTTCCTTGTAAAGAAAGTGTAAAGGGAGTGTAAAGTTTTTACAAGCTTTACACTCCCTTCTCTTTTGATATTCGACTGAAAATAAGCTTGTTAAATAATTTGGCACGGCGAATGCTTGTGTTTGGCACGGTTAAACATAAGTATTGATATGAAAAACCTTTTCATTAGTTGTGTGGTTATGGGCCTGGCGTTCGCAGGGAGTGTGCGCGTCAGCGCCCAAACTACCTTAACCCTTAAAGACTGTATGGCCTACGCCATCTCCAATTCTACCAAGATCCGGATCCAGGAGGCGGCCATCGGCGATGCGCAGATAGACCGCAGGGACGCAGCGCTGGCCCTTTTCACCCCGCAGATCAACGCACAGACTGTTGCGTACTACAATTTCGGCCGCAACATTGACCCGGAGACCAATACGTATATCCAGACCACGTCGTTCCACAACAGCTACGGCGTTTCTGCGGGCTACGACCTCTTTGACGGTTTCAAGGCGGTGAACAACTACAAGATTTCCAAAACCGGCCTTCTTATTGCCCAGTCGCAAGAGAAGCAGGTGGAGGCCGATATTTGCCTGGCGGTGATGGAGGCGTACTACAACGTGGTGTACTACAAGCGCCTCACCGATGTGTATGAGGAGCAGGTGGCGACGGCCGAGGCCGCCCTGAAGAAAGCCAAGCGCCAGGAAGAACTGGGGCAGAAGGGCCACGCCGATGTGATCCAGATGGAGGCCGACCTGGCCGACCGTCAGTACGACCTCACCAACACCTTCAACATATACCAGAGCGAAAAGATGAAGCTGGCCGACCTGATGTTCTGGCCGGTGGAAGAAGAGCTGGTGATTGACACATCCATGCCGGAATGGGAAGTAGAACCTGTTTCCACGTCTGCCGTTGTGAACTTCGCCCTGGACCACAACCCGGGCGTGAACATGGCTTCCTGGAAGGAGCTCAATGCCAAGCGCGAGCTTTCCACCGCCAAATGGCAGCTGCTGCCTTCCATCGGCCTGTATGGAGGATGGAATACCAACTATTTTACCTATCCTAACCAGCCTACGGCGGCCTTTGGCACGCAGTTCCGCAACAATATGGGTGAATATGTCCAGCTATCCCTGAGCATCCCCATTTGGGACCGGCTGGCAAAGGCTTCCCGCATTTCCAAGATGCGGAATGCGCTCCAAAAGGCCACGGCCGAGCTGGACCAGAAACGCCGGGACGTGGAGAGTGAGGTGAGAAGGGCCGTCCAGGACCGCGACGGTGCCGCCACGGCTTACCAGCAGGCCCTCCGCAAGGTCAATGTCCAGAATGAGGCTTATACCCTCAATCTCAAGAAGTTGGAGCAGGGCCTCATCTCTCCGCTGGAGTTCCAGACGGCCTGCAACAATTTCCTCAAGGCCCAGGCCGATGAAATGAACAGCCTGTTCAAGTACCTCATCAAGCAGGCGGTGGTAAGATATTACAATGGTGTTGAATACGTAAATCAGTAAAACTATGGATAAGATTATCGAGAAGAAGACCGGTTGGCGCGTAGCGTTCACGAAAAAGTCCCTACCCTGGTGGCTGGGAGCGCTACTTCTGGTGTTTGTGATTTACCTGATAGCAAGGCCGAATAACAAGACCCTGCGCGTTGATAAGGATACCGTGACCATTTCCAACGCCGTCAAAGGCGAATTCAACGACTATATCCGCATCAGCGGCCGTGTGCAGCCGATGACGACCATCCAGCTGAGTCCGCAGGAGGGCGGCATCGTGGAGAAGATTCTCATCGAGGAGGGTTCCCCGGTAAAGGCCGGCGACGCGATCCTCATCCTGAACAACGACAATCTGGACCTGCAAATCCTGAACTCCGAGGCCGAACTGGCGGAGAAGGAGAACATCCTCCGCAACACCCAGATCCAGATGGAACAGCAGAAGTTGGACGTGCGCCAGAATGTGCTGGAATACGGTATGCAGGTGGACCGCCTGAGGCGCGCGTATGAGCAGCAGAAGGCCCTCTACGAGGATAAGCTCATCGCCAAAGAGGAATACCTCAAGGCCGAGGAAGACTACAAGCTGGCCAAGCAGAAATACGATCTGATGGCCGAACGCTCCAAGCAGGACAGTCTCTACCGAGGCACCCAGATTGACCGGATGGAGGAGTCCCTGGAGAATATGCAGCTGAATATGTCGATGATCCGCAGGCGCAAGAGCAATCTGATTGTCAAAGCCCCCATCGACGGCGAACTGGGCCTGCTGGACGTGGTCCTGGGCCAGAGCATCGCCGCCGGCACCAAGATTGGCCAGATCAATTCTGTTGGTACTTACAAAGTTGAGGCCCAGATAGATGAGCACTACATCGACCGCGTCATCGCCGGCCTGGAGGCTACCTTCGAGCGCCAGGGCGAGACCTATTCCACCGTCATCCGCAAGGTTTATCCCGAGGTCCGCGATGGCAAGTTCAAGGCCGATTTCAAATTCGACGGCGAGCAGCCCGACAATATCCGCGCCGGTCAGACCTACTACCTCAATCTCCAGCTGGGCCAGCCGGAAGAGGCGGTCATTATCCCCCGCGGCACTTTCTACCAGAAAACCGGCGGAAAATGGATCTACGTTGTTAACAAAGACGGCAACAAAGCCGTCAAAAGAGAGATCCGTATCGGCAGGCAGAATCCTCAATACTACGAGGTGCTGGAAGGCCTGGAGCCCGGCGAAAGGGTAATCACCTCCGGGTATGATACGTACGGTGATTCGGATGTTTTGGTATTCTAAGCAATGAAAGTATTCAAAAAGACAGGCGTTTCGACGCTGATCAATATCCTGGGTATGAGCGTCGCTTTTGCGGCGGCGATGATTCTGATGGTGCAGGTAAAGTGGGATGCCACCTACGACAAGAACTTCGAAGGGCACGAGCGGGTGTTCCGGATGGAGAACAATTGGATCGACGAAGGTGATTTCTCCGCCATGTTCTCCAGGCCGATGATTGAGATCTTAACGGCTTCCAGCCCCAACATTGAGGCGGCAGGTACGATGATGGGGCGTCCGGAACAAGTTCTTCATCGCGAAGGTGACAAGGAATCTGCCATTACCGTTTCTTGTGTGCTGGTTGACAGTACCCTGTTCAGCGTCTTCCCTTTCGATTGGGTGGAAGGATCCGCGAAGGAATTCACGGCACCCGCTACAATCGTTATCAGCGACGTTTATGCAAAGATGCTCTTCGGGAACGAAAGCGCCCTTGGAAAGAATCTCCAGAACGGAGACGGGGCTACGGCCCGCATCGTGGGCGTATTCAAGAATACGCCGCGCAACTTCAGCTTGCATTACGGCATCTTTGAAAATCTCGGAGACCAGTGGATGTCCGATTCCAGCGAGTGGTCGTTCGAATCGTTCGTGAAACTGAAAGATCCGTCACAGGCAGAAGAGACCGCTTCGTCGATGATGGATGCCCTCCTACAAGACGCTCCGGAAGATATAGTGGAGCAGTACCGGAAGGGATTTCGGCTGAGCAGGCTGCACGACGCTCACTATGAGAGAGATGTAAGAGCATCGAAAACATCGGCCAACAAAGCCATTACGGTTACGCTTGCCGTCATCGCCATCCTGCTGATCCTCATTGCCATCATCAACTTCATCAATTTCGCTTTTGCAGAGATTCCTTTCCGCATCAAGAACATCAATACCCGGAAGGTCCTGGGCGAAAGCCGTGGCTCTTTGATTGGCCGCCAGCTTTTACACGCGGGGCTTATCGCCTTCCTTGCGTTTGCCCTCGCCTGCCTCGTTATGCATCTGGTGGCCGGGACTTCCTGGGCTTCGTACGTGTCCGACAGCCTGGCGCTCAAGGATAACGTCAGCCTCCTGGCTCTGATGCTTGGTGTAGCCCTGATAACGGCTGTTATTGCCGGTATCGCTCCGGCACTCTACTCCACGGCCCAGCCTGCAGCGCTTGTGCTGAAAGGGTCTTACGCGATGAGCGTAAAGGGCAAGGCGCTACGCAATGTCCTGGTGGGCCTTCAGTTCGTGCTCTCGTTCCTTTTCATCCTGATGGCGCTCTTCGTGGGCGTGCAAACCAAGTACATGATCAACAAGGATATGGGCTTCCCGCAGGAGAATACGCTACAGATATGGTGCGGCCACAATGCAGGTGGAGCACATGAGGCTCTGAAAGACAAATTAATGCAGAACCCTTCCATCACTGATGTTACTTTTGCCGACAACATGATTGTCTCCGACGGCAAGATGGGTTGGGGCCGACCTGTCGATGGAAAGCAGATTTATATGGAGGTGCTTCCTGTTAACGATGATTTTATACGGTTCTTCAATCTCCAGATGGTGGAAGGGCGCAGTTTCCGGCAGTCGGATAACCAAAGCGAAAATGGCTGTATGATTGTCAATGAGACATTTATACAAATGTACCCGCAGCTTCACGTGGGCAGCTTGATAAGTGGTCATATGGACGAAACCGAGATTGTGGGTATCGTGAAGGACTTCAATTTCAAGAGCCTGCAGCAACCGATGGGGCCGTTGGCGCTCTATCTCTGGGGAAAGACGCCGTGGAGAAATTTCAGCGTGATGTATGTCAAGACAGTTCCTGGAACTAATTTCAAGGAAGTCTCGGACTACATCAAGGAAGCGGTTTGTGCCTTTGACCCTACCCGTGAGCCCGATCAGGTAAACGTGCGCCATTTGGACGAATGGATAGAGAATATGTACCAGAACGAGCAATCGCTCGGAAAGCTCATCACTATTGCTTCCTTTGTGGCCCTGCTGATTGCTATCATCGGTATCATCGGCCTTGTGTTCTTTGAGACGCAACTCCTCCGCAAGGAGATTGCCGTGCGGCGCGTCAATGGCGCTACGGTGGGCAGCATCTTGCAGATGATCAATAAAAAATATCTCATTATGGCGGCCGTGAGTTTTATAATCGCAACACCTGTCGCCTACTGGCTGATGACCGCCTGGCGCAAGGGCTTTGCCTACCAGGCACCCGTGCCGGTATGGATTTTCCTCGCAGCCCTGCTGGCCGTTGCAGCCATCACCCTGTCCGTCGTTACGCTCCAGAGCTGGAGAGCGGCGAGTGCCAACCCTGTAGAATCGTTAAAGAATGAATAAATAATTAAATAACAACTCATTATGATTAAAGTTTCCAACCTTTGCAAAGTCTTCCGCACGGAAGAGATCGAGACCACTGCTCTCAATGGTGTATCCTTCGAAATCAAGGACGGCGAGTTCGTCGCCATCATGGGCCCTTCGGGCTGCGGCAAGTCCACGCTGCTCAATATCCTGGGCCTGCTGGACAACCCCACTAGTGGCTCCTATGAACTCCTCGGCACGGAAGTGGCCAACCTTAAGGAAAAGGAGCGCACCAAGTTCCGCAAGGGCAACATCGGCTTTGTTTTCCAGAGCTTCAACCTCATTGATGAACTCAATGTCTATGAGAACATCGAACTGCCGCTCCGATACCTGAACATCAGCGCCAGTGAGCGCAAGGCCAAAGTCACGGAAATCATGAAGCGCATGGCCATCAGCCATCGTGCCAATCACTTCCCGCAGCAGCTCTCCGGCGGTCAGCAGCAGCGCGTGGCTATTGCCCGTGCCGTGGTGGCTGGACCGAAGTTGATTCTCGCGGATGAGCCTACCGGTAACCTCGACTCCAAGAACGGCAAGGAGGTTATGGATCTCCTGAAGGAACTGAATGCTGAGGGTACGACTATCGTGATGGTGACCCACTCCCAGAAGGATGCAGCCTGCGCCCAGCGCACCATTGACCTCTTCGACGGCCAGATTGTCTCCGACGTAAAGAATGAGCTTTAATGAGACGCAACTCAGATATTCTAATCAAGGTCCTCTCCCTGGGCATCGGGCTGGCCGTGGGCATCGTGCTCATTGCCAAGGTGTTCTTTGAGTTAAGTTACGACAGCTTCTATAAGGACATCGACCGGGTGTACAGAATCTACACCTGGTATTCCCAGCACGGAGACGAAGACGAGTACAGCCAAGTAAGCGGAGGTGTGGCCGTGGGCTTCATGGAGGAAGTTCCCGGCGTAGAAGTAGGGACCCGTACCACCTTCGTTTTCGATAGGGACCTCTTTCTGGATGAGGAAGGAAATAAGTTGCAAGGAACCATCGCCTGTGCAGACACCTGCTTCTTCAAAGTGTTTGACCGGCCGATTATAGCAGGCGATCCGGTGAAGGCGCTTGGGAAATGGGGCTGCGTGATGGTGAACCGGAGTTTCGCAGAGAAAATGGGCGGCGTTCAGGAGTGCCTCGGCAAGCAAATCTATAATGCCGATGCGGAGGGACTGAAGCTGACCATCGAAGGTGTATTTGAGGACTTCCCCAAGAACGGTACGCTGGACTTCGATATCTTGTTGTCGATGGTGACCTTCAACAAGGAGAGTACCGACAACTGGCTGGGCAACGACCGGTACAGAGGCTATGTAAAACTAGCCCCGGGCGTGGATCCGAACACCCTCACGGATGCCATCAGGAAGATGCAGGAGACGCATCAGCCCATGCAAATGATTGAGGAGCAAGGAATCGAACTGAAGTATTACCTGAAACCGTTCAGCAATCTGCACACTTCGTATCCGGAAGTAAAGACCCAGGTGATTCTGCTTTCGATTGTGGCAGCGCTGCTCATTCTGATTTCCCTGCTGAACTACATCCTAATTGTCATCTCCTCCCTGGTGAAACGCTCCAAGGAAGTAGGTGTAAGGAAGTGCTATGGTGCTGAGAGCAGGCATATCTACGGGATGCTCTCCAAGGAGGCCGTGCTGCATATTGTGCTCTCTTTGGTACTGGCGGCCCTCATCATCTTCGCCGGGCGGAGTATCGTAGAGAACCTGCTGGGCGTGCCTTTCCAGACTTTGCTGGTTCCGCAGAGTATCGCAGCTATCGGCCTGTTAATCCTGTTTGTATTGGTCGTCTCCATTGTGGTTCCTGCAGAGTTGTATCAGCGGATTCCCGTCTACGCAGCGCTGAAGAATTATACCGAGAATTCCCGCCGTTGGAAACTCGGCCTGTTGGGAGTCCAGGTGCTTATCAATGTGTTCCTGGTTGTAATGATGATTATCATCGGCCGGCAGTATCAGAAGGTGTCTCACGCCGATACGGGTTATGACTACAAGAACCTGTACTATTTTGACATGTTTGACAGAGACCGCCAGGCACAGGCCCGGGCCGTGGAAACCCTTCGGGGCATCCCTGAAGTGAGCGGCGTCGCGGCTGCTTATAACCTGCCGTACTGGGGCTCAAACGGAGATAACGTTTCCCTGCCGAATGATGAACGCGAACTTTTCAATGTGGCCGATCAGTATGAGTGCTCTCCTGAATTCTATGAGCTGCTGGACATCCAGTTCCTAGAAGGACGGGCACCCCGGGATTCCAGCGAAGCGGTTGTTGATGAGAAGTTCGTGAAAAGGATGGCCGATTTTACTGACTGGAGTGACGGCGCCGTGGGCAAGCAGTTCTTCATCACGGGCCATGGAGGAGGAGGCTTGTTGGATAAGGGTTATTACACCATTTCCGGTGTGTACAAGAGCTACCTTATCGGCAATCTGCAGGGTGTGGATGAGCGTCCGAGCGCCCTGTTCTACGGTGAAATTGGTTCTGAGAAGGTCTATATGCCGCATACCCTGTTCAAGGTTCAGCCAGATGCACTGGACAAAGTCCGTAGAGCTTTGAAGGAAGCGCTGCCCGACAAAGACATCAACATTGTCTCTTATGCTGAGGAGATGCGTGCTGCATACGCCAATAGCAAGAAGATGAGGAATACGATGGCTTTGGGAGCTGTGTTCTCCCTGCTGATTGCACTGTTGGGATTGATTGGCTTCATCAAGGATGAGAGCCTGCGGAGGTCGAAGGAAATGGCCGTGCGCAAGATTAACGGTGCCACCACCCGGGACATCCTGAGTGTCTTCGCCAAGGACATCATGAAACTGTCCGCCGTGATGGCCGTCATCGCCTGCATCGCCGCCTACTTCGTGGCCCACAAATGGCTGGAGCAGTTTGCCGAGAAGGTGTCGCTGAATCCGCTGTATTTCATCGGCGGAGCGGCCCTGGTGCTGCTGATTGTGCTGGGCGTTGTGGTGCTGAACTGCCTGAGGATTGCCCGGGCGAATCCCGTGGAATCGTTAAAGAACGAGTAGTATGAAGAGTTATCTGAAATTCCTATCCCGCAATAAGCTGTACACCGCCATCGAGGCGGTTGGGCTGGCTGTGAGTCTGGCGTTTGTAATCATCATAGGTTCCTATGTATGGCAGCAATATGCCGTGACGTGGGAGAATCCAGACCGGGAGCGGGTTTATGTACCTGGGACGCCGGGATTCCCTGCGTTGACTTATGGTTTTCCTGATGCCATTGGGGACATTCCGGAAATCGAGTCCGTTTCCAGGATGTGCAATGTAGTGGTACATCCAGTCATTCGGGGAGAGAATACGGAGGCAGAAAGCGTAGGCGTAGAACCGGCGTTCTTTGAGATATGTCCTCAGTTCCGCTTTGTGGAAGGCTCCGCAGATGTGCTTTCAGCTCCGACCAATGCCATTCTTTCAGCCTCTTTTGCCAGAAAGCACAGCCTTTCGGTAGGTGATGCTCTTGACATCAGTGGGAGCAGCTATGTGGTAGGTGCCATATTGGAGGACCTTAAGGGTACGGTCATCAAGCCTTATGATATATTCCTAAATGCAGCTGTTTACAAAGACGAGTGGCAGCCATTCGATAATTACGGCAGTACGGTCACACTGATCAAGGTCCGGCCCGGGAGTGACAGAAAAGAGCTATTTGATAAACTTGAGGGTGTTTGCAAGGATGTTTATTCAAGTATCTATGGCCAATCTTTCTTTGAACATCTGGAACTCTCACGTTATGATGAATTGTTTTTCAAGGAGACGGAGGACTTTTTCAGACATGGAGACAAAGCGACACTCAGGGTTCTGATGCTGGTTGGGCTTCTGCTCCTTCTTTCGGCCATTCTGAACTACATCAACCTGTCTGTCGCACTCACTGGAAAGAGGGCAAAGGAAATGGCCGTGAGGCAATTGTCCGGAGCATCAAGGACCGGCATTATCTGGAAGTACGTGGCCGAATCCATCGCGTTTACCGCAGTATGCTTTGCGGCCGGTCTATTGCTTGC
>ONCE01000024.1 GCA_900316245.1 uncultured Bacteroidales bacterium | reverse complement strand
CTACGTGGACCTGATGGCCCTCCGCTGCAACGAACTCACCACCGTTACCAAGGATTTCCAGGTTCCCCAGGGCTCGGTGGAAGTGGCTCCGCTGCTGTTTATCTCCCTGGTGGAAAATGCTTTCAAGCACGGGGTCAATGCCCGCTATCCTTCTTTCGTGAGCGTAGGAATGTCCTATGCCGATGGCGTTGTCACCTTCCGCTGCGCCAATTCCCTCTTCGAGAAGCAGGGGAATGACCACATAGGCTCCGGAATCGGCCTGGAAAACATGAAACGCCGCCTGGAACTGCTTTATCCTGGTAAGTACACTTATGAGCAGAAGGCCGATGGGGACACTTATACTGTAATGGTTACCTTAACGGTATGAAGACACTTCGTTGCATAGTGGTCGACGACGAGCCTCTGGCAGTAAAAATGCTGGAGGGATTTGTGGAGCGCACGCCTTTCCTGGAATTGGCGGGCTCGTACAACGACCCCGTGCTGGCGTTGAGCGAGATTCGCGCCAAGGTTCCCGAACTGGTGTTTCTGGATATCCAGATGCCGGATCTGGATGGCATGGAACTATCCCGCATGCTGCCGGCCGAGACCCGCGTCATCTTCACCACCGCCTTCAAACAGTACGCCTTCGATAGCTACGAAGTAAACGCCCTGGACTTCCTCCTCAAGCCCATCCGTTACCAGAAGTTCCTGGAGGCGGCCGAAAAAGCCCGTGACTGGTTTGCGCTCAAGGAGGCCGCTTCGGCCCCTTCTTCGCCAGCCGAAAAGACCTCCGTCTTCCTCAAGGTGGACGGCGTGCTTCAGAAGGTAGAGCTCTCCGACATCCAGTACGTGGAGGGGATGAAGGATTACGTCATGTTCCATTTGGCATCGGCCCGCCAGCCGCTGGTGACGCATCTCACGATGAAGGCCGTTGAGGACATGCTACCTTCCGAGCGCTTCATGCGCATCCACCGGTCCTTCATCATCGGCCTTTCCCATATAGCCAGCGTTACGTCCCAGGCCGATGTCAAGGTGGGAGACGCCCTCCTGCACGTCTCCGAAGGCTACCGCCCCGCCTTCGACGCCTATCTCGCCAGTTTGTCATAAGTCCCGAGCACCCGAAGGGGTACTTTTGTGCTCGAAGGGTGGTTTTGGAGGGGTTCGAGCACCTGGAAGGCCGAAAATGTGCTCGGGAAGTTTGGAGGGCGTACGACGGGCCGAAAAAAGTACTATCTTTGCGGAAACTATTAACTAACCCATGAAACTTAAGCTAATACTGTTTTCGATGCTGGTTTTGTCCACCGTGCAGGCAAGGGCACAGAAGGCGCAGAAGGCGCTGAATGTGATGAAGGAGCACGTGGATGAGATTTCCATAGACACCCGCGCCACGTTCCACCAGGAAGTGCGCGCCGGCAAATACGACACCCATTTCCAGGGAGATTACCTCAACCTCCACATCCTGGGTCACATCACGGACAACCTCACCATCCGCGTAAGGCAGCGCCTCAACAAGAAGATAGACGAGAAGAACCCCTTCAACGCCACGGACTTCCTGTGGCTCAAGTGGCAGATCAATCCCCATTGGGCCATTACGGCCGGCAAGCAGGCCATTCTCCTGGGAGGCTACGAGATTGATTCCCCGCCCATCGATGTCTACTACTACGGTGCCTTCGTGAGCAATATGTACCAATATTATGCATTTGGCCTCACGGGCACGTGGACACCGGCTCCGGGCCAGAACATATCCCTGCAGTTCTGCCCCTCCCCCATTTCTCCGGGCACACAGGACGCCTATTCCTACAACCTGTACTGGAACGGCCATATCGGCAAACGCTGGCATACCACCTGGAGTTACAACCTGGTGGGAGACGAGTTTGGCCGATGGATGAATTACGAAGTGCTGGGCAACAGGTTTGACCTGGGCCCCCTGGTAGTGGACCTGGACCTCATCAACCGGCATTCCATTCACCAGAAAAACTGGTTCTCAGACTGGTCCGCCATAGTTAAGGCCATCTACTCCATTGGAAAATGGAACCTCTGCACCAAGATTGGCTATGAACGCAACGATCAAGCGAACGTAGACCCCAACGGCATCTCCTACGACTTGACCCTCCCCGCCGGCCACGACTATTTCTATGGCGGCGCGGGCGTAGAATACTTCCCGCTGGGCAACGACAAGCTACGCCTGCATCTGGTATATTTCCGCAATAACCACGACGACCTCGACAACTTAGACATCGGCATCACCTGGAGATTTACCATTTACAAACACTGATATGAAAAAAGCCCTCCTCCCCATTCTGCTTCTGGCAGCCGTAGCCTGCGCCCCCAAATGGCAAGTCCACGACGGTGACGGTTATATGTTCGTCACCCAGAAAGGCGGCCCCACGCTAGGCTACACTGTGTCTCCCCTCCTCTACGATGACGGCTTCGCCTTCAAGGACCTCAACCGCAACGGGGTCCTGGATCCGTACGAAGACTGGAGACGGCCGGCCGAAGAAAGGGCCAAGGACCTCGCAGGGCGCCTCTCCATAGAGGAAATCGCCGGCCTTATGCTGTACAGCAGCCATCAGTCCATTCCCGGATCGGCCTACGGCTTTGGTCAGGCCACCTATACCGGAAAAACCAACCGCAAGTCCTGGGACATCACGGACCAGCAGATGAAATTCCTGAAGGAAGACAACCTGCGCGCCGTGCTGGTTACCACGGTGGAGAGCCCCGAGGTAGCCGCCCGCTGGAATAACGAGGTGCAGGCCTATGTGGAAGGCATCGGGCAGGGCGTCCCCGCTAACAACTCCTCGGACCCCCGCAATGAGACCGCCGCCACGGCCGAGTTCAATATGGGCGCCGGCGGCAAAATCTCCCTGTGGCCCACCACGCTGGGCCTGGCTGCCACCTTTGACCCTTCGCTGGTCAAGGAGTTCGGCACCATTGCTTCTCAGGAATACCGTGCCCTGGGCATTGCCACCGCCCTGAGCCCGCAGATAGACCTGGCCACGGAACCCCGCTGGAGCCGCTTCAACGGCACCTTCGGAGAAGACCCGGACCTGGATACGGATATGGCCCGCGCTTATGTAGACGGTTTCCAGACCTCCGACAACGGAGGCTGGGGCCTGCAGAGTGTCAACGCCATGGTCAAGCACTGGCCCTCCGGCGGTCCGGAGGAAGGCGGCCGTGACGCCCACTTCAACTACGGCAAGTACGCCGTATATCCCGGCAACAACTTCGAGGACCACCTCAAAGCCTTTACGGAAGGCGCCTTCAAACTGGAAGGCGGCACCGGAAAGGCCAGCGCCGTGATGCCCTACTACACCATCTCCTACGGCATTGACCCGTCCGGAGACAATGTGGGCAACAGCTACAGCCAATACATCATCACGGACCTTCTCAGAAACAAATACGCCTACGACGGCGTGGTGTGCACAGACTGGAACATCACCTACGACAACCGGGCCATCGAGAGCTTTGACGGGAAGTGCTGGGGCGTAGAGGGCCTCTCCGTGGCGGAGCGTCACTACGAGGTCCTCAAAGCCGGCGTAGACCAGTTTGGCGGCAACAACGACAAGGGCCCCGTGCTCAAGGCCTACCAGATGTGGGTCAAGGAGTATGGCGAAGAAAGCGCCCGGGAGCGCTTCGAGGCCAGCGCCGTGCGCCTGCTCCTCAACAGCTTCCGCACCGGCCTGTTCGAGAACCCTTACACAGACCCTGCCAAGGCCACGGCCGTGGTGGGCAATCCGGAGTTTATGAAAGCCGGCTACGAGGCCCAGCTCAGGTCCATCGTAATGGTCAAAAACCACGGGAATGTCCTGCCCAAGGCCGGAAAGCCCAAGGTCTTTGTCCCGCAGCGCTTCTATCCGCAGACGCCCGGTATGTTCGGCCTTTCCATGGGTCCCGAGGCCCATTGGGACTACCCCATCGACCGTGCCCTGGTAGAGAAATATTATGACTGGGCCGACAATCCCGATGAGGCCGATTTCGCCCTTGTGCTCGTGCGCGAACCCCAGCCCGGCAGCGGCTACGACGTGAACGACCGCAAGAAAGGCGGCAACGGCTATGTGCCCATCAGCCTGCAGTACAGGCCCTATAAGGCCGAATTCGCCCGCGCCACCTCCATCGCCGGCGGAGACCCCAAGGAACTGTTCACCAACCGCAGTTATAAGAACAAGAGCGTCAAGACCCTCAACGAGACAGACCTGGACCTGGTCATCGACACCAGGAAGAAGATGGGAGACAAGCCCGTGGTGGTGGTCGTGAACGTTTCCCGCCCGGCCGTTCTCTCGGAGATGGAGCCCTATGCCGACGCCCTGCTCCTTACCTTCGGCGTGCAGAACCAGGCCGTGCTGGATATTGTGAGCGGTGCCGCGGAGCCTTCGGCCCTCCTTCCCATGCAGATGCCTTTGAATATGAAGACGGTGGAAGAGCAGTGCGAAGACGTGCCGCACGATATGATTCCCCTGGTGGACGCCGACGGCAACGCCTGGGACTTTGCCTTTGGTCTTAACTGGTCCGGCGTCATAAAGGACAACCGTACCCAAAAATACGCAAAATGAGAAAGATAGTACTCCCCATTCTCCTGATTGCCCTGGCCTCCTGCGGGCAGCAGGAACCCGTCTTATCCGTTGAAGGTGGAAAGGTCCAGGGAATCCCTTCCGAGGCCGCCGGTGTCACTGTTTTCAAAGGCATTCCCTATGCCGCCGCACCGGTGGGAGACCTCCGCTGGAAGGCTCCGCAGCCTGTTGATCCCTGGGAAGGCGTGAAGATTTGCGATACCTTCGGCCCCATTGCCCCCCAGCCCGGCAACAAGCCCGGCACTTTTTACGGAGATGAGTTTTACTGGATGGGCACGCCCGAAGAAAGCGAAGACTGCCTGTATCTGAATGTCTGGGCTCCTACCGAGACGCTGGGCAAGGACGCCAAGTTGCCTGTGGCCCTGTGGATCCACGGCGGCGCCTATATGAACGGCTACGGCTACGAAGTAACCATGGACGGAGACAAATGGGCCCAGAGAGGTGTAATCCTGGTTACCATCAACTACCGCCTGGGCGTCTTCGGATTCCTGAGCCACCCCGAACTCACCGCCGAACAGGGCCAGAGCGGCAACTACGGAACCATGGACCAGGCGGCCGCTTTAAAGTGGGTACGGGATAACATTTCGGCCTTTGGCGGGGATCCTTCCGAGATTACCGTCTTTGGCCAGAGTGCCGGAGCCATGAGCGTGAAGACGCTGCTGGTCTCTCCCCTCTCCAAGGACATTATGGCCGGAGCCATCATCCAGAGCGGCGGCGGACTCTCTACCCGCGGACTCACCACGGAAGGCACCCAGGCACAGTTTGACGCTATGGGCAAAGCCGCCATGGACCGCGCCGGGCTCACCACCCTCACCGCCATGCGTGAAGCCACCACCAATCAGATTCGCGCCGTGCAGGGCTGGTTTATGCCCCACCCGGACGGTAAAGTAGTCACTGAGAGCTTCGAAGAGTCTTTCTTTGACGGCTCCATCGCCCAGGTGCCTATTATGATCGGCTACAACAAAGACGATATGGGAGGCCTGGGAGGAGAAGCCATTGACCGCTTCTGCGCCCTGCGCGACTCCCTGGGCTGCGCCGTGTACGAGTACGAGTTTCTGCGGGAGCTTCCCACCGACGAGGCCCACCCGGCTTCGGCCGCCGGCGCCTTCCATTCGGCCGAGCTCTGGTACGTGTTTGGAACGTTGGACCGCAGCTGGCGCCCCTTCACCGAGGCCGACCACGCCCTCAGCTCCCGTATGGTGGACGCCTGGACCGACTTCTGCAAATTCGGCAACCCCGGCTGGTCCGCCTACAAGCACGACGCCCCCTTCAAAGAGACTTTCGATATAGAATAGTTTACCTAACGGTAAGCTGTACAGACTGCGTGTCGCGGCTGTTGGGGCCCGTCATTATCTCGAAATCACCCGGCTCACAGACCCACTGCAGCTCGTGGTTGTAGTAGGAAAGGTCATCGGCCGTAAGCGGGAAGTCCACCGTCACGGACTCCCCGGCGGGGATGAACACTTTCTTGAAACCCTTGAGTTCCTTCACGGGACGTGTGGAGGTGGCGTAAATGTCGTGGATATAGAGCTGCACAACCTCATACCCATCCCGCGTTCCCGTGTTGGTAACCGTGACGGATGCCGTTACAGAGCCATTTAGAGGCATTTCGGCAGCACTCAGCACCGGCGCAGAATAACTGTAGGTGGTATAACTGAGACCATATCCGAAAGGATATAGCGGGCCATTGATCTCGTCCAGATAGGCCGAAACAAACTTGTTGAAAGGAGCATAGTCCCCCTGCGGACGGCCGGTATTCTTGTGATTGTAGTAGAGTGGCAGCTGCCCAACAGAGCGAGGGAAGGAAGTGGTGAGCTTGGCCGAAGGATTCACATCCCCGAACAGGACATCGGCAACGGCGTGTCCGCCCTCGGAACCGGGACTCCAGACATTCAGGATGGCATTCATGGAAGCGTCTTCCTCTACCAATGTAAGGGGCCGACCGGTGACCAGTACCATCACGATCGGTTTTCCGGTAGCCTTAAGGGCCTTCAGCAGTTCACGCTGCGCATCCGGAAGGGAAATATCCGTGCGGGATGCGGCCTCTCCGTTCATGCTTTCGGTTTCTCCCACGCAAGCTACCACCACATCGGCCTCTCTGGCCTTGGCTACTGCCTCGGCAATCAGGCGCTCCTGCGGTACGGTATGAAGAGGTTCACCCACAAAGCCCGGCATAAAGGAGCGGATCATTCCGTAGCGGACCGTCTCCTCGAGATCCTTATCCAGGAACAGCCAGCTACCCTCCGCATAGGTAGAGCGCACTACCTCGGCAATGCCGTCATAGAGGGTTACACATTCCCCGCTATGGCTCCCGGTGCTCCAGGAGCCGGCGAGGGCCTGGGCATTTTGAGCCAGCGGGCCCACTACGGCCACGCGGGCGTTCTTGGAGAGCGGAAGCACTCCGTCGTTTTTCAGAAGCACCAGGCATTCACGGGCCACTTCGCGGGCGGCAGCCCTGCTTTCGGCCGTGTAAATTTCACTTTCGCGGGAAGGATCCAAGTACTTGTAAGGGTCATCAAAAAGGCCCAATTTGTATTTGGCTTCCAGGATGCGGCGGCAGGCCCGGTCAATATCGGCCTCCTTTATGCGGCCTTCCTTAAGGGATTTCTCCAGCGTTCCCACAAAGCCGTCGGCGTTCATATCCATATCCAGGCCGGCCTGCAGCGACCGGGCCGATACCTCCTGAAGGTCTCCGATTCCATGGGCGATCTGCTCCGAGACGGAAGTATAGTCGCTTACGATGAACCCGTCAAACCCCCAGCGGTCCCGCAGAAGTTCAGTGAGCAGGTAGTGATTCATAGAGGCCGGAATGCCCTCAAACTCGTTAAAGGAGCTCATATAGCTGCCTGCACCGGCATAAGCAGCCTGCTGATACGGCCGCATATAGCCGTTGAGTGCCTCCTGGCGGCTCAGGAACACGGAGTTGTAGTCACGGCCTGCCTCGGCCCCGCCATACAGGGCATAGTGCTTCACACATACCATCACGTGATGGTTGTCCAGGCTGTTGTCCGGCCCCTGATAGCCTCGGACATAGGCTTTGGCTATTTCACCGCCCAGGAAGGGGTCTTCACCGGCTCCTTCCACAATTCGGCCCCAGCGGGCATCCCTACAGATATCGACCATAGGGCTATATACCCAATTGATACCTGAAGCCGATGCTTCCGTAGCGGCAATGGAAGCCGTCCTTTCTATCAGGTCCATATTCCAGGAGGTAGACAGAGCCAGCGGAACCGGGAAAATGGTCTGGTAACCGTGGATCACATCCTGGCCAAACATAAGGGGAATACCGGCACCGCTTTTCAGCGCCTCTTCCTGCATCAGCTTCAGATAGTGCACGTTACCGCTGCCGTACAGGGCTCCCATCTTGCCTTCACGGACAGCCTGGAGATTGGCATCATCGTCGCTCAGTTTCATCCCGGTCAGGGAACCGGATACAGAATGGAGATTGAGCTGGCCAATCTTTTGTTCCAGTGTCATACGGTCCATCAAGTCATCGATAAATCTGTCCATCGAAGACCGGGCAGCGCAACCCGACATCAGGCACACCGCCAATAATAATGTGGTTTTCTTCATAGCTTTACAGAGCAGGCAGCAGGTGATCCCAGATGAGGTTGATCTCCTGCTGCATGTTTTGGATGTGGGCGGTGGTTACTACCACGGCGTCCTTTTCGGGGATTACGATGATGTATTGGCCGTTGGCGCCGTCGGCCCGGAAGGCATTGTGACGGCAACGCCACATCTGATAGCCGTAGCCCTGCACCCAGTCGCTCTTTTCGGGACTGAAGTACGTGATCTCGGGGCGTTGGGCCACCAGGTCTCTCATACGGCGCTCGTTGATGCCGGCGTTCACGGAGGGAACCTGGTTCTTGGACATCTCGGCCACCCAGGAGGCGGGAATGACCTGCTTACCGCCAAACTTACCCCCATTCAGGAGCGTAAGGCCCATCCGGGCCAGGTCTTCCGTGCGGAGGAACAGTCCCCATCCACCGGTATTTACGCCGGCCGGGCTTTCCTCCCAGAAGGGCTTTTCAATGCCCAGGGGCTTCCAGAGGCGGGTTTCCAGATAGTCAACCACCTTCTGTCCCGTGACCTTCTGCACAGCGGCAGAAAGCACATAGGTACCCAGGCTGTTGTAGCAGTAGCAAGTGCCGGGCTCATAGTCTATGGGCCACTCCATAAAGGAGCGGATCCAGTCTTCTCCCCCGTTGCGGGCCGCATAAGTGGGGTCTGTCCCGTGGCCGGAGTTCATAGTGAGAAGATGCCTTACCGTAACCTTAGGCAGCCACTCCTGCGGCTCCTCCGGAACGCTTTCCGGGAAGAGGTCCACCAGTTTGTCATCCAGGCTCAGAAGGCCTTCCGAGATGGCAAAGCCCACGGCCGTGGAGGTGAAAGTCTTGGAAACGGAATTGAGGATGTGGGCCGTATCCGGCACAAAGAATTTCTCTTCCAACACCTTCCCGTGCTGGAGCACCATTACGCTGTGAAGGTCTTCCACGCTGTCTTCCACGGCCTTCAGATAAGCCCCAAAGGCCTTATCCATCTGGGCCGATGCCCCGCCGCGCGGCAGAGGGCCGGAAGGGTTGCTACAAGCCACCCCAAGGGCAGCCACAGCGGCAAACAAGACAATCTTTTTCATAGGGTTACTGCATCTTTCTGAGTCTGACATCTACGCCGGGCAGAGCCTCGGGCATACCGGAAATATCGGTAGCACTGAAGTGATAGGGTATGAACACCTTGGGCTTGATCATCTTTACGGCGTTGACGCACTGGTCCACCGTCATGGTGTAAGGCAGGTTGCAGGGCAGGAAGGCCACGTCAATATCCTTGATGGCGGCCATTTCGGGGATATCCTCGGTGTCGCCGGCAATATAGATGCGGAAACCGCCCAGATTCAGGATATAACCGTTGTCACGGCCCTTGGGATGGAACTGGAGACGACCCTCGGTGTAGTTGTAGGCAGGAACGGCTTCTACGCTGATGCCCTCCGTCAGTTTGACCGAATCCCCATTGGCCAAGGTCTTGACGGGCTGCTTCATCTTGGCCTTGCTCATAAGCTTGGTGCAGTTTTCGTTGGTAATTACCTCACCGCCCAGGATGCCCAGGGCTTCTTTGTCAAAGTGGTCACCGTGCTCGTGGGTCACCAGCACATAATCGGCCTCGGGAAACTCATCGGCGTAGTCCGTGGTCTTGGAGCCCAGGCTTACCACAGGATCTACCTGGATGGAGAGGCCTTTGTAAGAGATGGCCAGCGAGGCGTGCTTGATGAGGTAGATTTCTACCGGGGATCCGTCGGGTGCGCAGAAGCGCTCCACATCATAGGTGGTTACGGGTACGCCGGCATTCTTCCATTGGTTAAAACCATCCTTGAGGTTGAATACCGTATAGGAGAGGCTGTCCAGAACATGGGCGGCCTCGGCACTGCGACGGCCCCGGCGGCAGTAAATGAGCACGGGGCGTTCCGGATCCAGGGCCTCCTGAGCGGCTTCCGTGAAGCCTTCGGCCAGCCAGTCAATATTGATGGCGCCGGGGATGTGCCCTTCTACAAATTCCTGCGGCGTGCGTACATCCAGCAACTGGATGTTGCCGTCCGAGGCCAACTTGCTTTGGAAGGCCTCTACCGAAAGATCCTTGTAGCTTTTGCAGGAAAACAGCCCCAGGAGAGATAACAGAGCCATAACGGTGATTCTTTTCATATCAAATACTTTAAAGACCCACAAATATAATGTTTTTTAAACAATTACCCCCAGCCTTAAGGACCAGGGGGCAAGTTGTTCAAACTAAAACTCTTCTTGCTCCAAATCCTGGACAGCGGCCAGGGCACGGCTGCCGGGCTCGAAGTCCTGGAACAGGTACTGGGCAAAGATGGTGAGGTAGATTCTCCAGTTGCGCCAAATGTGACCGCCTTCGGATTCGTAGAGGGTCACGGGGTAACCCATCTTGTCGCAGTATTCTTTGAGTTTCTTGGAGTTGACCATCACGCCGTCGGCCTTTCCGCAGCCAATCCAGTAGAGCTTGGGCTTGGCGGCGAACACGGCGGCCAGGGCTTCCTCATTGCCTTCCGGAACGGCTACGCCGGAGAAAAGGCCCACATAACCGAACTTGCGGGGATAATGCATGGAAAGCATGCAACTCTGGCGACCGCCCATCGACAGACCGGCCACGGCCGTGTTGGAGTAGCCCTTGGCCACGCGGAAGTGCTTTTCTACAAAGTCCATGATGTCCGGGAAGCTGTTCTCCACCTCAATGGTGCTCTGGCTGCGGCTGTTGGTCATGGTGGGCTGGAACATATTCACAGCGGCACCGGGAGCGGCCTGGTTGAACCATACGCCGTTGGGCATGACCACAATCATAGGTTTGGCATAGCCCTGGGCAATGAGATTGTCCATAATCTGGGCGGTACGGCCCAGGTCTGTCCAGGCATCCTCATCTCCACCGGAGCCGTGCAGCAGGTACAGGACCGGGTAGCGGTCCAGGCTGTCTTCATAACCGGCCGGGGTGTAGATGGTAAGGCGGCGCTGACTGCTCAGGGTGGGGCTGTTGTACCAGACGTGGGACACGGAGCCGTGCGGCACGTTCTGAACCTCATAATACCAGCCCAGGTCTCCGGGCTCTGCACTCAGGGTAAAGACATTGGTCCAGGTGGCCACGTCGCGGATCTGATAGATATTGGACGGGTCCATGACCTTTTTACCGTCTACAAGCAGAGAATAAGAATAGAGTTCTCCTTTCAAAGGGGCCGATGTATAAGTCCAGATGCCGCCGGGGCCTTCCTGAAGATCGGCTATGCCGGGAGCATCATACACCATCTTGCGGTCTCCCAGGTCAATCTCGATGGGACGGGTGGGGAGGAAATCTCCGGTCACCTGCACCGTGATGGCTTTGGGATTCTGATAGCGGAAAGTGACGGAATGGTCCGGATTGATTTCCGGAGAAATCAGGCCTGTACCGGGGCCCAGGGCCTGCTGGGCCGAAAGGACCAGGGAGCAACCCAGAAGAAGGGAAAAAGCGAGGATACGTTTCATATAGGTAGTGTTATTGGTTTGGCTTAAGGTTATTCAAAGATAATCAATTCCACTCATTTTCCAATCTCTTTGAACAAACGAAAAAACATTTGAACGGGCAGCATAGCGGAAAGCCCCAAAACCTCCGTATCTTTGTGCAAACACTAAAAACGACAATGAAAAAGATCCTCGTAGCAGTAGCCGTCCTTGCCGTGAGTCTCTCGGCATCGGCCCAGGGTTGGATGCGCCAGCCCACTCCCAATGACACGCTCCGCAGCACCATCGTGCTTCCTAACGGAAATGTTCTGTTCCAGATTTATGCCCCCAAGGCCACTCAGGTAGCCGTTTCCGGTGACCTCCCCTGGGACAAGCCCGTCAAGTTCGTCAAGCAGGAGAACGGCGTATGGCAGGGCATCTGCGAAGGCCTCGCAGACGGTTGCTTCCGCTACAGTTTCAATGTTGACGGCGTAAAGGTACAGGACCCCAAGGCCCCGCTGAGCGCCGAACAGGCCAGCATCCTCACCAAGGGCGAAGGCTATATCAAGAACGTTCCCCACGGCGCCGTGGCCCAGCGTTACTACTGGTCCGAGACCCTGGGAGAAATGCGTCGCCTGCACGTCTGGACCCCGGCCGGCTATGAGAAGAAGGCCGACAAGCTGCCGGTACTCTACCTCATCCACGGCGGCGGAGACAACGACGCCTCCTGGCCCGGAGTAGGTGCCGCCGGCTGGATCCTGGACAATCTCCTGGCCGAAGGCAAGATGGTCCCGATGGTGGTTGTGATGCCCAACGGCACCATCACCGGCGTTCCCAACGAGGTACCCCCGTTTGCCCAGGATATGGTCACCTCCATCATTCCCTTCATCGAAGCCAACTATAACGTCCTCACGGACAAGGGCCACCGCGCTGTAGCCGGCCTGTCGATGGGCGGTATGGAAACCATGGAAGTGGCTTTCACCCATCCCGAACTGTTTGACTATGCCTGGGTGCTCAGTTCCTCCTTTATGCCCGGTCAGGATCCCGCAGCCGAAAGCGCCCGCCTGGGCATCAAGAAGAACCTCTCCAAGCTCAACGCCTTCAAGAAGCTGGTCTTCACCCAGGGCGGTCCCGCCGACATAGCTTACAACAACTGCAAGAACACCCGTGCCCAGCTGGACAAGGACGGTCTCAAGTACGAGTATATGGAGAATGCACAGGAAGGCCACAGCTGGGCCACCTGGCGCGCAGACCTCCAGGCCCTCGCTCCCACCCTCTTTAAGTAAATAATCAACACTTTTTTAATATGAAAAAATCACTGCTAATCCTGACCTCTGCCGCCGTCCTGGCGGTAGCTTGCGGCGGTGCCCAGTCCCCCCAGGACAAACTCACCGTCAACGACAAGAAAATCAATGAGATCATTGCCCAGATGACCCTGGAAGAAAAGGTGAACATGCTGCACAGCAAGACCAATATGTCTTCTGCCGGCGTGGAACGCCTGGGCATTGCCGACATGAACTACGCCGACGGTCCTTTCGGCATCCGTGAGGAAGGTGTTCCCAACGGATTCCAGAGCGCCGGCTGGACGCTGGACAGCGCCACCTACTTCCCTACCGGAAGCGCCCTGGCCGCTACCTGGAGTGAAGAACTCGCTTACAAGTACGGTACCGGAATGGGCAAGGAAGCCCGCCTCCGTGGCAAGGACGTCATCCTGGGCCCTGCTGTGAACATCCAGCGCCTGCCTGTGGGTGGCCGTACCTACGAGTACCTCTCCGAGGATCCCATCCTCTCCGCCGCCCTGGCCCTGGAATACACCAAGGGCGTACAGGACGAAGGTACTGCCGTATGTATCAAGCACTTTGCCGTTAACAACCAGGAGACCAACCGCGGTAGCGTGAACGCCATCCTGAGCGAGCGTACCCTCCGTGAGATCTACCTCAAGCCCTTCGAGCGCGCCATCATCGAAGGCGGTGCCATGAGCGTGATGCCCGCTTACAACAAGGTAAACGGCGACTACTGCTCCGAGAACGAGCATCTCCTCAACGAGATTCTCCGCGGCGAGTGGGGCTTCAAGGGCTTCACCGTCTCCGACTGGGGTGGCACGCACAGCACCATGGGTGCCATGCTGCACGGCCTCAACGTCCAGATGACCGGTTCCAACTACCTGGGCCAGCCCGTCATTGATTCCATCAAGGCCGGCAAGCTCACCGAAGAAATGGTAGACGAGAAGGTCCGTCAGATCCTGCGTGTCCGCTTTGCCATCGAGCCCGTTCCGGCCGATGTAGCCAACACCGTGATGACCTCCCAGCCCGAGAGCCAGCAGATTGCCAAGGAAGTGGCCGAAAAGAGCATCGTCCTCCTCAAGAACGAAGACAGCGTCCTTCCCCTTAAGAAAGGCATCAAGTCCATCGCCGTCGTTGGCCAGAACGCCGTTCTCAAGACCCAGAGCGGCGGTATGGGTGCCGGTGTCAAGGCCCTCTACGAGATTACCCCTCTGCAGGGTATCGAGGCCCGCGCCGCCAAGGAAGGCATCGAGGTAAACTACGCCCCTGGTTACAAGAACTTCCCGGGCCGCCGCTGGGGACCCGCTCCCGCCATTCCCAACCCGCTGGAGGCCGCTGCCATCAACGAGCCCGCCGATCCTTTCCTGGTAGCCGAGGCTTGTGAGGCTGCTGCCAATGCCGACGTCGTAATCTTCTTCGGCGGTACCAACAAGAGCATCGAGACCGAAGGCTCCGACCGTCAGAACATCGACCTCCCCTGCGGCCAGAACGAGCTTGTGAAGGCCCTCAAGGCTGTGAACCCCAACCTCGTGACCGTGCTCATCTCCGGTGGTCCCACCGACCTCCGCGAACTGGAGCCCGTTTCCCCTGCCATCGTTCAGGGCTGGTGGAACGGTACCGAGGGCGGCACCGCCCTGGCCGAGGTTCTCTTCGGTGACATCGCTCCTTCCGGAAAGCTTCCTTTCACCTTCCCGGCTAAGCTGGAAGACTCCCCCGCTTACGCCATGGGTAACTTCCCCGACAAGAACGCCGGCGGTGACCTCTTCTCCCTGATGTACCGTCCCGACGTGATGAAGATGAGCCGCGAAGAGCGCCAGAAGCTCATTGACTCCATGCCCAAGCCCGAGGCCCGCTACACCGAGGAATTCTACGTTGGCTACCGCTGGTTCGACACCAAGAACGTGAAGCCGATGTATGCCTTCGGCCACGGTCTCAGCTATGTGGACTTTGAGTATGATGACCTCAAGGCCGTTGCCGGCAAGGACGCCGTCAAGGTTAGCTTCAAGCTCGAGAACGAGGGCCAGATGGCCGCCGACGAGGTGGTCCAGCTCTATGTGACCCGCGTTGACTCCAAGGTTGAGTGGCCCACCAAGGAACTCAAGGCTTTCCAGCGCGTAAGCCTCCAGCCCGGCGAGACCAAGGTGGTAACCCTCGAAATCCCTATGAAGGACCTCCGCTACTGGAACGAGGCCACGAATGCCTGGGATCTTGAGCACGGCAAGCTCCAGCTCCTGCTGGGCTCTGCTTCCGACGACATCCGCGAAACCGCCGAAGTCACCATCTAATATGAAGAAAGTTATGGTCATTGGGGCCGTCATGCTCGCTGCAGCATGCGGCCCCAGGCCTTCCGCCCAAGTGGAGAAGGTAGAAATCTGCACAGAAGTGGGAGACTACGGCATGTTGGTAGACGCCATCGAGATTACCGTAGCCAACCCTCGCTCCATCAAAGGCCTTACTGCGGCCGATTTTGACCTGATCAACAATACCTCCGGTGCCTTTGTGGACGCCGCTACCGGCAAGTCCCCCGAGGCCTACGAAGACGACGGCATTGTGGTTTCCCGTAAGGGCAACGTCCTCCGGATTGAAGCCAAGCCTTTTGGCAAGAACGGAAAGATGGAAGGCTTCTTCAAGCGCCTGCCCTGGAAGCTCCAGTGCGCCCTGGATTCGGCCCTCAATGTAACGCCAGACAAAGTATCGGCCGAGCATATCGCCGTCCTGGACGAGTGCATCCACGGAGAGTTCTCCTTTGGAGGCCTCACCCGCGAGTATATGTTGCACCTGCCCAAGGACGCCAACGGAAAGGTCATTGAGAACGTGCCCCTGCTGGTCTGGCAGATCGGCGGCGGCGAGTACGACAAGGATATGATGACGGTGGCCACAGCCAACCGCTGCCTGGTGTCCCTGGCCAAGGAAGGCGTTCCCTGCGCCGCCCTGGTCTTTGCCCTGGCCAACCCCAACTACTCCTACAGCGCCTCCCTCTTCCCCGAGAAGATTGAACTCATCGACCGCAACAACGCCCTCCAGATGGCCTTCATCGACACCCTCATTGCCGATGGCAAGGTAGACGGAGACCGCCTCTTCTGCGCCGGCGCCTCCAGTGGCGGTGGCTGCACCATGCGCTTCATGATGCAATTTGCAGACCGCTTCAAGGCCGCCATTCCCTGCTGCGCCATGGATCCCATCGTCCCCATCCACCAGGTGGAGGAGAAGTATCCCGGCCAGTTCACGGACGATGTGGAGAAGGTCTGGAAAAGCACCTGCGTGTATAAATGGAACGGGGCCGATATGGTCCTGGAGCCTATGGACGTAGAAGCCTTTGTGAAGCTTCCCATGTACTTTGTGCACGCCGCTTCCGACCGCACCTGCAAGGTGGCCAGCACCTACGCTTACAGCGAAGCCCGCAAGCGCCTGGGCGCCCAGGACGACAAAGTCCTCATCTACTCCGACGAGGACCTGGTCAAATGGGGTGTCTCCCCCGTCATGGCCCACTTCTCCTGGGTCCCCCTCCTGGACGATTATTCCGAAGGCTCCCCGATGAGTTGGATGATTGCCCAATTCTAATTTTTTGAAAATTCCTAAAGAATCCGTAACTTGCCATATGATTGGGAAGTTACGGATTTCTTTTATCATCGGCCTGTTGCTGGTGTGCTTCCACGGTATGGCGCAGAATACGGCTGCGGATACGGTGGTATTTCACGCCAGTGATGTCATCGTGCGAGATGGAGATTACGCGATAGACCTGTTTGTGCAGCTTCCCGGCGTGGAAATCGGGGAGGACCAGATTACCGTTTCCGGAAAGCCGGTGAAGCTTGTCTATGTGAATGGGAAATTGGTTTTCGGCCTCAATCCCCTATCGGCCCTGAATTATCTGAAAGCCCGGGAGGTGGTAACCATAAGCGTCCTTCCGTCCGGCCAGCCCAATGTGAATGTCAATATTGAAACCCGGGACCCGATTGACCGTGTGATAGACGTGCAAGCCCACGCGATGGCAGGAATGGACGAACTCCCCGACGAGACCGGGAAGCGCCCGTTCCGCTACCTTATAGGAGCCAATATGCATTATTTCACGGAACTGCAGCAGGTTTCGGCCGATGTGGTGGCCAGCGATCTTGGCATCCATTCCAGCCTGGTTTCCCTAACCCCGGAGCCGCTTACTTCGCTTGGAGAGAACATCGATGTGCTGGTTGGTTACAACCGCTATTGGGACAACCCTATTTCCGGCAATGCGCTTCAGCTTTCCTATTCATTCGGTCACGAGAGAGGCAACACCCGTACCCGCACACAGAGCGAACTCTTCAAGACCCTGTTTCTGCCTCAGATGGCATTTGATGAACAGGACCTTGAGATCAGCCACGTGCGCACCCACAACATCAAGAGCTCTTTTGCCTATCGCCGGGGCAGGCATATCCGGGCCACCTGGAACCAGGACCTCCGCATTTCCTATGACATGCGAGACAACCTGACGCTCACCGAATTGGATATTGACAACATCCCCAAGTTAAAGCGTACGCAGGAACTGTATTCCCTGAACCGGTCCTGGAATCTGCAAGAGGCCGTGGAACTGGGTTTTGCGAACGCCGGCAACAGGAAACTGCCCACCTTGAATCTGGAAATGACGCTGGGGAAGAACCGTCTGGATGCCTGGGACCTGGATACCGTCGCCACTTCCATCCGCAACCGCTGGCTAACCAAAGACGGAAAAGGACTATCGCAGCAGTATTCGGCCCGTATAGCCCAAAAAATCCTGGACATAAAAAATACGGACCCGGCCCGTCCCCAGGTAGCCCGTACGCATTCATTGAATGCAGATTATACCATTTCTTATGCAGATCAGGTCAAGGAGCAGCAAGCCTGGGACCTTTATCAACAGATAGTGCGCTTCCCCAACCTGGCCAACACCTTTGACTTTACCTTTACTCACCTGCTCAATTCCCTGAACCTGTCGTACAGTCATTCCCGTACCGGCGAGAAGGGAACCTTCAACCTCCGCGCCACTTTGGCCACCGAGTTTGAAAACGTCGTGGATAAGGAAAGGTTCCCCTATGACCATAAGAAGAACGGCGCTTACTTCCGGCTTCGGCCCGGCCTGTCCCTGGACTACCGGAACTATAGCCTGAATTTCAGCACTACGGCCCATACGCCTTCCGTGGAGGAACTCCGCCACAGAGTAGATGATACCAATCCCTTCTCGCTCATAGCCGGCAATCCGGATCTGAAACAGTCCCTCGCCTACAGCCTGACTTTGGGAAAACGCACCGGCAGCCCGGCCTCCAGGCATTTCTTGACCTGGAACCTGCGGGCGCAGTATGAAGTGAATCCCATCGTGCGAAAGATGACCCTGTTCCAGAAAGACTCGGTCCTTGTAGAGTTTGACAACTACCATGCGAAGGCCGGAACCACACTGACGGAGCCCTTCAATGCCAAATACGCGTGGAATTCCTCCGGAGATATTGCTCTGATGAGCCAGTGGGGCGGTCCTTGGGGCTTTTCCACGCGTGTAGGGGCCTCCCTACAGTTCCGGGATCTGCCGCATTTCTCCGGCGAAGCCCTCGTGCGGTCTACAGACCTGACTCCTTCCCTGATGGCCAGTACGTCCTTCTTCCCCTTTACCAGGAATGTAAAGGTGGGCCTGAACAGCACTGTGACTTATGTCAGGGGCTGGAACGATGCCCACTCGATGGATGTCCGTTCCCTTCGGAGCACATTGGGAGCCCAAGTCCATGCAGATGTCCTGAAGCGTTTCTTCATCGTGGGAGATTATCTTTGGGACCGGTACAGAGACTTGTTGGACAAGGAGATGTCCCACGATGCGCACCGGCTTTATCTTTCCCTGGGCGTCAAACTGCTCAGAGACAAGCAATTGAAGGTGGCCGTCACCGGTGTGGACCTACTCCAGAGCGGTTCCCTGTACAACGAAGTGATTACCGCATCCAGAAGGACGCGTATCTGGACGCCGGTCTACGGACGCTATTTTATGCTGGACATTACCTACCGGTTTACTTCCCCCACTGCTCGCAGAGCTCGATGATGGCTTTCCGGTCGCTGGGGTCCATCTTCTTATTCTGGTCGAACCAGGCTTCAATCTCGGCCTTCTTGTCGGGGAAGCACTTGATGAAATTCTTCTTGGTTAAGGGAAGCATGGCCCCTTTTCGGTAAAGGGCCGATGTCTCTTTCATACGATAAGGGATGTTCTGGAGTTCGCTGAAATGCAAGATTCGTCCTTCCATACCCATGGACTCGTAGGACTGGACGGCCGTGGTGTTGCTTTCCATGCCGTAAGAGGCAATTTTGGTATCCGTTAAGAGAGTAACCTCCCTCAAAGTGGCCAGGAGCACTTCGCTGGAAAGAGGGTCCAGACGGTAGAAAACGCCGTACCGGAAAAGGAAAGGCACATTATCAATAATAACCTCCACCAAACCTTCCGTGTTGTCCAGAACCATTTCCATACCGTGCTTGTCCTTGAAGCGGACCGTGTTGTCTATGGCACAGATGTTATATGTTCCGGGGATAGGAGACTTGTCACTGAAAAGGAGGGTGCCTTTACCCATTTCGGGCATCAGGTAAAATACACTGGCGGGGAGGCCTCCGGGGATATCCTGAGCACGCAGATTGGCGCAAAGGCCCATAAGGGCAAAGAGGCCGATGAAGAGAGTCTTTTTCATATCCGGTTGATTAGTTTTCACAAAGATACACAGATAAATGTACAAATCTTTTTACTTGCGTTCAAATCGCGTGCCCGCGCTTGACCATGCGCCTCGGAATCAGTAAATTTGTACATAAGACATAACCAATTCATTCCAATATGAAAAAAATCTTTGTAGCAATTGCAGCCCTGGCCATCGGTCTTTCCGCCAATGCCCAGCAGGCTCTGTTTGGCGGCCCCTCCGTGGAGTCTCCCGTCATCAACCCTGACGGTACCGTTACCTTCCGTTTCCAGGCCCCCAAGGCCATCAAGGTAGAAGTGACCGGCGATTTCCTTCCCACCCAGAAGATGGAAGTGGAGTTTGGCGGTAACAAAATGGTTTACGATGCTCCCGGCGTGGGTGTTCTCAAAGAAGGCAAAGGCGGCGTGTGGGAATACACCACCGACTTTGTAGTGGCTCCCGACATGTACAACTACACCTTCCGTGTAGACGGCGTAAGCCAGATTGACCCCCACAACATGTGGGTCAACCGCGACGTGGCTTCCCTCACCAGCGTACTCCTGGTCCCCGCTCCCGGTGAGCGCAGCGACCTCTACGCCATCCACAAGGTTCCCCACGGCACTGTTTCCAAGGTCTGGTATCCTTCCAAGACCGCCGGCTTCGACCGTCGTCTGACCGTTTACACTCCGGCCGGTTACGAGACCTCCAAAGCCAAGTATCCCGTGCTGTACGTGCTCCACGGCATTGGCGGTGACGAAGACGCCTGGGTCACCCAGGGCCGCGCCACCCAGATCCTCGATAACCTCATCGCCCGCGGCGAGGCCAAGCCCATGATCGTTGTTTTCACCAACGGTAACATCGCCTGCGAGGCCGCTCCGCTGGAGAATGCCGACGGCTATGTGAATCCCACGATGAGCCTGCCCAAGACCATGGAAGGCACCTTTGAGTCTGCTTTCCCGGAGGTGGTGAAGTTCATCGACAGCCGCTACCGCACCATTGCCAAGAAGCAGGGCCGCGCCATCTGCGGTCTCTCGATGGGCGGTTTCCACACGCTGTACATCACCCTCAACAACCCGGATATGTTCAATTACTCCGGTATGTTCTCCGCCGCCATCGGCACGGGTTCCGAGCAGGCTGCCAGCGGTCACCCCGAGATTTACCAGAACTTCGATGCCAAGCTGGCCACCTACTTCTCCAAGAAGCCCGCTCTGCTTTGGATCGGTATTGGCAAGACGGACTTCCTCATTCAGTCCAACAACGAGTTCCGCGAGAAACTCAATGCAGCCGGCTATCCTTACAAATATATGGAAACCGACGGCGGTCACATCTGGAAGAACTGGAGAATCTACCTGAGCGAATTTGTTCCGCTGATTTTCAAGTAAGAGATAGCCGGTCTCAGCCGGCTATGACGCAAAAAAACCGGGCCCCTGAGGGTCCGGTTTTTTATTGCATTGATCGCTTCCCTACTTGAACAGCAGCTGGGCGAAGGTGTTCAGGTACAGGCGCCAGTTCTTCCAGACGTGGGCGTCTTCGCTCACGTAGAGGGTGTGAGGCATGCCCAGGTCGGTGAGGTGCTTGTCCAGGATGAGGGAGCCCTGGTAGGCCATGGTGTCTTCCTTACCTACACCAATCCAGTACAGCTTGTAGCCGGCCTTCTTGATGCCCAGGAGATCCTGGTCCAGGTGGTCGCTCTCACGGATACCGCAGCTCAGGGGGCAGATGTAGTTGAACACGCCAGGGAAGAGGATGGTGGCGCTGGTGGTATGACCGCCGCCCATGGACAGACCGGCAATGGCGCGGCCGTCGGCCTTGGCGATGGTACGGTACTCCTTGTCAATGAAAGGAACGATTTCCTTCACCAGGGAGGTTACATAGGCGTTCTGCCACTTGGGATCCTGACGGTCCATGGGTTCGGGAGCGATACCCAGGGTGTTGGCAGCCTTCTGGTTGGGGTTACCGTTGGGCATCACAACGATCATAGGCTTGGCAAGACCCTTCTCGATGAGGTTGTCCAGGATCTGGGCGGCACGGCCCATGGAGCTCCAGGCTTCCTCATCACCGCCACCGCCGTGGAGGAGATAGAGCACGGGATACTTGGCCTTCTTGTTCTCCTCATAGCCATAAGGAGTGTAAACGGTCATACGACGGGCATAACCCAGGCTGGGGCTG
>ONCE01000030.1 GCA_900316245.1 uncultured Bacteroidales bacterium | reverse complement strand
ACCCCAGCCTTTTGCAAAGTTATCAAATTCTCCGTTCACTTTCTTCAAAAACAGCAGGCTTACCAGCTTGCGAAGGATCCATGGGTATTGCTCCGGGCCAATAAAGCGTTCGGCCTCCGGAGTAAGGAAAGTACCTTTTTGGGCAAACAACTTGCCCATGGGGGGCCACGGGGCTACCATCTTGGCCCGCTCTTCGTCCGTAGTGGTGCGGATACGGAAGCTGCCGCCCTTGATAAGCGTTCCTCCGTAGCTGCAGCCCAGCTGGGCGGGAAGCTTCTGGAGGAAGCGCTCCGCCAGGCGGAACTCGTTGCCTTCGTCCATGCCTCCGTGAAGAAGGAAAGACAACTGGGCAGGCTGCTTACGCTCTGATGGCAGCGTTCCAAGGAATTCCAACATCATACTGGGTATGCATTCAACATAGAGCGGAAAGGCTATAAGGATATGTTCGTGGGTAAGAAAGATTGTGGAGTTCCCAGGTGATGCCAGTTTCTTCCAGCCCTTTGACGAATGAATGGATTATTTTGTCCGTGTTGCTGAACTTCGCCACACGTGGGCTGCCATTGATGATAATGAGATGCTTGATCGGGCCGGGCATAACAGGAGATTTCCTGGCTTCGCTCGAAATGGCAGATTGGGGATCCAGGGCTATCGCGCCCAACGATTGTCCGCCAATATTCGCAGCCGTACGCTTGCACCAGTCCTCCATCATTGCCTGGTCGGCAGCACCTTTGTACAGCAATCCGATATTCAATGCGTGGTAACGTAGCTTATGGCGCATCCAGCCGTCTCGAAAACCGATAGTCATATTAAGCATGGGCATAATGCGATCCATCACCCGTTTGCCTTTGTAGTCCAAGAAACCCAAACGTGTATCGGAGACGATCCAAAGGTTTTCTGTCTCTACCAGTTTTTTTATGATTATTTCATAATCGTCTTTGATGGCGCAAATGCCCGGAGTCTTCAGCCAGCACTGGTTACAACCCATGCAATGTGCGATCTTCATGTCTGAAGTATCGACAACCTCCACTTCTTTGTCTTTAATCAGAGCATTTACCTGATCAAGGGCTTCTTTACCTAATGTATTTAAAACCAATGTCTTCATAATAAAAGTACATTACATTCTGGCCTTGCTGTCAGCGCCGGCGCCGGTGCCGCGATACTTGCTCTGGGCGGTGTTGAAGCTGTAACGGATAGAGAGTTTAACTTTCTGCGTATCCAGCAGGTTGGTCTGCATGATGGTATGGCTGCCGAAGTCGGAATAGGGGCTGAAAAATGCATTGCACGTAAGGTCCTCTCCTTCCAGGCGCAAAACAAGCGAACCGTCACGGAGCAGCGTTTTCTGCACGGCAGCCGTGAGGTTAACGAACCAGTTGGTCATATACAGGTTCCGGGAATAGCCGGGACTCATAAACACGCCTCCCAGTTCAAACTGCCATCCTCCCTTCACGGTGAAGGTATTGAAAAGCTGGGCAAAGAAGATGGGCTTGTTGTTGAACGTAGTCACTCGTATGCCGGATGCTTCACGCGGATCCGGGGCATTTATCGTGAACCACTGAGGCAGGATACCCAATGTATAATTGATATTCCAGGGGCCCACTGTAGGGGTCAGGTTCACGTAGGCGGACATCATGCGGAAAGGCGTTTCAATGTTACGGGGCTTTACCAGCACCACACCTTCGTCGCCGTAAGGCGAAGACCAGGTTACAATGGCGTCGTCGGTACGGGTGTAGTTGGCCATAAACGTCACCCATTTCCATACGGCGGTAAGGCCGATGTTATGGGACAGCTCCGGCTGCAACTGAGCATTGCCGCTCTGCCAGATATATCGGCTGTTATAGCGTATTGCACTGGACAGATTTCCATAATGAGGCCGGCTGGTTTTGGTGCTGTAATTCAGCATCACCTGGACAGGATTCTGAGTATTCTGGCCGATAACCCCCGCATAGGAAACGTTGGGGAACCAGTTACCGTAGTCCCTTGTGATGTTGTTTGCAGGCGTTATTGCATCCTCATAGGCGTAATGGACGTATTCATAACGCACTCCGGCGCTGAACTGCCCCACAGCGGGGATGTAGCAGCCGTAGGAAGCAAAACCGGCAATGTTGTCTTCCTTCACCGATGCCTCTGACGCAGGTATGGTTATTCCCGCAATTGAGTAATTGTCCGTGCGGCGGGAGAAGGTCTCCTCCGTTCCGGCCTGAAGCTGGCCCTTCCAGATGGGATATGAGAGCACAGCCTTGGCGGCATACATGCGTCCGGCATTGGTGCTCCCGCTTTGGATGGCGGCATTGTGCGTCATTTCGCTGGTTTCCTCAGAGGCCGATTTTGAACTGTCGTCCGTACCATAGTAGTCCAGGTTCACGTCAATCCCCAGTTTTCCTCCCACAACGCCGTTGTAGTAGATATTGGCGCCAAGATTATACGGGATCCTGTCCCCTATTATGTCCTCCGACACCGTATTCAACTTGTCTGTCAACGTCCCGTTTTCAAAGACGTTGTCGTTCACTTCCGTACGGACGTTGTAGGTCAGGTGACGGCCCCACTCTACCTTGCCTCCAAGGAAATGGTTATCGGCCATCTGCCAGTTCACTCCGGCATTGCCATAGATGGTGCTGCCGATGTATTCGTTCAGGAGCGTACTTTTGTTCTCAAAGAGCCAGTCGGAGCCATCGGCCTTTATGCCGAAGGTCTGCTTCTCCAAATTACTTTCCTGCCGGGAAGTGTTGCGGGCATAGTTGATCCCGCCAAAGAAGTCCAGACCGCCCGTGCGGTAGTTCACATTGATGGCGCCGAAGGGGTCGTTGCCCTTGGCCCAACGCAGTGACTGGGCGTCCGATGCATTCAGATTAAAGCCGAAGCCATCTCCCTGGCGTTTTATGGTCTTGATGCGCACTACAGCCCGCACCGTTGCATCGTACTGGGCGCCGGGGTTGGTGATGACCTCCACGCTCTGGATTTCGTTACTTTGCAGGCGGTCCAGCTCCGATGCGTCACTTACGCGGCGTCCGTTGATATACACCATCGGCGAGCCCTTACCAATGACCTCCAGTCCGTTCTGACCCTTGAGAATACCCGGCGTCTTGGAGAGCACGTCATTGGCCGATCCTGCATTCTCCAAGACGGATCCCCGGACGTTGGTCTGGAGGCCTTCTCCCGTGAGCTTGGTCTTGGGCATGACGGCCTGGACGGTGGCACCCTGAATCATCTGTGTATCATCGGCCAGGGTAATCACCGCGCCGTCAACTGGCGCAAGGTAAACCGTCTTGTAGCCCAGCATGGCCACCATCATGATGCCGCCAGTCTCACTGGTCACTATATTGAAGGTGCCGTCCTCCTGCGTGACGACACCGCACAAGACCGTAGAATCGGCCGGAGAGAGGATGGCCACGTTGGCGTATGCTACAGGCTCGCCTTTTTCATCAATTACTTTTCCCTTCCAATCGTCCTTTGCCAGGCAAGGAAGCGCTATTGCAGCAATCGTTAACAGTACAATCAGTCGTTTCATCGTTTGTCCATATTTTTTCACTTGCAAAGTTAGTGTATCCGGTGTTCCGAAATAAAAAACGATATGGACAAATATGTGGACAATCCAGCCTTTTACATCTGGCAATCCTTGGACAATACTACTGTGTTTTCTATCTTTGCACCGAACTGTTTCGGAACACAATTATGGCAAGACCGGTTACTGTAACAAAAGAAAGAATCCTTTCCGCAGCCCTTGATTTGGTGCGCTCCGGAGGGCCCTCGCTCCTGACGGCCAGAAACCTCTGCGCCCGCCTTGGCTGCGGCGCCAGTGCCATCTTCTCTTCTTTCGGATCCATCCAGGGTGTCCGTGATGCCGTCCGGGAGGAAGCGAGGGAACTGTACAGGAAGCGCGTAGGAGAAGGCTTTGCCCTCAACCCTCCGTTCAAGGGCTTCGGGATAGCCCTTATCTGGTTCGCCATGGACGAGCCGCAGCTGTTCTCCATGATTATGGAATCGAAGATGCCGCCCACTTCTTATAAAGAGTACATCGATGCCTATGTCGGCTTTAAGACGGAGAGCCTTTCGGCCATCTCAGAGACCTTCGGCCTGCAAGTGGACGAGGCTGAAATGATTTATTATCAACTCGTTCTGGTGGCACTGGGGCTTGCCTCAACCTGCACCTGCGGCGGGAGCCAGTTAACCATCCCGCAGGTGAGTGAAATCCTGGGTAAGAATGTCAGGGCCTTCCTGATGGTCATCCACGCCGGAAACGATGCACGGGAAGGATTCGTCCCTAACGCCGGAGAGGGGCCTGCCGGTGAACTGGATTCCTATGTGATAATGCAGGCGCTCGTGGGGCAGAATCATCTGCTCCAGGGGCTTCGTGCCAAGCCCCGCTACATTCAGGATGAAGAATGGGCCGAATTGGAACGGATGCTCCGAAATTCATCAGACTTCAGTCCCGAATCTCTCCGGGAAACGCATCACGATCTGACAAAGGGCGATATCCGCACCTATATTCTCTCGCACCTGCAGTTCTCCGTATCGGAGCAGGCCATCCTGCTGGGAATCTCCCCTGCCTCCGTTACCAAAGCACGCCAGCGGCTCAAGGCAAAACTGTTGCCAACCTCTTAAGCGTCACTTCTTCCGCTTCTCCAGGCGAGTTACTTTACCGTCTTTCCATGCCAGGTCCACGGTTTCTCCCGTGCGGGTGCGGAGGCCTTTCACGTAGCCTTCCGGCCAGGCCGATGGCAGGGCGGGAAGGGGTGTGATGCCCTCCGGCATGCTTTGGAGCAGCATTTCGGCTACGCCTGCGCAGCCGCCGAAGTTGCCGTCAATCTGGAAGGGCGAATGCGCGTCCAGCAGGTTGGGGTAGGTGCCGCCGCCGCGCTGGGCATCGGGGCCGATGTAGCCGTCCGGACTCACATAGCGCAGCAGGCGCCGATACATCCGGTAGGCATTCTCGCCGTCTCCCAGCCGGGCATACAGGTTCACCCGCCAGCCGCAGCTCCAGCCGGTGGTCTCAAAGCCACGCTCCTCCAGCGTCTTGTGCGCCGCTTCGGCTTCCGGGCTTCCGGCTTGGATTTGATGACCGGGGTATACGCCAATCAGGTGAGACTGATGCCGATGTTGCGGGTCCTGGTCGGCCCAGTCGTGGTACCACTCCTGCAGCGTTCCTTTGGCGCTGATATGATAGCCTCTCAGTCTAGGCAGCACAGTCTCTATGCTGGTGGCAAACTCCTTGTCTCCCATCTCTTTGGCGGCCTCCAGCGCATCCTGCAGGCATTCGCGGATAATTGCCAGATCGGCCGTGGTGCCATAGGCGGTGGCACCCGTATAACCGTCCGGGGTTACGTACAGGTTTTCCGGTGAGGTGGCCGGCGAAGTGATGAGCTCTCCGCCCTTTTCCACCAGGATGCTCATGCAGAATTCGGCGGCACCTTTCAGCACGGGGTAGTCGCGTTGTAAATCGGCCCGGTTGCGCGTGAACAGCCAGTGCTCCCAGATGTGCGTGGCCAGCCAGGCTCCGCCCAGGTTCCAGTTGGCCCAGGAAGGGTCTCCGCTGCCCAGGCCCACCGGGCAGGTCATCGCCCAGATGTCGCTGTTGTGGCCCAGGCACCAGCCATCGGCCCCGTAGTAGTCCCGGGCGGTTTTGGCCCCGTTGGCGGCCGTGCGGTGCAGGAACCCCAGCAGGGATTCGTGCATTTCCGGCAGGGCCGTCACTTCGGCCGGCCAGTAGTTTTCCTCCAGGTTGATGTTGGTAGTGTAATTGCTGCTCCAAGGCGGCTCTATGCTCTCGTTCCACAAGCCCTGCAGGTTGGCCGGAACGCCTTCCGTGCGGGAGGATGCAATGAGCAGATATCGGCCATATTGGAAGTACAGAGCCTCCAGTTCGGGGTTGGCTTCTCCGGCGGCGTAGCGCTTCAGCTGCACGTCCGTGGGAAGGGCTTTGATGCTGTCGGGAGTAGCTCCCAGGTATAGCTCTACGCGGTCAAAATAGGCCTTGTAGTCCTTTTTGTGCCGTTTTTTCAGCTCTTTCCAGTTGAAGCTTATCTCCCCATAGTCGGCTTCGTCGGTCCGGTTCCTCACCACCAGTACCGTTTCCGTTACTCCGCTTATATGCAACTTCCCGTCTTCGGCCACAGCCTGCGGGCAACACACTTCGGTGAGGAAGTGAATGCCCCGATCCGGGTCATAGAGGAAATGCTCCGGCACATCCACGTAATTGGGATAGGAGCAGTAGGCGGCGTAACCCCTGCTGCGGAGAATACCGAATTGGGCAGTGACCTCATGCGGCAACTGGCTGTCCAGGCCGATGACCGCTTCAATCGGGGCCTCGGACGTGATCCGGATCACGATGGCCGAATCCGGCGCCGATACAAAATACTCCTCCGTGAACGCCTTCCCGTTCCTCTTGTAGGATACCCGCGCCGTGGCGTTGGAGATGTTCAGCTCCCGGCGGTAGTCTGTAATGCTGTCTTTCGGGAAATGTAGCCACAGCGTACCCAGAGGCTGATAGTTCTGGCTGTAATGCCCCTGCAGCCCACGATGCAAAAGGTCGGCCTTGGGATAGTCCTCGGCCTCCAGTGCCGCCCGCACCTGCTTTAATACGGACGTCCGGTCTTCGTCCTGTTCCTGCTCCGGCTCTCCGGTCCACAGCGTGATGTCGTTCAGGGAAATACGTTCGGCCTCCGTCCCGCCATACACCATGGCGCCCAACCGGCCGTTCCCCAGCGGCAACGCCTCTTCGAAGAACGCCGCCGGCCTGTCATAATATAAGGTAAGTGGCTGCACCTGCCGGCATGCTGCCACTAGAACCGCTATAACTATCATAGCAGTACGGGGAGATTTAAGAGCCATCGTACAGTAACTGATTTATTAAAGGTGTCTTTGATAATCCATCTTCTCGTGGAGAATACGATCTATGCTAATGGAACCATTGTTGCCTTTTTTGTAGAAAATAATGTGATGCCCTACCTTCAATCCAAAGAGCCCCGGTTTGATGACATCATATCTCTTTTCAAGGAAAACAGGCAAATTGTTCAGACCTTGGATAGCGCCATATATCTGCCGATAATAGATGATCGCCTGTTCTTCCGACCAGGTTTGAGCGGTATAGTCCCAAATGCTGTCCAAATCGGCAATAGCCTTTCTGGATAATCTGATCTTAGCCATTGTTCCTCCGTTTTGCCTTCAACTCCTCCAAGTGGGACTCGAAGTCAAAGTCTTCGACATACCCGCTTGCTTCACCTTCCTCTATGGC
>ONCE01000025.1 GCA_900316245.1 uncultured Bacteroidales bacterium | reverse complement strand
AGACCCGTCCCCTGAGCAAGACCAAGAAGTGGAGATTAGTTGAAATCGTAGAAAAAGTCAAGTAATTATGATACAGCAGGAATCACGTTTAACGGTTGCTGACAACAGCGGTGCAAAGGAAGTTCTCTGCATCCGCGTTCTGGGTGGTACCCGCCACCGTTATGCAACCATCGGCGAGACCATCGTCGTGACCGTCAAGAGCGCCATCCCCGGTGGCGACGTCAAGAAGGGCACCGTTACCAAGGCTGTGGTTGTCCGCACCAAGAAGGAAATCCGTCGTCCGGACGGTTCCTATATCCGTTTCGATGAAAATGCATGCGTTCTGCTGAACGGCGCCGGCGAACTCCGCGGCACCCGTATCTTCGGCCCCGTGGCCCGCGAGCTCCGCGAGAACTACATGAAAATCGTTTCCCTGGCCCCGGAAGTCCTTTAAAGATTAGAGAGTTATGAAAAAGTTCAATATCAAGAAAGGCGATACCGTGTATGTGAATGCCGGTAACGACAAGGGCAAGACCGGAAAGGTCCTCGAGGTAGTACGCGAGAAAGATCGCGTGATCGTTGAGGGTGTGAACATGGTGTCCAAGCACACCAAACCCAACCCCAAGAACCCTCAGGGCGGTATTGTAAAACAGGAAGCCGGAATCCATATCTCCAACGTGAACCTCGTGGACGCCAATGGCAAAGCCACCAAGGTTGCTCACAAAGAGGTAGACGGAAAGAAGGTCCGCATTGCTAAAACAACCGGAGAGGAGATTAAGTAATTATGGCAAAGAAAGCAACAAAACCCGCAGAAGCCCAGGCGCTTCCTACCGGATACACCCCCGACCTCAAGAAGGTTTACAAGGAGGAGATTGTTCCCGCACTGGTGAAGCAGTTCTCCTACACCACCGTGATGCAGGTCCCCAAGCTGGTTAAGATCACTCTTAACGAAGGTGTGGGTGACGCCACCCAGGACAAGAAGCTGGTGGAAGAGGCTGCTGAAGAGCTCTCCATCATCGCCGGTCAGAAGGCTGTCATCACCAACTCCCGCAAGGATATCTCCAACTTCAAGCTCCGTAAGGGTATGCCCATCGGTGCCAAGGTGACCCTCCGCGACGTCCGTATGTACGAGTTCCTCGAGCGTCTCATCCGTGTCGCTCTCCCTCGTATCCGCGACTTCAACGGTATCTCCGAGAAGATGGACGGTCAGGGTAACTACACCCTCGGTATCAAGGAGCAGATCATCTTCCCTGAAATCGAGATTGACAAGAACCCCCGCATCCACGGTGTGGAGATTACTTTCGTGACCACCGCTCGCACTGACGAAGAGGCCCACGCCCTTCTGAAGGCCTTCGGTCTCCCGTTCAAGAAACACAATAACTAAGATAGTAGCATGGCAAAGGAATCAATGAAAGCTCGCGAAGTTAAACGCGCGAAATTAGTTGCTAAGTACGCCGCCAAGCGCGCTGCTCTGAAAGAGGCCGGTGATTACGCCGCTCTGGACAAGCTCCCTAAGAACGCTAGCCCCGTACGTCTCCACAACCGCTGCTCCCTCACCGGTCGTCCCAAGGGTTATATGCGTGACTTCGGCCTCAGCCGTATCCAGTTCCGCGAAATGGCCTCCCAGGGCCTGATCCCGGGCGTCAAGAAGGCCAGCTGGTAGTCCCTTATTAATTATTAACAATCGGATATCGGGCGTAAAAAAGCGCCGGTCCACAAAAAGACAAAAAAATGACTGATCCTATTGCAGATTTTCTGACCAGAATCCGTAACGCTTACAGCGCTGGTAAAAAGGTGGTCGAGATCCCTTCCTCCAACATGAAGGTGGCCATCACCAAGATTCTGTGCGAAAAAGGTTACATCCTCAGCTACAAAGTGGTCGAGGGTACCCCTTACAACACCATCAAGATCGCTCTGAAGTATCACCCCGAGACCAAGGCTGCCGCCATCAAGAGCATTGTGCGCGTGAGCACCCCCGGTCTTCGTAAGTATGCAGACGTTGCCAACATGCCCCGCGTCCTCAATGGCCTGGGTATCGCTGTGCTGTCCACTTCCAAGGGCGTCATCACCGACAAGGAAGCCAAAGAGCTCAACGTTGGCGGTGAGGTTATTTGCTATGTTTACTAATCGAACCCAACATTATGTCAAGAATCGGTAAATTACCTGTAGTCCTTCCGGCCGGTACCAAGGCAGAGCTCCTGGACGGCAACATCGTGAAGGTGAAAGGCCCTCATGGCGAAATGTGCCAGAAGGTGGATCCGGATATCACCGTGACCATCGAGGGAAATGAAATCAAGTTCACCCGTCCGAGCGACCTCCCTCGTTTCCGCTCGATGCACGGCCTGTATCGCGCCCTGGTCCACAACATGGTGGTGGGTGTTTCTGAAGGCTTCACCATCAAGCAGGAGTTCGTGGGCGTGGGTTACCGTGTGGTAGCTCAGGGCCAGCTCCTCACCATGTCCGTAGGTTATTCCCACGACATCCAGATCATGCTCCCCGCTGAGGTCACTGCTGAGACCCCCCAGGTGCGCAAGGGTGAGAACCCTATCCTCATTCTCAAGTCCGCTGATAAGCAGCTGATTGGCCAGGTGGCCGCTAAGATCCGCAGCTTCCGTCGTCCTGAGCCGTATAAGGGCAAGGGTATCAAGTTTGTGGGCGAGCAGCTCCGTCGCAAGGCTGGTAAAACTGCTTCGGCCAAATAATTAGGAGGAAAGAGTTATGGCATTGAATAGAATTGAAAGAAGAAGACGGATTCACTATCGTATCCGCAAGCATGTCAACGGCACCGCCGAGCGTCCTCGCATGGTCGTGTTCCGCTCCAACAAGCAGATCTACGTCCAGGTCGTGAACGACCTCGAAGGCAAGACCCTCGTGGCCGCCGCCTCCAACGACAAGGCCCTCGCCGCCCAGACCAAGGGCAAGAGCGGTATCGAAACGGCTGCTATCGTAGGTAAGGCCATCGCCGAGCGCGCCCTCGCCGCCGGTATCAACGCTGTCGCTTTCGACCGCGGAGGTTACCTCTTCCACGGTAGAGTTAAATCTTTGGCCGATGCTGCCCGTGAAGGCGGCCTCACCTTCTAAACTCCAAGACTACTATGGCAAATTCAAACGTAAAAAGAGTAAAGACCTCTGACCTTGAACTCAAGGACAGACTGGTAGCCATCAACCGCGTTACCAAGGTCACCAAGGGTGGTCGTCACTTCCGCTTCGCCGCCATTGTTGTGGTGGGAGACGAGAACGGTGTCGTAGGTTATGGTCTTGGTAAGGCCAATGAAGTTACCGCCGCCATCGCCAAGGGCGTGGAGGACGCCAAGAAGAACCTCGTAAAGGTTCCCGTGATCAATACCACCATCCCTCACGAGCAGGTAGCCCGCTTCGGTGGCGCTGAGGTGTTCATGAAACCCGCAGCCCCCGGTACCGGTGTAAAGGCCGGTGGTGCTATGCGTGCCGTGTTCGAGAGCGCCGGTGTACAGAACGTGCTCGCCAAGAGTAAGGGTTCTTCCAACCCTCACAACCTCGTAAAGGCCACCATTCAGGCCCTGACCGAGATGCGCGACGCCTACACCGTGGCCGGTCTCCGTGGTATCCCTATGAGCAAAGTTTTTAACGGTTAATTCGAGAGAGACTATGGCAAAGCTTAAGATTACCCAGGTTCGCTCCAAGAATGGAGAGACCAAGCGTCAGATCGCTAACCTCAAGACTCTCGGTATCCGCCGGATGCACCAGACCGTGGAAGTGGAAGATACTCCCATCACCCGCGGTATGCTGGAGAAAGTTCAGCATCTGGTAACTTATGAAGTAATTGCCCGCAAAGGGCGCAACCCATAACAGCAAGCGCGTAGGCCGCGGTCAGGGTTCCGGTAAGGGTGGCACTGCTACCCGTGGTACCAAGGGTGCCCAGGCCCGTGCCGGTTACGAGCACAAGGTTGGTTTCGAAGGTGGTCAGATGCCCATTCAGCGCCGTCTGCCCAAGTTCGGCTTCAAGAACCCTACCCGCGTTGCTTACAAGGCTGTCAACGTCGCTACCCTCCAGGCCCTGAGCGAGAAGCTCGGCACCAAGGAGTTCGATGTGGACACCCTGATCGGCGCCGGTATCGCTTCCAAGGGCGAACTGGTCAAGGTTCTGGGCAACGGTGAACTCACTGCCGCCCTCCAGGTGAAGGCCAACGCCTTCTCCGCTTCTGCAACGAGCAAGATTGAGGCTGCCGGTGGTAAAGCAATCGTTATCGAATAATTATCGATATGAAGAAGTTTATCCAGACCCTTCGTAACATCTACAACATCGAAGAACTGCGCAAGCGGATCGGTTACACGATCCTGCTTGTGCTGGTTTACCGTCTGGGCAGCTTTATCCTTCTTCCGGGTATCAACCCTGAGATCCTGAAGAGCGGTATTGCTGGCACCCAGGAAGGCCTCGTGGGACTGCTCAATATGTTCTCCGGCGGCGCCTTCGGTAACGCTTCGATCTTCGCTCTGGGTGTGATGCCTTACATTTCGGCATCCATTATCGTCCAGCTGCTCGGTATGTTCGTCCCTTCCTTCCGCAAGATGCAGATGGAGGGCGAGAGCGGCCGCCGCAAGATGAACCAGATTACCCGTTACCTCACCATCCTGGTGCTGGCCATCCAGGGCCCTGCCTACGTGGTGAGCTTCATCCCCGCTGAGTCCATCTCCATGCACACCAGCCCGTTCCTGTTCCGTCTCATCTCCACCGTCATCCTCATGGCAGGTTCCATCTTTGTCATGTGGCTGGGTGAGAGAATCACGGACCGTGGTATCGGCAACGGTATTTCCCTCATCATCATGATCGGTATTGTCGCCCGTCTGCCTTACGCCCTCGTAGCCGAGGCCACGCAGAAGTTCGACTCTGCCTCCCCCAACGGTGGTATGATCATGTTCGTGGTGGAAATGGTTGTCTGGGTACTGGTTATCCTTGCTGCCATCGCCCTGGTGCAGGCTGTCCGCAAAGTTCCGGTGCAGTATGCCAAGCGCGTTATCGGCAACAAGCAGTATGGCGGTGTCCGTCAGTATATTCCCCTCAAGATCAATGCTGCAGGCGTGATGCCCATCATCTTCGCCCAGGCCCTGATGATGTTCCCCATGCTGCTCGGTAACTATGAGAGCACCCGCGGTATCGCCGCTGCTTTCTCCAGCTACACCAGCGTGCCTTACAACATCGTCTTCGGCCTCCTGGTTATCGTCTTCACTTACTTCTACACCGCCGTCACCGTGAACCCCACCATGATGGCCGAAGATATGAAGAAGAACGGTGGCTTCATCCCCGGTGTCAAGCCCGGTAAGAAGACCGCTGAATACCTGGACAGCATTATGACCAGAGTAACCCTCCCGGGTTCCATCTTCCTGGCTATGATCGCATGTATGCCGGCACTCGCCAATGTGCTGGGTGTGAACAACCAGTTCGCCAGCTTCTTCGGCGGCACTTCGCTGCTGATCCTTGTGGGCGTAATCCTGGACACCCTCCAGCAGATTGAGAGCTACCTGCTGATGCGTCACTACGACGGACTTATGAAGACCGGCCGTCTTACCGGACGTTCCGGCATGTAATTTTTGAATGTACTATCGATAATCGATATGGTAAGGCCCAAGACTGAAGAAGAGATCGAACTCCTCCGCATCAATGGAGAGCTGGTGTCCAAGACGCTGGCAGAGGTCGGTAAACTGGTCGCCCCCGGTGTGACAACTGCGAAGTTGAACGAGGTGGCCGAGACCTTCATCCGTGATCACGGTGCCGTTCCTTCCTTCAAAGGTTTCGATGGCTTTCCCGCGGCTCTCTGCATGAGCGTGAACGACGTGGTCGTGCACGGTTTTCCGTCCGACCGTCCCCTCGAAGAGGGAGAAGGCTACAACGGTGATTCGGCTTACACCTTCCCGGTCGGGGAGGTGGATGCCGAAACCCGGAAGCTCCTGGATGTCACCAAGGCATCCCTGTACAAGGGTATTGAGGCTGCTGTGGCAGGCAATCGCACGGGCGATATCGGATACGCGGTGCAGTCGTACGCAGAGTCATTCGGTTTCTCCGTTGTCCGCGAATTGGAAGGACACGGTGTAGGCAAAGAGATGCACGAGGACCCCGGCGTTCCCAACTACGGGAGAAAGGGTCACGGCGCTCGCCTCGTGGACGGAATGACCATTTGTATTGAGCCGATGATTTGTGCAGGCGGCAGAGGTGTGTATCTTGCAAGAAATGGTTGGGCAGTTCACACCGCCGATCACAAAAACGCCGCTCACTACGAGCTTACGGTTGTTGTCCGTAAAGGCCGGGCCGAACAATTGTCGACGTTCGATTACATTGAGAAAGATGGTTCCATTAAATTTTAAAGTGACTTTTTAACTATGTCCAAACAAGTAGCTATCGAGCAGGACGGTACTGTGATTGAGACCCTCCCCAACGCCATGTTCCGCGTTGAACTGGAGAACGGTCACATCCTCCTCTGCAACATTTCTGGTAAGATGAGGATGAACTTTATCCATATTCAAGAAACGCAGTGAAGACTGCAAGATTGTCCGGCGTAAAGGCCGCCTGTACGTTATCTGCAAGAAGAACCCCAAGTTCAAGATGCGCCAGGGTTAATGTGTAACTAATAAAAGTACAGATAAATTATGGCAAGAATAGCCGGTGTTGATTTACCGAACAACAAACACGGAGTTATAGGTCTCACCTATATCTTCGGAATCGGCCGCAGCAGCGCCCAGACCATCCTGGACAAGTGCGGCATCGACCCTACTATCAAAGTCGGAGACTGGAACGACGAGCAGATCGCCGCTATCCGTGCCCTCATCAACAACGAGTACAAGATCGAGGGTGAACTCCGTTCTTCTGTCCAGATGGACATCAAGCGCCTCATGGATATCGGCTGCTACCGTGGTATCCGCCACCGTGCAAGGGTAAGAAGAAGACCGTTGCCAACAAGAAGAAAGCAACCAAGTAAAGTCTGATCAGTTATGGCAAAGAAAACTACAACTACCAAGAAAAGAGTTGTTAAGGTAGAAGCTTATGGCCAGGCCCATATCTCTTCCACTTTCAACAACGTGATCGTTTCCCTCACCAATGCGCAGGGTCAGGTGATCAGCTGGTCTTCCGCTGGTAAGTGCGGTTTCCGCGGTTCCAAGAAGAACACCCCGTACGCCGCCCAGATGGCCGCAGAAGATGCGTCCAAGACCGCTTTCGACGCCGGTCTCCGTAAGGTGAAATGCTATGTCAAGGGCCCGGGTGCCGGTCGTGAGAGCGCCATCCGTACCATCAACAATGCGGGCATTATCGTCACCGAAATCATTGACGTCACCCCTATGCCGCACAATGGTTGCCGTCCTAAGGGCCGCCGTAAAGTTTAATTTTTAAAGAAGAAGAACTATGGCAAGATATACTGGTCCTACCACCCGCATCGCCCGTAAGTTCGGCGAAGCCATCTATGGCCCCGACAAGACCTTCGAAAAGAGAAATACCCCTCCCGGACAGCACGGCCTCGCTGCTAAGCGCAAGAAGCAGAAAGAGTACGGCACCCAGCTCAAGGAGAAGCAGAAAGTGAAGTATATGTACGGTGTGCTGGAGCGTCAGTTCCGCAACACCTACGCCCGTGCCGCCCGTATGAAGGGTCAGACCGGTGAAAACCTCATCCTCCTCCTGGAAGCCCGTCTGGACAACCTCGTGTACCGTCTGGGTATTGCTCCTTCCCGTGCTGCTGCCCGTCAGCTGGTTCTCCACCGCCACATCACCCTGGATGGCGTTGTCTGCAACGTTCCTTCCTGCCAGGTGAAGCCCGGTCAGGTGATCGCCGTCCGCGAGCGCTCCAAGAGCCTGGAGGTTATCACCAACAGCGTAGCCAACGCCACCAAGTATTCCTGGCTGGAGTTCGACGCTGCCAACCTCTGCGGCAAGTTCCTGAATGTCCCCGCCCGCGAGGAGATTCCTGAGAACATCAACGAGCAGCTCATCGTCGACCTCTACTCCAAGTAATAGAATTTAACACCCCAATCTTATGGCAATCTTAGCATTTCAGAAACCGGACAAGGTGATCATGCTCGAAGGCACCGAGACCGTGGGAAGATTCGAGTTCAGACCCCTTGAGCCTGGCTACGGACAAACCATCGGTAACGCCCTCCGCCGCATCCTCCTCGCCTCCCTGGAAGGTTTCGCCATCTCTCAGATCCAGATCTCCGGAGTTCAGCAGGAATTCCAGACCATCCCTGGCGTCATCGAGGGAATGCAGGATATCATCCTGAACCTCAAGCAGGTCCGTTTCCGCCGCATGGTGGACACCGTGGACTCCGAGGTCGCGAACCTCACGATCAGCGGCAAGAGCGAATTTACCGCTGAGGACATCTCCAAAGGATTGTCTTCTTTCAAGGTGTTGAATCCCGAGCTGCACATCTGCTCGCTGGAGCCTTCCGTCAAGATCAACATTTCCCTGACCATCACCAAGGGTCGCGGCTTCGTTCCCGCCGAGGAAGAGCGTGATGCTTCGACGCCCATCGGAACCATTCCCGTGGACGCCATCTACACGCCCATCAAGAAGGTCAACTGGAGCGTGGAAAACTACCGCGTAGAACAGAAGACCGACTATGAGAAGCTCAACCTGGAGATTGTCACCGACGGTTCCATCTCTCCGGAGGCCGCCCTGCAGGACGCAGCCAACATCCTCATCTATCACTTCAAGCTCTTCACCGACGACAAGAAGATCTCCATCGAGTCTTCCGTAGAAACCGACAGCAAGGAGCTTGACGAGGAATCCCTGAGAATGCGTCATCTCCTTCTCACCAAGCTTTCCGACATGGGCCTGTCCGTACGTGCCTTCAACTGCCTGAAAGCCGCCGATATCGACACCTTCGCAGACCTCGTGTCCTACAGCCGTGGCGAACTGATGAAGTTCCGCAACTTCGGCCGTAAGTCCCTCAGCGAAATCGATCTCCTGGTGGAGAAGATGAAGCTTTCCTTCGGAATGGATGTCACCAAGTACAATATTGAACCTAAGAAAAAGATCGTTTAAAAAATGAGACACAATAGAGCAGTCAATCATCTTGGTCGTAAGAGCGGACACCGCAAGGCTCTGCTCGCCAACATGGCATCCTCCCTCATTCTGAAGAAGAGGATCACCACTACCGAGGCCAAGGCCAAGGCCCTGAAGCCTTACGTAGAGCCCCTTATCACCAAGTCCAAAGAAGATACTACCCACTCTCGCCGTGTGGTCTTCAGCTACCTCAAGGACAAAGAGGCTACCGCTGAACTCTTCCGCACCATTGCTCCCAAAGTGGCCGAGCGTCCCGGTGGATACCTCCGTATCCTTCACACCGGTTTCCGTCAGGGTGACGCCGCCGAAATGGTGCTCGTAGAACTGGTAGACTTCAACGAGGCCGCCCTTGCTTCCGGCAAGAAGGAGGTCAAGAAGACTACCCGCCGCAGCCGCGCCAAGAAGGCCGAGGCCGCCGAAGAGGCTCCCGCCGTGGAGGCCGCTCCCGCTGCCGAAGCTGCTGAAGCTCCCGCCGCAGAGTAATCTGAAACCTAAACTTTCTAAAGCCCGACCAGTCCCTGGCCGGGCTTTTTTTTGTATTATTTCAAAAATTGATACCTGCCATTTCAAAAAAATGGTTATATTTGAGAACTATATTAGCATAACAATAACTAACAATAAACTTCTAACACAATGTCTAAAAAAGGTAATAGCAGCATTATTGCTATCGTAGCGATGATCTTCCTCTTCGGTATGATCTCGTTTGTGACCAACCTGGCCGCTCCCATCGGTAATATCTGGAAGATGCAACCCGGCATTGAGGGCTCCAACTTCTGGGGTATGATGGGTAACATGATGAACTTCCTGGCCTATGCCATTATGGGTATCCCGGCCGGTAAGATGCTCACCAAGTTCGGTTATAAGAGGACCGCTCTCATCGCCATCGCCGTTGGCTTCCTGGGTGTGTTCATCCAGTTCCTTTCCGGTATCGTGGGTGTGGGTTCTACCGCCTTCGGCCTGCCTGCCAACTTCTTCGTATATCTGTTTGGCGCTTTCGTGGCCGGCTTCTCCATGTGCATGCTCAACACCGTGGTGAACCCCATGCTCAAACTCATGGGCGGCGAGCGTTCCAACCAGTACATCCAGATTGGCGGCTCCTTCAACTCCCTGATGGGCACCCTCACTCCTATGCTGGTGGGATCCCTCATCGGTACCCTTACCAAGGACTCCCTCATCCAGGACGTGAACCCCGTGCTCTTCCTGGCCATGGGTGTGTTTGCTTTCGCTTTCATTGTGCTCCTGTTTGTGAACATCCAGGACCCCGAGGCCGTGAAGGATTCTTCCCACGCCGTAAGTCCCATGAAGTTCAAGCACTTTGTGCTGGGCGTGATTGCCATCTTCGTGTATGTGGGTGTTGAAGTCGGTATCCCCGGAACCCTCAACTTCTACCTCTCTGACCCCGTCAAGGGCGCCGGTATGGATCCTTCCACCGCTGTTGCCATTGCCGGTTTCGTAGCTGGTACCTACTGGTTCCTCATGCTCATCGGCCGTCTCACCTCTTCCGTGATTTCCGGTAAGGTCAGCGCCCGTTCCCAGCTCACCTGCGTGTCTGCCGTGGCCCTGATCCTCATTGTTCTGGCCATCATCCTGGGTAACTCCTCCACCGTTTCCATGCCCGTGTTCAAGGGTGTTCAGGATGGCTTTGGTATGGTACAGGTTCCCATTGCAGCCCTTTTGCTGGTTCTCTGCGGCCTGTGCACCTCCGTCATGTGGGGCACCATCTTCGACCTCGCCTGCGAAGGTCTGGGCGCTTCCACCAACCAGGCTTCCGGTATCTTCATGGCCATGGTAGTGGGTGGCGGCATTGTTCCGCTCATCCAGAACGCTATCGCCGATGCCGTGGGTTACATGCCCAGCTACTGGCTGCTGGCCGTCTGCGTGGCCTTCATCCTTTACTTTGCCGCTATTGGTTCCAAAGTGAAAAAAGCTTAATACAACTATATGGTACAAGATTTAGTAATTGGAATTGACATTGGTGGTCAGACCACCAAATGCGGCATCGTAGATGCCCGCGGTACCGTTCTTTCCCAGACGGTTATCCGTTCAGACAACCATACAGACGTAGCCGCCTTTATTGCAGATCTGGCAGAAGCGCTGAATCACATCATCGCCGAAGCCAAGGCAGAAGGCCAGATCCGCGGTATCGGTGTGGGTGCCCCTAACGGCAACTACTACACCGGAACCATCGAGGGCGCCGTCAACCTCGTTTGGGGTGGCACCAAGACCATTCCTTTCGCCAAGATGCTCAGCGAGCAGATGAACGGAATCCCCGTCTCCCTTACCAACGATGCCAACGCCGCCGCCATGGGCGAAATGACCTATGGTGCTGCCCGCGGTATGAAGAATTTTATCATGATTACCCTGGGTACCGGCGTCGGTTCCGGTATCGTCATTGACGGCAACGTGGTCTATGGCCACGACGGTTTCGCCGGCGAGCTGGGTCACACCTGCGCCGTGCGCCACAATGGCCGTCAGTGCAACTGCGGCAAGACCGGCTGCCTGGAGGCTTACACCAGCGCCATCGGTGTTGCCCGTACTGCCCGTGAATGGCTGGAAATGAGCGACGAACCTTCCGTCCTCCGTTCCCTGGACAAGATTACGTCCAAGGACGTTTATGAGGCCGCTAAGGAAGGCGACAAACTCGCCCTCAAGATCTTTGACTTCACCGGCCGCATGCTCGGAGAGAGCTTCGCAGACTTCATCGCCTTCTCCGCTCCGGAAGCCATCGTGCTCTTCGGCGGTCTGGCCCGCTCCAAGGAGTTCCTCATCGGCCCCATCCAGAAGGCCATGGACGAAAACGTCCTGCCCTTGTGGAAAGGCAAGGTGAAATTGGTGTTCTCCCAGCTCAAGGAATCCGACGCAGCCATCCTGGGTGCATCGGCCCTGGCTTGGGAACTTTAGGTTCATTCAGGGCGGCTTCGCGCACAGAAGCCGCCCGTTAAATCCTTCTATTATGAGGAAAGTTGCATTCGGCCTTCTATTTGCGGCGGCGCTTATCGCTTCGGGTTGCTCCTCCAGCGATTCTGCCATCGAGCAGGAGCTCAAGCAGATGACGCTTCAGCAGAAGGTGGGGGCAATGTTTTTCGTTCGCCCCGAGGCCCTCGACACGGACTTTTACTACGACTCCCCGTCTGTCTTGAAGTCTTATAACCTTCAAGAAGTAAATGACAGAATGAGAGAAACCGCCCGTGTCTATCCTCCGGGCGGCGTTATCCTTTTTGCCCACAACATCAAGGACGAGGCCCAACTGTCCCAGTTTATCAAGGACCTCCGTTCTCTTCCCAGCCAACCCCTGATGTGCATTGACGAGGAAGGCGGCTCTGTTGCCCGTCTGGCCAACAACCCCAACTTCCGCGTTCCCAAGTTTGCCAATATGGGTTCTCTGGCTGCCTCCGGCCGTACCAACGAGGTCATTGCCGCTTCTACCGCCATCGGCGAGTATCTCAAGCACTATGGCTTTGACATCGACCTCGCCCCTGTGGCAGATGTAAACACCAATCCCCGCAATGTGGTGATTGGTGCCCGCGCTTTCTCCAACGAGCCCAAGGTGGCGGCAGAAATGGTAAAGGCTTACCTCAAGGGTCTGCAGAAGAGCGGTGTGATTGGCTGTCTCAAGCATTTCCCCGGCCACGGTGACACCCAGGCCGATTCCCACTTCGGCTACGCTATGAGCCGCAAGACTTGGGACGAGATCAAGAATTGCGAGATGATTCCCTTCAAGGCCGGTATCGATGCCGGTGCCCAAATTGTGATGACGGCCCACATCTCCCTGCCCAACGTGACGGGTTCCAACGTTCCCTCCACGCTGTCTCCCATGATTCTCCAGGAGAAGCTCCGCGGAGAACTGGGCTATCAGGGACTCATTATGACCGATGCCATGGAAATGGGTGCCATCCTTCGCCAGTATCCCGTGGAGGATGCCGCCATTATGTCCATCAAGGCCGGTGTAGATATTCTTCTTTGCGTGCGTGAATACCCCAAAGTATTTGACGCCGTGCTCAATGCCGTTCGCCGTGGAGAGATCCCCGAAAGCCGCATTGACGAGAGCGTACGCCGCATTCTCAAGCTCCGTCACCAGTCCATTACTTACGGTGACAAGTAATTTGAAAAAAAGTTTCTAAAAAGTTTGCAAGTTCGGATTTTTGCCGTATCTTTGCAGTCCCGTTCAGCGGGAAGCTCTTTAGAAATTTGCGGAAATAGCTCAGTTGGTAGAGCACGACCTTGCCAAGGTCGGGGTCGCGAGTTCGAGTCTCGTTTTCCGCTCTAAACAAAAAGCAACCCTCGTGGTTGCTTTTTTTGTTTTGTGGAAAACCTCGAAGAACGTAGCGATCCCGGGAGCCCCCCGAGGGGGCAGCCGCCGAAGGCGGCGGGGGGTAACGTGGGTTTCGCGAGGGCCGAAGGCCCCTGCCCGCGTCAGCGGGCTCGAGTCTCGTTTTCCGCTCCAAAACAAAAAGCAACCCTCGTGGTTGCTTTTTTTGTTTTGTGGAAAAATTCGTATCTTCACGGGGATAATTAATAACACGCTCTAATAATGGAAAGCAAAAAGAATACAGAAATGCTGGCCGGATGGATTATGAACGTGGCCGTCCTGGGCCTTATCCTGGGTGCTTGCTGGTACTTCCGTAGCGTGCTGGTATATATTCTGGCCGCCTTTGTGATGTCCCTCCTGGGACATCCGCTCATGGAGTTGATGCGTAAAATCAAGATTCGCGGAAAGCAGCTCCCGGATTCGCTTCTGGCCGTCATTACCATTATCGTCATTTTGGGCGTCCTGTCCTTTACGGTTACCCAGATCATTCCTGTGGTGCTGCATATCGTGCGGGAAGCCTCTGTGATGAATACGCAGGACGTGCCTTACAACTCCATCATCAATCAGATCAATGATGGAATCAGGGGTATGTTCCCCAGCCTGGGACCCAAGTTTAACGTCGTGACCGCCCTCCTGGAGCAGATCCGTTCCGTGATGAGCGTCACCAACGTGACCAGCTTCCTGGGTTCGGTGGCTTCCGTGACCGCAGGAATTGCGGTGGGCGTGTTCTCCATCGTGTTCATCTCCTTCTTCTTTATCAAGGACGACAACCTCTTCTGCAAGATTATCAGCGCCCTGGTTCCGGACAACATAGAGGAATCCGTAGAGAAGACCCTCAGTGAAATCGTCCACCTGCTGTCCCGTTACTTCCTGGGCCTGGTCATCGAGGTGGCCGGCGTTATACTGGTGGACTTCCTGGGACTGTGGCTCATTGCCCGCATCGGCCCGCAGTATGCCCTGGGTATCGCTTTCATTGCCGGCGTGCTCAATATCATCCCTTATGTGGGACCGCTCATCGGTGAAGTCATCGGCGTCCTGCTGTGCGTGGTGCTCAAGTACGGTGCCGGCATAGGACTGGGTGTTCCCATCTGGGCTTTCGCCATCATTGTCCTGGGCGTAATGCTCCTGGCCCAGCTCATCGACAACTTCGTGTATCAGCCCCTTATCTACTCCACCAGTATCAAGTCCACGCCGCTGGAGATCTTCATCGTCCTGCTCATTGCCGGCAGGATGGGAGGCACCCTGGGCCTGCTGATGGGTATTCCCGTGTATACGGTCGTCCGTGTCATTGCCGCCCGCTTCTTCTATAAGCAGAAAGCGGTACGGAGACTGATGCCGGATATCGAGAAAGAAAATACAAACGTCTTTATGTAATCAGGAAAGATTAGCTATCTTTGTACCCCGAAAAACACTTTTTCCTAAACTGATATGAGCCAATTGCATATTATTAACCATCCTATGGTTCAGCACAAGCTGTCCATTATGCGTAACAAGGAGACGGGACCCAAGGATTTCCGCCAGTTGTTAAAGGAAATTTCCCTTCTGATGGGTTATGAGGTTACCCGGGACATCCCCCTGGACCCCATTGAGATTGAGACCCCCATCTGCAAAATGACGGCCCGTCAGGTGAGCGGCCGAAAACTGGCCATCGTTCCCATCCTGCGTGCCGGCCTGGGAATGGTAGACGGTTTGCTGGAACTGGTCCCCGTGGCCAGGGTGGGTCATATCGGCCTTTATAGGAACGAGGAAACCCACGAGCCCGTGGTTTACTACAGCAAGCTTCCGGAGGATATCGACACCCGTATGGTCATTGTGACGGATCCTATGCTGGCCACCGGCGGCAGCGCTTCCGACGCCCTCACCATGCTCAAGAAAAAGGGCTGCACCAATATCCGCCTGATGTGCCTGGTGGGTGTACCGGAAGGTATTGAACGGGTTCAGAGAGAGCACCCGGACATCGACATCTACCTGGCCGCCGTAGACGACCACCTGAACGAGAACGCCTACATCGTTCCCGGTCTGGGAGATGCCGGAGACAGAATTTTCGGAACCAAATAGTTATCGGGTGGCTGCCAGAATGGCGGCCACTTTTTTTGCATCTGTAACCTTCCTGCCCATCAGGAGGGTAGAGGCCGATGCGTGCAGTTCGGTGCAGCCGGTCCGTTCCAGGATGCGCCGGGCGTTATTGGCGTTGACGCCGCCGCCGGGAAGGATGGTGAGGGACGTGCGCTGCTGCAGCTCCCGGAGAAGTTCCGTTCCTTCCAGGGCCGATGGTGCCTGCCCCGAGGTAAGGATGCGGTGGAAGCCCAGGGACTCGATGACGGACAGGGCTTCGAAGGGGTTGGAGCAGACGTCAAATGCACGGTGGAAGGTGAGGGAAGCGCGGCCTCCGACCTGCGCCACCAGTTCGGCCATAAGCTCCCGGTCCACGTCTCCCTTCTCCGTGAGGGCGCCTATGACGATGCCATCGGCCCCCAGTTCCAGCGCCTTTTCTATATCGGCCTGCATTTGGACCGCCTCTTCCGGGCAATAGCAGAAATCGCCTTCCCGGGGGCGTATGAGCGCGTGAATCTTCAGGGCAGGGTACAGGCCCCGGGCTTCCTCCAACTCTTCCCAGAGCGGGGAAAGGCCGTCCAAATCCAGACGGGAACACAGTTCGATCCGCGGCGCACCACCTTTTACGGCGGCGTGAACGCTTTCCAGGTTTCCACAGCAGACTTCCAGGATCATTCCACAGAGAGTTGCATTTTGATAAATTGCCTTTTCAGCTCCGGTCCGTAGGCGTAGGCCCCTACGTCAATGCTGTCCAGCAGATACAGGTCCTTGCCCTTGAAAAGGGTCCCCAGGGCCGATTCCCGGATTTCCTGAGCGCGGTCCATGGTCTCCTTGGGGACAATGAGGTGGCAGGGGATTACGTAAGCGACGGGGTTCAGCGCAACGGCGTGGGCCACGGCCCGTACGCCGGCGGGGTTGTCCACCAGCTCGGCCAGGTCTGAGTAACTGTACAGCCGGGGCTCCAGCTCATAGAGCTTCTTCCAGACGCTGATCTGGAAGGGAGTGCCAAAGAGCCGGAGGTCTTCCCAGGTGAGGAACTTGGCAAACTCCGTGAGCTCTTCGGTGGAGATTTTGCGCGTGCCGATGGAACCCACTTCCTCCGGCGGGAGAGCCGCCACTTCGGCGGCGATGTGGGGCAAGTGACGATAGTCGGCCGCGATGGATGCGACCTTCCCGTCTACCTCAGTCACGATCCAAGATATGTCCATAAGAATCCTATTTCAGATACGACGTCAGCTGATTCCACGGGATGGTGGCGCTTACGATGCCCAAGGCGTAGGGTCCCACCTCGTAGGGTTGGAAGAGCCATTCAACGCCCTCGTCATACAGGCCGAAGTTGCCGTTGGGCACCACCGCTTCCATATTCACCAGCTGCAGGAGCTCGGGGTCTTCCTTCTCCATGGAGGCCTGGATGGCCGCCCGGAGGAGCTGGGCCACCGGTTCTTCGTAGCCGGGGGCGAAGAGATCCGATTCGGAGACCTGCTTGCCGGTCTTGGCATCGAAGACAATGTGGCTCAGGGTCTGGATGCCGTGGGCGCCGCCGCGGAAGGAGTAGTAACTGATCAGGTAGTTCTTCCAGCCCTTGTATTTGGTCTGGAAACTGCCGCTCAGGTGGTCTTCCCAGGTGCGCACGCCGCCTTCCAGCACCGCGTTCTCATTCATATACTCGTCAATGAGGTTCTCGCGGTAGCGGATGGCCACTTCTTCCAGGGATCCGCCGCCGTCTTCCAGGTCAAAGGCCTGGGAGATGATGGTACTGTTGAGGGCCTGACGGGCCTCCACCTTCATTCCCGTTACCACATATTCGAGGCTTACGGAGAAGAAGAGGGAATCGGACGAGCCTTCTTCCAGGGGGACTACCAGGTCGTCCATGTAGGTTTCCGTGCGGGTGAGGTCGCAGGAAGCCAGCAGCAGGAGGGCCGATAAAAGCAGTAGCGTTCTTTTCATAGCGGTTAGTCGTTATTGAGTTCGACAATGTCGGTAGGACGTTCCCGCTTGTCTCCAATGAGCCAGCGGGAGTACCAGTCGGCCATCTTCCAGAAGAAATAGTCGTTCATATCTCCGAAGCCATGGCGCTGACCAGGAAGGATGACCAGCTCAAAGCGCTTGTTGGCCTTGATGAGGTCGTTCACCACGCGGATGGTGTTGGCAGGGTTCACGTTGTTGTCCTGGTCTCCGTGTACCAGCATCAGGTGGCCCTTGAGGCGGGAGGCAATCTCCTGGTTGGTCTTGATGCTGTATACGAAGCTGGTGTCTCCCTTGGATACCTTCTCCAGGATGCCGTGGTGCTGCTCGCTCCACCAGCGGTTGTAGATGCTGTTGTCGTGGTTGCCGGCGCAGGAAACGGCCACCTTGAAGAAATCGTTGTACTGCAGCAGGGCTGCGGTGCTCATAAAGCCGCCGCCGGAATGGCCGTGGATGCCCACGCGGTTGATGTCAATCCACTTGTGCTGGGCGGCCAGCTGCTGGATGGCGTACTTCTGGTCTTCCAGACCGTAGTCACGCAGGTTGCCGTAACCGTAGTTGTGATACCACTTGGAACGGTTGGGGTGGCCGCCGCGGTTGCCCACGCTGATGACAATCATACCCAGCTGGGCCAGGCGGTCGGTGCGGAGGTTGAAGCGCCAGGAGATGTCGTTGGCCTCGACCTGCGGACCGGGATATACGTAGTCTGCAATGGGATAGACTCTGGTGGAGTCAAAGTCAAAGGGCTTGTGCATCTCTCCCCAGAGGTCGGTGATGCCGTCGGCCGCCTTTACCTTGAAGCGTTCCGGGAACTTGTAGCCGGCTGCCAGGAGGCGGGAGAAATCGGCCTCTTCCAGCGCGGTGCGCTTGCCCGTGGCGGTGTTGACCAGCATCACGGCCGGCTTGTAGTCTACGCGGGAGTAGTTGGCCACGATGAATTTGCCGTCGTCGGAGGCGGTGGCCAGCACGTCCATATCGTCCATATCCAGCTGCACCAGGGAACCGCCGCCGAAGGGCACGCGGAAGTTGTGCATCTGGTAAGGGTTCTCCTCGGGATTGACGCCGCAGGCGCTTACCACCAGGTAACCGGGACCCACGGCCAGGACATCCTCAACGTGGAAGGAACCCTCGGTGAGGTTCTTCTTTAGGGTGCCGTCGGGACCGTAGAGGTAGAGGTTGGCCCAGCCGTTCCGCTCGCTCCACCATACGAAGTCTCCGCTGGGGAGGAACTTGGGATCGCGGACTTCCACATAGGTGTTCATCCGTTCGGAGACGATGGTCTTGGTGCTGTCGGCGTCCAGGTCCACGCGGCAGAGGTCGTAGCGTTTGAGGTCGCGGCTCTGGCGCATCAGGTAGAAGCTCTTGTTGTCTCCCTTCCAGACGGAACTGCGGTAGTCCTTATAGCGGTCGGCTGCTTTGACTTCGGCCCCCAGGATGTCTCCGTCCTGGTCCTTGAAGGCATTCCAGGCCACCTTCTTCACGTTGCCCTGGAGGTCCAGGATGCACAGTTCACCGTAAGCGCCGGGCTCGCCGGGCATCTGGTAGTGGTAGGTCTCCAGTTCCGGACGGGGTTTGGCGATGGAGTTGATGACCCACAGTTCCTTGATCTTGCTCATATCCCAGCGGACGAGGGCGAAGTGCTTGCCGTCGGGGGCCCAGCTCAGGCGGGCGAAGCGCCGGGCGGTGGTATCGGCCTCGGTGTCTCCGTTGTAGTTGTCACTGAGCCAGGAGTGGTCCTTGGTGCCGTCCGTGGTGAGGGCGTGCTCCACCAGGGTGCTGTCCTTGGCGTCTTTGGCGGCCTTCTTGAGGTTCTCCTTGTCCATCATCCACAGGTTGTGGTTCTTGATGTACAGGCCCACGCTGCCGTCCGGGCTTACATTGGCCCAGGAAGGGTATTCGCGCTTGTGCTCTTCGGTATCGTAAGTGAGTTTGCCGGAAGCGATGTCATAATAGAAACGGTACTCCACAAACTTGCCCGTGGAGTTGCCGGCGCTGTCCCGCTTCTCGGTCTTGGACTTCATATCCCATTGGAATGTCTTGTCGTCCTTGAGCTCCAGGCGCAGGGGAAGGTGCTGGGCGTCGTAGGGGTCCCGGGTGATTTCCGTGATCTGGCGGGCCAGCTTGGCCATGTCAAAGACCTCGGTCTTGGTGCCGGCGGCGGGGTCCACAATGTAATACTTGGTGCCCTGGGCCGTTTTCCAGCTGTACCAGAACTTGTCCGAGTCCCGGAACCAGTTGGGGGTGATGCGGGTAGAGTACACGAGGTTTTGGAGACTCTTGGTGGAGAAGCGGGCGGCCTGCTCATAGTTGGCTTTCTGGGCCGATGCCACCAGGCTCACGGCAAGTGCGAGAAGGGAGAGGATTCGTTTCATTTCTGTTCTAGTGATGTAATAGGGCGAAGATACGAAAAAAAAGCGGTATATTCGCATACTTATGAATCAGAAACCGTTTACTTCCTTCCTTTTGGCCCTGGCCCTTGTCTTTTCGTTTTCTTCGGCCCGGGCTCAGGTGCCCGTCAGCACCCGCGACAGCCTTTCGGCCGACGGCCCTTATATCCTCTACAACCCCGGTGGTGTGGAGGTTCTGAGCGTTGATGTTCAGGGCAACATTATCCGGAACGAGTTTGAAAGTCTTCCGGAGGGATATACCTTCCAGGTTACCGACCACCGCGGACGGTATCCTTTCCAAGTCACCCTTCGGCCCGTAAAACGAATGGCCTGGCTGCTGCAGGATACTCCGGAGAAGACCTTTGTGATGTCGGACCCGCACGGACGGCTGGACTGCGTGGTGGATCTTCTGCAGGGAAACGGGGTTATTGACCAGGATTTGCACTGGGCATACGGCTCCAACCGCCTGGTGGTGATAGGTGACATAGCAGACCGCGGAAAGGATGTGACGGCTATCTACTGGCTTTTCTACCAGCTGCAGCAGGAAGCCGCCCGGGCCGAAGGTTCGGTGGTTATGCTCCTGGGCAACCACGAGCCCATGGAGTTTGCCGGAGATATGCGCTACGCAGAGCCTAAGTACAAGATTTTGCCCCGCCTGCTGGGGAGGGAGTACACGGATCTGATTGGACCCAACTCCGAATTGGGCCGATGGATTGCCTCCTGGAACACCGTCAGCATTCTGGGCCGAGACCTCTACGTACACGCCGGAATAGGCAAGGATTTCTACGACTGGAACCTGCCCATCCCGGAGGTAAATGCCAAAATCAGCAAAGGTCTCTTCATGAAGAACAAGGCCCGGAAGGCCCTCAGCGACACCATGGACTTCCTCTATGGCTCTTACGGCCCCATCTGGTACCGCGGCCTGGTGATGACGGAAGCCAAGCGCCGTCCCGTATCCGTGGATACGCTGGACATGATTCGCGTACGCTATGACGTGGACCACATCATCGTAGGTCACACCATCTTCAAGAACGTGCGCACTTTCTATGACGGCCGCGTGATAGACGTGAACGTAAACAATGCCGTGAACCGCAAAAAGCATCGCAGCAGGGCCCTTCTTATTGAGAATGGCCGCTATTATACCGTAACCGACAGCGGAAAGCGCAAACAACTGAGATAAAAGGATTGACATGAAACGATATTCCCTCTTACTGAGCATTCTCCTGACCCTGAGCGCTGCCGCCCAGCCCGGCACCCTGGACGTGGTCTGCTACAAGAACGGACAGATTTGGGCCCGCGACCGCGTGTGCACGGCCGGGAAGGCCTCGATGCTGTCGGCCTCCATTGATTTTGCGGGGGAGGAGCTCACCTATGTGAGCGTCGACGTGCTGGATAAAACCGGCAATTTGGTGCCAGATGCGGACCCTCTGCTCTCCTTCAGCATCCAGGGCCCCGCGGAGATTATAGGCACCGACGCCGGTGACCCCACCTCCCATGTCCCCTTTTACAGCAAGGAACTCCCGGCTTTCCACGGCAAGGCTTCGGCCATTATCCGCTGCACGGGCGAAGGCCCGGTGACCGTCATCTGCACGTCCAAGGGCCTTAAAACCACGAAAATCACGCTGTAAAGGGTGTGATTCGCTTGTGGAAAACTTTGTTAATTAAAATATTTTGCTTATCTTTGCAGCCCATTTTGCGGAAACATAAGAGCCGTAAAATGGGTTGTAACTATAATTTATTTATTAACAAACATTTATGCCTACAATTCAACAACTTGTCCGTAAAGGACGCGAGCAGCTCGAAGTAAAGAGCAAGTCTCGTGCGTTGGATGCATGCCCTCAGAAGCGTGGCGTATGTCTGCGTGTTTACACCACTACGCCTAAGAAGCCGAACTCCGCTATGCGT
>ONCE01000026.1 GCA_900316245.1 uncultured Bacteroidales bacterium | reverse complement strand
TCCAACAAGTTCATCATTGAAAGACGTAAGAAATAACGGAATAAACTAACAGATTATGAGTCGTTCACTTAAAAAAGGACCGTACATTCAGGAAGCTCTCGAGAATCGCATTCTCGCTATGAATGACGGCAGCAAAAAGAAAGAGGTTGTCAAGACTTGGTCCCGCGCCAGCATGATTTCCCCTGACTTCGTGGGCCACACCATCGCCGTTCACAACGGTAACAAGTTCATTCCGGTATATGTTACGGAGAACATGGTCGGTCACAAGCTGGGCGAATTTGCTGGCCACGCAGGCAACAATAAGAAATAATGTTTAAAGGATTGACATTATGGGAAAGAGAAAAAGACTGATGGCCGAGCGCCTGAAAGAGACCAAGAAGCAGACCGCTATCGCTAAACTTAACGATGTTCCTACCTCCCCGCAGAAGATGCGTCTGGTAGCAGATACTGTCCGTGGCGTTGAAGTAAACCACGCCCTGGATCTCCTGCACTATTCCAAGCGTGACGCTTCCGCTTACCTGGAGAAACTTCTCAAGAGCGCCATCGCCAACTGGGAAGCCAAGAACCCGGAGCAGACCAGCCAGCTGGAAGCAGGCAATGTGATTGTCAAAACCATTATGGTAGACGAAGGACGCACCCTCAAGCGCATCCGTCCCTGCCCGCAGGGCCGCGCCGGTCGCATCCGCAAGCGTTCCAATCACGTTACCATTATCCTGGACACCAAAAAAGCAGTGGAGGAATAAACTATGGGTCAGAAAACTAATCCTATCAGCAACCGTATCGGTATCACCCGTGGTTGGGACTCCAACTGGGTAGGCGGCAACTACGCCGAAAAGATCGCCGAAGACTACGAGATCCGCAAATATCTGGGCAGCCGTCTGGCTAAGGCCAGCCTCTCCCGCATCATCATTGAGCGCACCCTGAAGCTCATCACCGTCACCATCCACGCCGCCCGTCCGGGCGTGATCATCGGAAAGGGTGGTCAGGAAGTTGACAAGCTCAAGGAAGAACTCAAGAAGGTGACCAAGAAGGATGTTCAGATCAACATCTTCGAGGTAAAGCGCCCCGAGGTTGACGCCACCATCGTGGCCGATTCCATCGCCCGCCAGATCGAAGGCCGCGTGAGCTATCGCCGCGCCATCAAGATGGCCATCGCCACCGCCATGCGCGTTGGTGCAGAAGGCATCAAGGTCCAGATCAGCGGCCGTGTAGGCGGCGCCGAAATCGCCCGTTCCGAGATGTTCAAGGAAGGCCGCACCCCGCTGCACACCTTCCGTGCCGATATCGACTACGCTCTCGCAGTAGCTCACACCCAGATGGGTACCATGGGTATCAAGGTGTGGATCTGCAACGGCGAAAAGTACGGCAAGCAGGATCTCTCCCCCAACGCTGGTTTCGCAGCTAACGCTGCCGCTCCCGGCACCGGTCGCCGTGAAGGCGGTCGTGGTGAGCGCGGTGGCCGTGGCGGCCGTGGCGGCCGTCGCGAGGGTGGCCGCGAAGGCGGTCGCGGAGAGCGTCGCTAAGCTTTTAATGAGTTTTTTGAAAAAGCGGTCACAAAATGGCCGCTTTTTCTTATATTTGCATCCTGATAATCAACAACTAACACAATGAAAGCAAGAACCCTTATCCTTATGGCCGCTGCCGCTGCGATGGTACTGGCCTGCAAGAACACCAAGAGCGTAGAGCAGAAGGTGGCCGAGTTCACCGAGTGGAACGAGACGTTCATGGAGAACTACCGCACCCGTCTGACCGCCCTCCAGGACAACCCCGAGGCCGCCGAAGCCTTCACCGACTCCGCTTACAACGCTTATGTCACTTACAACAAGGCTGCCCTGGAAGAGAACCTGGACAACGCCGTGGGTGTGATGGCCCTCAAGGAAATCTATTCCGACTATGAGGACGCCGAGCTGGAAGTCATCCTGGACAAGCTCACCGCTCCCGTTACCGGAAAGGACTCCGCCTTTGTAGCCAACCTCAAGGAGAGCGTGGCTTCCCGTAAGGGTACCGCCGAAGGCCAGATGTTCACCGACTTCGAGATTGACGGTGTCAAGTTCTCCGATTTCATCGGCCACGGCAAATATGTGCTGGTAGATTTCTGGGCCTCCTGGTGCGGTCCCTGCCGTCGCGAGATGCCCAACCTCCGTTCCGTTTACAAGGATTTTGCCGGTGATCAGTTTGATATGCTTTCCGTAGCCGTCTGGGACAAGCCCGAGGATACCATTGAAGCGGCCAAGGAAGAGAACATTGTCTGGAACCAGATCATCAATGCCCAGCAGGTGCCCACCGACATCTACGGCATCGAGGGCATTCCCCACATCATCCTCTTCGGCCCGGATGGCACCATTGTAAAGCGCAACCTCCGCGGTGAGAACATCCGCAAGGCCGTTGCCGAAGCTCTGGGCAAGTAACCTACTGCTGCCGGCTCAGGTTGAGCCAGATGCGCAGGCCGTTGAAGGAATTCAGCAGATAGAAGCTGTATTTCACGATATAGATGGTGGCGTAGGCCGAGGAAGGATCCTGCCTTAGCGTGAGCACCCACATAATGATGGTGGACACGTTGACGCCAATCCAGAAGAACCACTGGTCCATGTAAGCCGTGGACAGGAGGAACTGCCCGATCAGGTTGCACATCATGGAGAAAGCGTCCATGAACACCAGCCACTTCACCACGCCGGCCGCCTCGGTCTTATCCATGGCCAGCAGTATGAAATAAGCAATGATAAGTCCCGCCAGGAACAGTCCGCCGTACAGCATCCACTGCTTACCGGACAGCCGGCGGGCTTTTACTTCATTATCGGCCTTGGCGCCGCGCTTTTTCCACTGGAAGAAGCCCACGAACTGCATGGGCAGGAAGTACAGCAGATGCAGCGCCGCATTGCCATAGCGGGCGCCCACCAGGCACATGGCCCCGTAGATGCTCACGTCAATGAGGCCGAAGAGGAAGGTAAGAATCTTCCCGTTGGCCGACAGCACGGTGCAGAGCACCCCCATCAGGGAACCGAAGGCCGATATCAGGAGCATCCACTGGCCGTTCTCAGCGCTGCGGAACTTGATGGCGGTCACCAGCACCGTCACCACCGCCATTCCAATGACGACAAATGCATTGAAGTATTTGTTGAAAGTTTTCTCAGTCATTATTCAGATAGTCGTGTATTTTAACTGCTAAGTCTGCTCCTACCAGGGCGGAAAGCTCTTCGAGGGGAGCGGCGGCAATGCGGGCCACCGAGCCGTAGTGCATAAGCAGGCGCTGCTCCGTCTTCTCTCCCACGCCCTTGATTTCCCGCAGGGCGCTTTGGATGGCCGCCTTGGAGCGGAGGTTGCGGTGGAAGGTGATGCCAAAGCGGTGGGCTTCGTCGCGGATGCGCTGCAGCACCTTCAGGGCCTGCGAATTGCGGTCTATGAACAGAGGGTAGGGGTCTCCTACCCTTATTACTTCTTCCAGGCGCTTGGCGAGGCCCACCACCGTCACGCGCTCCAGGATGCCCAGTTCGGCCAGGGCCTGGTGGGCAAACTCCAGCTGTCCCTTGCCGCCGTCAATCACGATGAGCTGCGGGAGGTCGTCGGGGTTTTCGGCCAGCATACGCGAGTAGCGGCGGTTCACCACCTCCTTCATCGAGGCGTAGTCGTTGGCACCTACCACCGTCTTGATCTTGAAGCGGCGGTAATCGGCCTTGGAGGGCTCTGCGTTGCGGAAGACCACGCAGCTGGCCACCGGGTTGGTGCCCTGGATGTTGGAGTTGTCGAAGCACTCCATATGCCGGGGCAGTTCCTTCATTCCCAGGGCTTTCTGCAGTTCCTGCATCACGCTCATCCGGAAGGCGTCGGGGTCCGTGTGCTCCCGCTGCTTGATGCTGTTGAAGTGGAACTCCTTGGCGTTCTTGGCGCTCAGCTCCAGCAGGGCCAGTTTGTCTCCGCGCTGGGGAATCTTGAACTCCACGCCGGGAATCTCCACGTCCGGCAGGAAGGGAACGATTACCTCGGGGGAAAGCTGGCCGAATTTGTCTTCGATCTCGCCGATGAAGGTGGAGAGCACGGAGGCCTGCTCCTCCTCGATCTGGCTGCGGAAGCCCAGGTTCAGGCTCTGGACAATGGCGCCCCCGCGGATGCGGAGGAAGTTGCCGAAGGCCTCGGTGCCGTCAAAGACCAGGGAGAAGACATCGGCATCGGTATCGGCCGCCTGGGTGATGATGCTCTTGGAGTAATGGCGCTCCAGCGTGCGGAGCTTGTCCTTGTATACCTGCGCCTCCTCAAAGGCCAGGCGCTCGGCGGCCTCGGCCATCAGGGCCTTGTAATGGCGGATCACTTCCGAGCCGCGTCCGCTCAGGATGTGTACAATCTCCTCGATGTCCTGGGCGTATTCCTTCTGGGACACCTTTCCCACGCAGGGGGCGCCGCACTTGCCAATATGGAACTTGAGGCAGGGGCGGAACTTCCCGCGGAGGATGGCGTCGGAGGTGATTTTGAGGGTGCAGGTGCGCAGCTGGTAGATCTCTCCGAAGAAGTCCACCAGATTGCGCGCATGCAGCGCGCTGCTATACGGGCCGAAGTACCGGTTGCCCTTTCCCTTCTCTATGCGGCGGGTGATGAAGACACGGGGGAATTCCTCTCCGGTGACGCAGATCCAGGGATAGGTCTTGGAATCCTTGAGGAGGATGTTGTACTTGGGCTTGTACTGTTTGATGAGGTTGTTCTCCAGGAGGAGGGCATCGGCCTCGGAATCCACCACGGAGAACTGGGCGTCGGCTATCTTGCTTACCAGGATGCGCGTTTTGGTGTTCAGGCGCTCCGCCGGTACAAAATACTGGGCCACGCGTTTGTGCAGATCCTTGGCCTTTCCTACATAGATTACCCTGCCCTCAGCGTCGTAATAACGGTACACGCCGGGCGAGTGTGGGAAGAGGGCTATTTTCTCTTTTACGGTCATAGGGTCTTCTGTACAAAGGTAGTCCATTTTTGCATTATTAAGAAATTTTGCTTACATTTGCACGTTATTTGGCATTGAAAGAAAGAGATAACGTAAACAATAAACTTAAAACCTACAATTATGACTAAGGAAGAAATCGTAAAGCAGGTCAAGGATATCATCGTTGACAAGCTTGGTGTCGAGGAGTCCGCTGTTACTGAAAGTGCCAGCTTCACCAACGACCTCGGTGCCGATTCTCTGGACACCGTAGAGCTCCTTATGGAATTTGAGCGCGTTTTCGGCATCAAGATTCCCGATGAGGAAACCAGCGGTATCGCCACTGTGGGCGACGCCATTGCAAAGGTAGCCGAAAAGGTGGGTGAGTAATTCTCATCGTCCAAATAAAAATCCCGGGCCATATGGTCCGGGATTTTTTATGTCTTTCAGCCGGCGGAACCTTAATCCTGCGGGATGGAGAAGGTAACGCGGAACATAGGCGCCTGGACGTCTTTGGGTCCGTTGAGGACGGCGCGGTAGTAGCGGTCTTTGTCCAGTTCCGAGTTGTAGCTGTAGGTCTGCTGCGTGGAGGCGGACATCATCTGGGCCAACATCATATAGTTGTAATAGTTGTTGTAGCCGTAGCCGCCGTATCCACCGTACCCGCCGTAACCGCCATAGCCATATCCGCCGCCGTACAGGGCGTTGTAATAGCTGGCATAGGCCAGGTTCTGGTAGTACTCGTTGTCGTACAGGGAACCGTTGGCATTGGCCACCTTCTCCGTGTGGATGGTAAGGAGCCAGATGTCTGCATCCGTTTCGGTATCCAGGTCCGTACGGGTGAGCAGTTCCTGCAGGTGGTAGGTGATGTCCGGTTTGTATACCAGGTTGGAGCGGTCAATGTTTCCCTGGTCTTCCGTGGAGATGGAAGCGTCCGTAAGACCGGCAAAGGTGGGCCGTTCTATTCCGGAATCCGTCTCGTAGGTGGTCTGGATGGTGGGGCTCAGGATGGAAGGGAAGTACTTCAGGTCATCCAGGTCTTCCGGTAACCGGAAGGGGAGGATGATGGTGGCCTTGATGATGATGCCCTTGTCGGGGTCTCCTCCCTTGGCCGCAATGGCCTCACGGGTCTTGGCCTGGAGTTCGCGGGCCAGGATCACGGGCTTGAGTCCGCCGCCGCCTTCCACCAGCACCTTGTCCGTTGCCGGACCGGCTACCGTGGACTGGGTGGTGCGGTTGAAGCAGTATTGGTAGAACTTGGTGTTGCTTTTAACGTAGTCCTGTTCATCGTACAGCTCGGGTTCTCCGGGAACAATCAGGAAGGTGGAATCCTTCTGGACGCCGTTCCAGGTGCTGTTCACGGTCAGGCGGCCCAGGTTGTTGTTCTGAACGTAGTAATTGCTGCTTACGGACAGGCAGGAGAATTTGAACATGTTGATTCTTCCTCCAAATCCTTCGGGCTCGCTGGTGCGGATATGGATACCGGGCATGGCGGCTATCAAATCGTCGTACTTGTCCACGCCGTCTTCATTCTCCTGATCCTTGAGTACGGGTCCTATCCGCTTGATGGCATCCACATACTTCTGGGCAAACTCCTGCGAGAAATTGAACGCAAGGGCGCCCTCTCCCTTGTAAATGGGGAGGCCGTTGGTGATGATTTCGGTTCCGTGGGGAATCTCCTGCGTATTGCGGGTGTCGTCGTCTGCAGAGGGAAGGGGCTTGGTGAGCTCGGTCACGTAGAGACTCTGGAAGATGTGAGCCTCGGCGTCCTTGGAGCAGGATACCGAGTCTGCCTCAAAATACAGGGTAAAGCTCACGGCCTTGGGGTTGGTTCCCAGGTCCATGGTATCCAGCACGGGAACCAGGTTGAAGGCGGCTTCTCGGGTGGAGAGGCCAAACACATCGTCCCGGATGGCGCCAATGGTGATGCGGGTGTCCGAGTAGCCCGAGAGGGCTTCGGAGGCTTTGAGCTGGATTTGTTCCAGCGGAAATTCTTGGGTATAAGTATCGAACAGGAGGCTCTTGTCCACCAGTCCTTTCCCGAGGCTGTTGTCCACTTTGATGCAGCCGGGCAGAAGCGAGGCTGCAGCGAGACACAGAACTAGGAAGCTTTTCTTCATACTAGCAGGTTGTCGTAAAATGCGTTGTAGGAGTCCATATAACTGCCGTTGGCCAGCTCTTCCTCGTTGCAGGGGAGGACGGGGACGCCCAGGGTCTGGACATGCTGTACCAGGTTGGGGTTCACGTTCGGAGCACCCAGGATGATGCCGTCGGCGTACTGTGCGGCTAACTTTGCAAGTTCTATGCCGTCTGCATTCTCCGAGAGGGAAACGTCTTCCGGGCCGATGGCGCCGTAGAGGATGGTCTGGTTGAAGCCGGGGGACAGTTTGTCTGCCGTAACGTCGTCAAAGAGGGAAAGGACCACCTTGGCGTTGGAGAAGATAGGGTCGTCCTTGTAGGCTTTCTTGAGGTAGAGGGGCAGCACGTGGGAAATCCAGCCGCTGCAGTGGATGATATCCGGGGCCCAGCGGAGTTTCTTCACCGTTTCCAGGACGCCGCGGGCAAAGAAGATGGCGCGTTCTCCGTTGTCTGCGAAGAACTGGCCGTTTTCGTCAAAGGCGGTCTGCTTGCGGCGGAAGTAGTCTTCATTGTCAATGAAATAGACCTGGATGCGGGCGGCCGATATGGATGCGACCTTGATGACGAGGGGACGGTCCACGTCCGAGATGATGATGTTCATGCCGGACAGGCGGATTACCTCGTGCAATTGGTTCTTGCGTTCGTTGATGCTGCCGTAGCGGGGCATGAAGGCGCGGATTTCTTTCTTGCGCTCCTGGATACCCTGGGGAAGCTCACGGCAAACCTTGGCCATCCGGGTCTCCGGAAGGTAAGGATACATCTCTGTGTTCACGAACAGAATCTTCTTGGCGGAATCTCCCATAGTTACTTACAATTAACCCACAAAGTTACTAAAAATTTTTGAGATTTTCGGCGCTTTCCGTAACTTTGGGGCGAAATGAAGAATTCAACCATGCGCCGCAGGCTCATCAGTGCCTGGATTTCTACGGTTGTAAGCCTGTCTCTGGTCCTGCTCCTGGTAGGGGTGGGTACTTTGCTGGTGGTCAACGCCCGCGAGGTGGGAGACTATTTCAAGGAAAATCTCCAGATCAACGTGCTCCTCAAGGACCAGGTGAACGAAGAAGAAGCCCTGGCCTACGAGTCCAAGGTGGCCGCCCTTCCCGGCGTCCGCGCCACGCACTTCGTTTCCCGTGAGCAGGGCGTGGAGGAAATGACCCGCCTGCTGGGCAAGGACTTCCTGAACGTGTTTGAATCGGCCCCCGTGCCCCTTTCCATCGATGTGAACCTGGAGGCGGCCTATGTGTCGTCGGACAGTCTGGAGGTGGTGAAGGCCCAGCTGGCCAAGTCTCCCCTGGTGGAGGAGGTGGTGTACCAGGTCTCCCTGGTGGAAGCCCTCAACCAGAACCTCCAGCGCATCTCCCTGGCCCTTTCCCTGATGGTGGCGGTGCTCCTTTTCATTTCCTTTGTCCTCATCAGCAACACCGTCCGGCTGGACCTCTTCAACCGGCGCTTCAGCATTTATACCATGCACCTGGTGGGTGCTACCCGCGCGTACATCCGTGCTCCCTTTGTGGGACGGGCGGCCCTGCAGGGTGTGTTTGCGGCCCTTATCGCCATTATGCTGCTGGTGGGCGGCCTGTTCTTCCTGAAAGACGAGTTCGCCCAGATGTTCAAGATTTTCACCCTGGACAGCCTCCTGCTCACCATGGGGGTCATGTTCCTGGTGGGCCTTTGCGTCTGCACCCTCAGCACCTTCGTGGTGGTGAACCGCCTGGTGGGGTATAACCGAGACCAACTCTATGCGTATTGATTATGGCAAAAACTTCAGATAACAAACCGGACAAGTCCGAAAAGATGGCCCTCACTGCCAAGAGCCTCCGCTTTATGATAGCAGGCCTGGCCGTGCTGGCCGCCGGATTCCTTCTCCTTTCGGGAGGAGGCTCCGATGACCCTAACGTATTCAACTACGCCATGTTTGACTTCCGTCGCCTGGTGGCCGCCCCCATCGTTATCGTGGCCGGCATCGTCCTGGAAGTCGTGGCCATTATGGGTAAGTTTAAAGAAAACAAATAAAGAGATTTGGAGGCCGAAGGCCGATAGTAAGTCCCTTCCCCGAGGGAAGGGATTTAGGGAAGGGGTAACGTGGGTTAAATTTGTGCGAGGGCCTTTGTACTAACGTTGAATTGAAATTCTTTTGTACTGTATGGAATGGTGGCAGGCTATACTTTTGGGGCTCGTTCAGGGTTTGACCGAGTTCCTTCCCGTGTCCAGTTCCGGGCACCTGATGATTTTCAAGGAGCTGCTGGGCGTGGACGCAGAGGGCTTCCTGGACTTTACCGTTACCGTGCACTTTGCCACGGTGCTGGCTACCTTGGTGGTGTTCTGGGGTGCCATCGTGAAGCTTCTGAAGGGCTTTTTCAAGTTCAAGTATAACGACGAGACAGACTATATCTGCAAGATCCTGGTCTCCTGCATCCCGGTGGCCCTGGTGGGCTTCCTGTTCAAGGATCAGGTGGAGGTCCTGTTTGGCGGAACGCTCCGGAACGTGGCCGGCGGTCTTTATATCACGGCCGTCCTGCTGTGGATTTCGGACAGCGCCGGAAAGCGCTTCAAGGTTCCGGTGGCTAGGGACCAGCGCAACGGCATCTCTTACTGGCAGGCCTTTGTGGTGGGTGTTGCCCAGGCCTTTGCCGTGGCTCCGGGCGTGTCCCGCAGCGGCAGTACCATTGCTACGGGTCTCCTGGTGGGCGTCAAGCGGGAAAATATGGCCCAGTTCTCCTTCCTGATGGTGCTCATTCCCATCATCGGCGAGCAGGGTCTGGATTTGCTGAAGGTGGCTCTGGGCAGCGAGACCTTCGGTGCCGGCGTTGGGGTATTGCCCCTGGCCCTGGGCTTCGTGGCCGCTTTTGTCAGCGGCCTGTTTGCCTGCAAGGTAATGATTGCCCTGGTCAAGAAGGCCAAACTTCTCTGGTTTGCCCTGTACTGCATCCTGGTGGCATCCCTCATCCTCATTCTGGCTTAATTGGAAAAGAATCTCACATATTTTGCTTCCGACGTGCATCTGGGCCTTCCGGTAGGGGACCCGGCAGCGCGCGAGGCGTGCTTTGTGGAATTTCTCAGAAGCATTGACCCGGCACAGACAGAAGCCCTGTACCTGCTGGGAGACATCTGGGATTTCTGGTACGAATACAGGGACGTGGTGCCCCGTGGCTACGTACGGGTGCTGGGCTCCCTGGTGAACCTGATGGACCAAGGTGTCAAGGTGTATTTCTTCCAGGGGAACCACGACGTCTGGACGTACAGCTACTTTGAAGAGCTGGGGATGAAACCCCTCAAGCAGCCCTGCGAAGTCCGGATTGGCACCAAGACCTTCTGTCTGGGTCACGGAGACGGCCTGGGCCCCGGCAACTACTGGTATAAGTTTGTCAAGTGGGTCTTTACCCGTTCCCTGTCGCAAACCCTCTTTTCGGCCCTGCATCCCTGGCTTGCTTTCCGTATGGGAGAGGGTTGGAGCCGCAAGTCCCGCGGAGAAAAGCCCATCGCCTATCACTTCAAGGGTCCGGAAGAGCCGTTGTACCGGTACTGCAAGGAATATCTCAAGCATTCGCCCGTGAATTTCTTCATTTTCGGCCATTATCACAGCCGCGTAGACCTGCCCGTAGGGGAGGCACGCCTGATGATGCTGGGAGACTGGATGACCGCTCCCAACTGGATGGTCTTCGATGCTAAAGAGGGAACCCTTACGGCTTACTCCAAGTAACTCTTAGGTACTTTAACCTCGGGAGGATCCTCCCAGAATACTGACCAATATAAGGCGGGGAAGTGCCCGGCCTGCCAGATCTGTACCAGTTCCTCTATGTCTTTGTCGGCTCCGGTGGGGTCGAACTCGGACTTGAGGCTGTTGTCAAACAGTTTGGCTATTCCCTGCCAGAAAGCGGCCGTGATGCCGCCCTTGTAATCCTTGATGATCTCATAGGCCGTGATGCCGGTTTCCCGGCTGATGAGTTTCAGCAGCAAGGCGCCCTGCTGGATGCTCATCTCGCGGAACGAGCCCTCGAAATCCTTGAACAGCTGCTTCTGCACGGCGTTGATGTAGCGCTCCCGCCGGAGTCCGCGGTAATGCTCCGCGTTCAGGGTGCTGTCCACTTCCCGGACCAGATGGCCGGAGGCAATGGCATAAGGGTACACGCGCGCCAATCTCCAGACCAGCCGGTAATAGTTTCTCCATTCTTTCTCGCTCTGGCGCTTGCCCCGGCTGAAGATGAAGGTAGGGGGGAGGTTGTCCAGATAGGTGGTATCCCCGTTCTCCACGTGAATGCGCATAAAAGCGCGTCCTCCTTCTATTCCATCGGCCCGTACCTCTTTCCGGGCCATTTCGGCCTGCTTGGCCCTGGCGCGGTCCATGGCAGCCCGGATATGATTCTGGGCCGATACGGGGAGCGCCGGTGCAAGAAGCGTGAGCAGCAGCAGGATATGAAGGATTCGTTTCACGGATTGCAAAGATAAATACTTGCAAAAAATCTACCAAACAAAGATCCCCGATCCAGTCGGGGATGACGGTCTCGTCATGCCCGGCTCCGACCGGGCATCTATCGGCCCGAATGGTATGGTCGAAAAGTGGGGAAAGTTTTTTTGATTCACTTTCGTAAGTCGCTCATTTTTCGGCCTGTTAGCTATTAAAAGTTGCGGTCGAAAATGTTTAAAAAACCTGCAAAAATATTTGGTGATTCAGAAAAATTTCGTAACTTTGCAGTCCCCAAATTGGAGCAAAACGCACCCAACCAGCTGAGTTTCAATGAGTTAGGGATAAATAAGGAAATTTATAAAACATTAAAGCAATGTTACAGCCTAAAAGAACAAAATTCAGAAGGGAACAGAAAAACCGTATGAAGGGCAATTCCGGTCGCGGAAACCAGCTCGCATTCGGCTCTTTCGGCCTTAAGAACCTTGAAAACTGCTGGCTCACTGCCCATCAGATCGAGGCTGCCCGTCAGGCTATCTCCCGTCGCATGAACCGTGAAGGTCAGATCTGGATCCGTGTCTTCCCTGTGAAGCCGTTCACCGCCAAGCCGCTCGATACCCGTATGGGTAAAGGTAAGGGTGATCCTCAGGGCTTCGTAGCTCCTATCACTCCTGGCCGTATCCTCTTCGAGGCTGAGGGTGTTTCCCTCGCCGTTGCCAAAGAGGCTATGCGTCTTGCCGCCAACAAGCTCCCCGTTGCCACCAAGTTCGTGGTCCGCAGGGATTATGTAGAAGAATAATAAGGAGGAGAAGAAAATGAAAGTATCCGAAGTACGTGAGATGTCCGTCGCCGATCTTCGCGACCGCATCGAACTCGAGAAAAACAACCTCGACACCATGAAGCTCAATCATGCGATCTCTCCCCTGGAGGACACCTCCAAGATCCGCAAGACCCGTCAGGATATTGCTCGCATGATCACCATCCTGGCCGAGAAAGAGAAACAGCAGAACTAAAGTAGCATCGACCTATGGAAAGAAATCTTCGTAAGGAAAGAGTAGGCATCGTGGTCTCCAATAAGATGGAGAAGACCATTGTGGTCTCCGTCAAAACCCACGAGAAGCACCCCATTTACGGCAAGTTCGTAAAGAAGACCACCAAGTTCGTTGCCGAGGACGCCAACAACGAATGCTCCGAGGGCGATACCGTCCGCATCATGGAGACCCGTCCCCTGAGCAAGACCAAGAAGTGGAGATTAGTTGAAATCGTAGAAAAAGTCAAGTAATTATGATACAGCAGGAATCACGTT
>ONCE01000027.1 GCA_900316245.1 uncultured Bacteroidales bacterium | reverse complement strand
TTCGCATCAATTCCGGCATTCAATGGCAACTCATCTCCTGGAAGATGGTATGAATATCTATCAGATTAGCAAGTTTCTCGGACACGAAAGCGTGCAAACGACAATGATCTATCTTGGATTTACGATCAATATGCGAAACAATTCTATCAGACAAGTTGAATCTACTGCAGCCAGCGTGATTAAACCAAGGTGGAATGCAAATATAAAGCTTCGGGATCTATTCTGAAATGTCCATTAGACGCATAATATAAATTGTGTAACCGAATTTACAAGGAGGGGAGTCACAGCTATAAGCCTGAAACTTCTTTGGATTTTGGAAAAGAAATAGGAACTTTTTTACAAGGATTTATCGATTTTTTCGTAAATTTACAACATCAGAACGCTGGTTATAAGAATACTGATCAAATTGAGTTCCTATTTCCTTTTGGTTCTGATAATAACGTAAATCGGAACGTTCTTATTTATATTATGTTAACTTGCCGATGGCGATTGAATCCCCCGTCGGCATTTTTTTGAAAAGATGAGCAGAAAACGCATAGACCTGGTGCTGGAGAATGTGACCATCGAATCCGTGGCAGCCGAGGGCAAGGCTCTCACGCACGTGGACGGAATGGTGGTTTTCGTGGACTTTGCCGTTCCCGGAGACGTGGTGGACATTCAGGTATACAAGAAGAAAAAGAATTATATGGAAGGCTTTATCAAGCGTATTGTCAAGCCCTCCGAGCACCGTCTGGAGCCTTTCTGCAAGCATTTTGGCGTTTGTGGAGGCTGCCGCTGGCAGCCGCTGCCCTATGAAATGCAGCTGGAGGCCAAGCGCCAGCAGGTAGAAGACCAGCTGGTGAGAATCGGCCATCTTCAGGTCCCTGAAATCAGGCCTACCCTCCCCTCCGAAGCCACTCAGTTCTATCGTAACAAGCTGGAATTCAGCGCTTCCTGCAGTCGGTGGATCCTCAAGGATGAGGACCCTAACGCCCTCTCAGAGGCCCAGAAAGTGGGCCTGGGCTTCCACGTGGGCAAGTTTTTTGACAAGGTACTGGATATTGAGCATTGCTATCTGCAGAAGGATCCTTCCAATGCTATCCGTCTGCATATCAAACAGTTCTGCCTGGATCACGGCTACGAATTCTACAACATCCGGGAAAACCACGGCTTCTTCCGCAATATGTTTGTCAGAAGCACGGAGAAGGGCGATTTTATGCTCATCGTGGTGTTTGCCCGGGAAGACAAGGAGCAGCGGGAGGCCCTGCTGGATTCCGTAGCGGCCGCTTTCCCCCAGATTACCAGCCTCTATTACATCATCAACGAAAAGCTCAACGACTCCATAACGGACCAGTCCCCTATCCTCTACAAGGGCCAGGATGCCATTTACGAGGAAATGGAGGGCCTTCAGTTCAAGATTGGCCCCAAGTCCTTCTACCAGACCAATTCGCGCCAGGCGTACCGTTTATACAGCGTTGCGCGCGATTTCGCAGCCCTTACCGGCAACGAACTGGTCTATGACCTCTACACGGGTACGGGTACCATTGCCCAGTTCGTGAGCAAGAAGGCTTCCAAGGTGGTGGGCATCGAGTACGTTCCCGAGGCCATAGAGGATGCCAAGGTCAATGCAAAGGCCAACGGCATCACCAACTGCCTGTTCTATGCCGGAGATATGAAGGATGTGCTCAACGAGGCCTTCATCGAGAAGCACGGCCGTCCGGACGTGATCATCCTGGATCCTCCCCGTGCGGGCATCCACCCGGACGTGGCCCAGGTCATCCTCAAAGCCGCTCCCGGCCGAATGGTCTATGTGAGTTGCAATCCGGCCTCCCAGGCCCGGGATCTGGCCATTTTGTGCAAGGATTACGAGATTACGGCCGTTCAGCCCGTAGATATGTTCCCGCACACCATGCACGTGGAAAACGTGGTGGCCCTCAAGAGACGTTCCTAGTCCTTGACCTTTACCATCGTCTGGATTTTCTCCCTTCGGCCGTCTTCATAAGTGACCTTGGCCACCAGCAGGTGGTCTCCCTTGCTTAAGGAGAAGGCGCTGGAGGACAGGACATTGCCGTCCCACATCCATTGCACTTCGCGCACGCGGATGTGCTGGGGCACCTTCAGCGTAGGCGTAAAGCGCTCTCCGGTGCGGTAGAGGTCTTTTCCGGAATCAATGTACGCATAACCCATCCGGTCCAGGGAAATGGCCGGCACTTCCCCGGCGCTGGCGCTGAGCATCAGGTCCAGATACATTCCGCGGGAAGACGAGTACAATTCGGCCCAGGAGGACTTTTCCAGGGAGAATTGGCTCCAGTAACTGTTGCCCCGGTTGCCGGGATAGACCACGCTGAGCGGGGTGTTGCCCGTGGCCTTCTCGAATCCGTACCCAATGTAGATGTCCAGGCCTTCCGGGATGCGGAGGTTCTCTTCCCGCAGGTCCACCACGATGCGGCGGAATTCTCCCAGGGTGGGATTCTCCACTTTCTTATTAAGCACGCGCACCGGGCCGAAGTCTACCGTAACGTACATATCCCCTAATTCTTCATCCTGGGAGACGATGTAGGGATAGCAGACTACCTCGGTGAGCTGGCGGCCGCCCAGTTTGCAGAGTTCCCGGGCCGTGAAACGGACGGCGCCAATGGCCACGGACTCGTTGAAGGCGCCGGAGGCTTTTTCCGGGTCGAATTTCTCCAGGGCGGTATGTTCGGCATCGCCGGGAGTACGCATTTCCAGCATAACGCTGGCAATGCGGCTCCCCTCTTTGATGCCAAAGGGCACGGAAGCGTCCAAATAGCCGTTTTTAGAGGCTTTCAGGGTAAAGGGGCCCTCCCCTTCCAGCGGGAGCACGAAAAAGCCTTCAGGGCTGGTTTTGACGTATGCGGAAGAACCGTCCACACTGATGGTGACATCGGACACCGGTCTGCCGGCCGTATTGCGGACTATGCCACTTACCTGGGAACCCTTGTTGCGCACCACCCGGAAGCGGCTCAGGCCCTTCTCGCTCTCAATGCAGGTGAGCTGCACGCCCGTCCACTCCCCTTCCCAGTCCAGGGGTTCATAAGCCAGTTGCCGGCTGGATCCCGGGAATACCAGGGCCGACGAATTGAGGAAGGCCGATCCATAATTGAGGGAAGTAAGGTCCGAGGAAGGGATGATATAGAAGCAGGGGTGAGAACCTAAGTTGTTGATACCGTTATGCTTGCGCCAATTATCCCACAGTTCGATGGCTGGGGTCTCCCCTACGGTACGCTCCGACCGGTCCACGTGGTAGACCAGCAGGCCTTCCGGGAGCGGGGCGTCCCAGACGGTACCGTCCCGGGATTCCACCAGGAAGAACTCCCCTTCCGTCTGGGTGGGAATGCGGTAGGCCAGGTTTTGCTGCACGGGGCCCAGCAGCACTTCCCCACTCTCCGGGAGTTCGGGAATCTCCGGAATCCAGCCCAGCAGCATCCGTTCCAGGGCATTGAGATAAGGCGGCGTACGGTCTTCGTTGTTGTACAGGCCGCGGCACATCAGGGAAAAGTCGTACAGGCCGCCGGCATAGCCGTCCTGGCCTTCGTTGGCGTCGTAAAAGTCCGGCAGACCCAGGGCGTGGGCCAGTTCGTGGCAGCTGATGCCTATGCCCATAGGATGGTCTCCATTGGCTCCACCCAGTTCGGCCGAACAGAAATAAGCGCCCAGTTTGACCTCATCGAAGACGGCATCCCGGACGGCCGGGTCCAGGGCGTCCTGGATGTCCCAGTGGTGGGACCAGATGGCATCGGCCGGGCCTCCTTCGGCCTGGTCCCTTCCGGCAAAATAGTAGATGCAGAGGTCCACAAGGCCATCTTCGTCCTTGTCGTACTGGGAGAAGTCGATGACCTCGTCCAGCAGGCGGCAGGCGTCCAGAAGGGCTTCTTCCGGGGCCGTATCGTCCACTCTCTCTCCGTTTCGGATGATGTCTTTACCGTAATAGGCCATCCGCTTGTCCAGGGTTACCGGGCCATAGACATCAAAGACGGGCGTGAAGAGGTTGTGGGAATTGTCCGTAAAATAGTCCCGGACAGATCCCGTGGCGCCGTTTACGCTGTATCCGGGCAGGTTGAGCATATCCTGGAAATGCTGCAGGGGCTCTTCCAGGGTAAAGTGCACGTCCGAGAATTCCAGAATTACCACGGGAATGTGCACCTCTCCCAGGCTGGGTATGACCTGAGAAGGCTTCTGCTGGGCCCACAGACCGGTGGTCAGCAGCAGGAACAGATTCCCTATGAGCACGTGGTTTCTCATCATCTGGACAGGACAAAGTAGGTGGAATCGTCCTTCTTGAGCCAGATGCCGTCCGGGGTGAGCTTGAGCACCTGGACGCCGCTATATTCTTCTGACTGAAGGGTGTATCCGTTTACGGTGACTCGGAACTGGAAGGAAATGCGGTCCCCTACCTTGAGTTTGGAAGGAATGCCGTATAGCCCCAGCACTTTTCGCTCTCCAGGATCCATTAATCGGAAGATCAGGGTGCCGTCAGGGCATTCCAGGGCCGATAACTGATGCCGGTCCGGATTGTAAACCTGGGAACCGCCCGGAACGCCATAGGCTCCCGGGACCACTACCTGCACGATGGGGTCTTCCTTCCCGGGGTCAGGAGGAGTGGGCTGGGGGCCGGGGCAGCCCATAAGAAGCAGAAGGGACAGGGCTCCCATCCATCTTCCCCACGGCATTTTGGCGTTTAGTGACATCAATTTTGGCTTACACTACCTACAAATGTAGGTAAATTCTCGCAGATTTACTAATTTTGCATCCGCAAAACTGGAATCTATGTTTTCTTCCATCATATGGCTATTGCTGGGATTGGCCCTGGTTGTCTTTGGGGCCGATTATCTGGTAGAGGGCGCCTCGTCGGTAGCCCGTCGCTTCGGCCTTAGCGAATTTGTCATCGGCCTTACCATTGTGGGTATGGGCACTTCGGCCCCGGAGATGGTGGTGAGCTTCATTGGCGCCATCCAGGGCAATGCGGATATTTCCGTAGGTAATGTGGTAGGGTCCAATATCTTCAATACCCTCCTCATCCTGGGCATCACGGGCATTCTTCTTCCCGTGGCCATCACTCCTGACAACCGAAAGAAGGACATCCCGGTCAATATCGTAGTTACTCTGCTGCTTATTGTCCTGGGCTTCAAGCACACGCTGCTGGGTATCGGAACCGATGGTTTAACCAGAATCGACGGTGCGGTACTGGTGGCCCTCTTTGGGCTTTATATGTGGCAGAGCTTCGCCAGAGGGAAAGAAGAACCGGAAGAACAGCCTCAGGAAGAGGCCAAGCCCATCAAGCTCTACTGGGCCATACTTATGATTGTAGGCGGCCTGGCAGGGCTTATCTGGGGCGGCAATCTCTTTGTGGATTCCGCTACGGAAATCGCCCACTACCTGGGAGTAAGCGACAAGTTCATTGCCATTACCATCCTGGCCGGCGGCACTTCCCTGCCGGAACTGGCCACCTGCGTGGCCGCCGCCGCCAAGAAGAAAGGGCAGCTGGCGCTGGGCAACATCATCGGCTCCAACCTGTTCAACATCCTGCTCATCCTGGGCGGATCGGCCCTGATCCATCCCCTATCCTTCGAGGATATTTCCTTTGTGGATATGGGGGTTCTGCTCTTGAGCGCCCTGGTCATCTGGAGCAGCTGCTTTGTGGGCAAGAAGAACACCCTGGACCGCCTGGACGGCGTTTTCCTGGTGCTGATCTGGCTGGGCTATATGGCTTATCTGATCCTTAATCTGTAGTATGCGCAAGTCCCTTTCCATCATAATAGCCTTGTTCCTGACGGCCCTTGGGGCCCGCGCACAGGATTCCCAGCTGGTCAACCATATGGCCCTGGGCGTTGCGGCTGGGACGGATGGCATCGGCCTTGAACTGGCCCTTCCCTTCTCTCCGTATGTGCAGCTGCGCACCGGCTATTCCATCTTCCCCTATTCCCTCAAGAAGACGGTGGATCTGGAAAAGGATTTCCCGGACTTCGGGGCCGTTCCCGTGTATGGTACCCTTTGGAAAGGCGGCACCGGAAAAGTCTTTGTGGATGTGTTCCCCGGCAAGAAGACCGGTTTCCGTTTTACCGTAGGTGCTTACGTTGGTCCCGGCAAGGTCTTCCACGGTTATGGAGACCTCAGGGAGATTCTGGAAGAGGACGATTACAGCACGCTGGTGATGACCTACAATACGTTCTCGTTTACAACGGATGCCAAAGGCTATGTGCAGGCAGACGGTCTTATGAAGGTCTTTGCCCCGTATGTGGGCGTGGGCTATGGCCGCGCCGTGGTACCGGACAGCCGGCTCCGGCTCAGCGTAGACCTCGGAGGCATCATTACCGGAGGCCTCAAGGTCCAGACTTATAATTACAGCGTAAACAAGAACGGAGAACCGGTTGTCCTGCACAGCAGCGACCTCACGGACCCCACGGACGGCCATCAGCGCGACAAAGGCTGGATTGACCGGGTAACCAAGTTCCCTTTTGTGCCCATTCTTAAATTGAACGTGTATTTCCTCTTGTTCTAATTTTTATTACCTTTGCAAGAACATCCAAACCCAAACCTTATGTCTGTTACCATCAAGACTGTTGAAACCAAGGCGGAACTCAGAACCTTCATCAAGTTCCCCCTGGAACTCTATAAAGACTGCCCTCATTACGTTCCCAATGTATTTATGGACGAGATGTCCGCATTGGATATGAACAAGAACCCTATGGGCAAGTACAGCAAGGCCCGCAAGTTCCTGGCCTATAAGGACGGAAAAGTAGTGGGCAGGGTCATTGCCATCATCAACGAGATTGCCAACCGGGATTGGAATCATTCCGAGGTCCGTTTTGGCTGGATAGACTTCATTGACGACATGGAGGTCTCCAAGGCCCTGATCGATGCTGTGATAGCCTTTGGCAAAGAGAACGGAATGACGCAGGTCAGCGGTCCCCTGGGCTTTACGGACTTTGATAGCGAAGGCTGCCTTATAGAAGGATTCGACGACATCACTTCCTTCGCCCTTAAGTTCAACTACCCCTATTACGCCAAGCATTTCGAAGCCCTGGGTATGACCAAGGCCAACGACTGGATAGAGTTTCGCGTCTATGTTCCGGATACGGTTCCCGACAAGGTAATCCGTGCCTCAAAGATGCTCAATGAGCGTTATGGCCTGCACGTCCGCAAAATCACCAAGCACGAAATTTATAAAGAGGATTACGGTCACAAAGTCTTTGACCTCATCAACCGTACTTACAGCCATCTGTTTGACTTTACGGTCCTTCCTCCGGAAGTGATTGACGGTTATATCAAAATGTATCTGGGGCTTCTGGATCCCAAGTTCATCACCCTGGTGGAAGACCCGGACGGTAAGCTTGTAGCCGTTGCCCTCACGATGCCCTCCATTGCCCACGCCGTCCAGAAGGGACGCGGCTATATGTTTCCCCTGGGCTGGTGGTACCTGCTCAGATCCATGTACTTCAAGTATGAGGAAGCCCTGGAGCTCCTGATGATTGCCGTGGATCCCGAATGGAGAAACAAAGGCGTGCACGCCCTCCTGTTTAACGAGATTATTCCCAACCTCCAGAGATTCGGCTTCAAGTACGGAGAAACCAACGCCGAGATGGAGAGCAATACTAATGTCCAGAACATCTGGAACGCCTACGAAAGGGAATTAAAGCGCCGTCGTCGCGTCTTTACCAAAGAGATATAAATGTCTGCTTCATCCGTGATGCTGCCTCCGCTTCCGGAGCGGATGAGACCCAGGACGCTGGACCAGTATGTTGGCCAGCGTCATCTGGTAGGAGAAGGCTGCATCCTGAGGAAAATGATAGAAAGCGGGAACCTGAGTTCCTTCATTCTCTGGGGCCCTCCCGGGGTGGGTAAGACTACCTTGGCCCATATCATTGCGGAAACGCTGGACCGCGATTTCTATACCCTCAGCGCCGTTACGGCCGGGGTGAAGGATGTCCGCGAGGTTTTTGACAAGGCCAAGGCCAGCGGCCTATTCCGTCAGAAAGGGGCTCCCATCCTGTTCATCGATGAAATCCACCGTTTCAACAAGGCCCAGCAGGACGCCCTTCTGGGAGCCGTTGAAAACGGAACCATAGTGTTGGTGGGTGCCACCACCGAGAACCCCTCTTTCGAGGTCATTACTCCCCTGTTGTCCCGTTGCCAGGTCTTTGTTCTGAAGTCCCTGGAAAAGACCGATTTGCAGGTCCTCCTGGACCGCGCCCTCCACGAGGATGTCCTCCTCAAGGACAAGCCCGTGGAAGTGCGGGAAAGCGAGGCGCTGATGCGTTACAGCGGCGGAGACGCCCGAAAGCTTCTTAACGTGCTGGAACTGGTGATTGATGCCCAGGCCGGCAAGAAGCCCATCATCATAGACAACGAGACGGTAACGTCCTCCATCCAGGAAAATATGGCCATCTATGACAAGGATGGCGAGATGCACTACGATATCATATCGGCCTTTATCAAGAGCATCCGCGGGTCGGACCCCAACGCGGCCATCTATTACCTGGCCCGGATGATTGACGGAGGTGAGGATCCCCTCTTCATAGCCCGCCGCCTGTGCCTGAGTGCCTCCGAAGATGTGGGCCTGGCCAATCCCAATGCCCTGCTGCTGGCCAACGCCTGCTTTGAGGTGGTCTCCAAGATTGGTATGCCCGAGGGGCGGATTCCCCTGGCCGAGACCACGGTCTACCTGGCCTCCTCCCCCAAGAGCAACGCCTCCTATATGGCTATAGAAAACGCCCTGGCCGAGGTCCGGAACTCTGGCAACCAGCCGGTGCCCCTGGCCATCCGTAACGCGCCTACGCAGCTTATGAAGGACCTCCATTACTCCGACGGCTACAAATACGCCCACGACTATCCCGGGCATTTTGCCGATATGGAGTTTATGCCCGATGCCCTGCGGGGAAAGGTCTTCTA
>ONCE01000028.1 GCA_900316245.1 uncultured Bacteroidales bacterium | reverse complement strand
TTCCTGCGGGAACTGGCGCCGCAGTACCTGGACAAGCCCCTGCGCAAGGAGGACTTCGAGTCCCGCGCGTCTGCGGACGCCTTTGACGATGACGCTCCCCGCGGTTTCCGCTGGTCCGGCCAGAGATGGCCGGTCAAGACGGAAAGTAGAAAGCCCGTCATGCCCGGCGTCGACCGGGCATCCGCTCCCAAGCCTCCCATCATCGACGACAATTTCGTCCCGGATCCTATGTCCAGTTTCCACGTGGGAGACCGGATTGAACACAACCGATTTGGGGCAGGAAAAGTCCTTGAGATCTCCGGAAATGTCCCAGACTTGAAAGCGAAAATATCCTTCGATCAGTACGGTGAAAAGCTTCTACTTTTAAAATTTGCAAAATTGAGGCACAAATAATTTGCATTATTGATTCTCTTTTGCTATTTTTGCGGTGAAGTTTTTCATAGTTTAAGTTTAGGTTAAGTAGCCGGCTCCCTGCAGTGAGTGCAAGGAGCCGGCGAATTTTTTGTCCTAGCCACAGGAATAAAAAGTCCTACCCGCAATAAAAATACTGCGTTACAAGGCGTCTCATTAGTTTAGTATCACCACGGGCTTCCTGGTGCAAATTTTGGTCGTTGTGGGCCTTCAACGCCTTCAAAATTCCGTCTATCATACGGGGGCGGAAGACATCGGCCTCCTCGTAAACCGCGCGGTCCTGCTCCAGGCAGGCGGCGCTTTCCGTGCAGCAGGTGGGCAGTTGCTTGAGGGTGGCCAGCTTGCCGGCGTTTTCACTTTTGTGGATATCCATATCCACGTAAGTTTCCTGGGCCAGCTTCAGGGCCTGGGCCCGGGGCATCTCCAATCCCTTGCGGGCGGCTACGCACAGACCGGCCATTAACTGGTAGATATCGGCCGAGCAGTCCGGGCTTCTCATTTCGAAGGTCTGCTTGGCGGTGGTGTCGTGATCTGCCTGCTTTTCCAGCGGATTGGCGGCGCTGCACATATCGGTTCCCGAACTCCAGCCCAGCGGTACGCGGACCAGGGCGCTGCGGTTGCAGTCTCCCCAGCATACGTTGGTGGGGGCTTCCTGGTGCGGCACCAGGCGGAAGTAGGAGGTAGGGTTCTTGTTGCCGAAGGCGGTGATGGACGGAGCCAGGGTCATCAGGCCGGCGATGGCGGCGCGGGCTTCTTCCGAGAGTTTGCCGTCTGCCCCTAAGGTGGCGTTCTTTCCATTCTTCATCAGGCGCATATGGATGTGCATTCCGCTGCCGGCTTTACCGGTGGTAATCTTGGGGGCGAAACTGACGTCCAGGCCGCTTCGGTAGGCCAGGTTGCGGATGACCCACTTGGCCAGCAGGAGCTGGTCTGCGGCGGTGTCCAGGGGGCAGGGGAGGAACTCGATCTCGTTTTGCTCGTAGACTTTGCCGTCCAGGGTAAAGTTACCTACCTCGGAGTGGCCGTATTTGATTTGGCCGCCGGTCTTGGCCACGTGGTCCATACACTCGCGGCGGAAATCGTTGAGCTTGGCAAAGGGTTCGCTCTCGTGGTAGCCTTTCTGGTCCGTGGCGGGGAAGAGGTCGTCTTCTTCGCAGATGACATAGTACTCCAGTTCTCCCATAGCCTCGAACTGCATGCCGGTGGAGGCTTCGAAAGCCTTTTCGGCCCTCATCAAGGTGGCGTGGGGGGCGCAGTCAAAGGGCTTGCCGCTCTTGTCATAGAAACCGCAGAGGAAGCACAGGGTGGGAATCTGGTTGAACGGATCCACAAACGCCGTGCGGTAGCGGGGGATTACGTAGAGGTCACTGTTGCCGGCCTCTATGAAAGAGGGGAAGAGGCTGGAGCCGTCTACCCGCTCGCCCTCCGTGAGGATGGTCTCTGCATACTCCAGGCTGTTGACGGTGAAGTTGAGGGTCTTGACCCTCCCGTCTTCGGCCGGATACATAAAATCAATCATTCGGATGCCCTTCTCTTCAATGAAGGTGAGCATGTCTTCTCGGGTGAAGTTTTCCGGGGCTTTTTCCAGAAAAGCCACTACTTCGTTAGGGTTCAGTGCTATTTTTTTATCCATTTTGGATGCTATGTGGTTATAAATACAAATATACGAAAAATTAGTGTACCTTTGTGTCCATGAAAAAGATCTTCCTCCTTTTGCTGGCCTTGCTCCCGGTGTTTGCAGCCCGGGCCCAGGCCCCTTTTTCCAAGTACCTGGGGCAGGTTGATTCGGCCCCCTTCATCGTGGTGGACAAGCCCTCCCTTACCCTTACGCTGGTGGATGCCCAGGGCAACGCCATCAAGGAGTACGGCTGCTCCGTGGCCAAGAATTATGGCCCCAAGCAGGTTAGGGGAGACAACAAGACCCCCGAAGGTGCTTTCAAGATTAACGAACTGCTTTACGCAAAAGGCATTCCCCACGATTTCAAGGATGGCAAAGGCCCCATCAAGGACGCCTACGGTCCCTGGTTCCTCCGCTTGGATGTTCCGGGCTACCGTGACATTGGTATCCACGGCACTCCGTTCCCGGAGAGCATCGGCACCCGTGCCACCGAGGGCTGCGTCCGCCTCCGCAACGAGGACATCGTAGACCTCAAGAACCGCGTGAAACTGGGTACCTGGGTCATCATCACCCCCGAAGCCGAAAAGTAGCTTGGTTGCCTGTGAAATGTAAGTAGTTGACTATTATCGCTTTATGCAAATCCTCCTCTGCAAATAGCAGAGGAGGATTTGCATAAGTGTTTGTTACTGTGGGAGTTCCATTTCACGGAAGTGAGCGCCGGTTGTCGTCTCCGAAAAAGTTAAGGAAAACTACTAAAAAAATTAGGAGTTAAAGAAAAAAGCATTATCTTTGCCGTATGAAACAAAAACTTACGGCCAAAGAAGAGATGCTGATGAACATCTTCTGGGAACACGGAAGCCTGTTTATCAGAGACCTGATCTCCTATATTCCCGAACCCAAACCGCATTACAATACGGTGGCCACGCTGGTGAAGTTCCTGGAAGAAAAAGGCTTCCTGGAGCGGGAACCTATGGCCAACTCCTTCCGCTACAAGGTCAAGATCAGCGAGCGGGAGTACAGGGGCAGCACCATTTCCGAGGTGGTGGCCCGCTATTATGACAACTCGTATCTGAGCCTGGTCTCCCAGTTTGTGGAGGAGGACAAAATGGACCTCCAGCAACTCAAGGACCTGGTTGCCCAAATTGAAAAGAACCGAAAATGAGTCCCACCTTATTATATATAGCCAGAGCCGGACTCTATCTGAGCCTGTTCTATGCGTTCTACCTGCTGGTGATGCGCCGCACCACCTTCTTCCGGCTCAACCGGGTGCTGCTGCTCTTGGGCTCCTACCTGTGCCTGCTGCTGCCGCTGATCCGGCTGAGGACCATCGACGTGGCCATCCTGTCCGAGGCCCCCACTATGGTGGGTGTCGAGGGCGAGGCAGCGGCGGCGGCCCAGTCCCCTTTCCCCTGGCAGACGGTTCTGCTGGGCATATACCTGGCCGGAATGGCTGGGACGCTGGTGCTTTATATCGTATCGGCCTGGAAGATGGGCCGATGGATCCGGAAAGGCAAAGCCGAGGAGCGCGAAGGCTGCCGGCTGGTGCTGCTGGACGAGGATATCCCTTCCTTCAGCTGGGGCCGAAAGGTGGTGATGAGCCGCAAAGACCTGGCGGAGAATCCCGCCATCTTCACCCACGAGCGGATGCACGTGAAGTGCCGCCACTCCGTGGATATGATCCTGTTCCTTCCCCTTCAACTGCTCCTGTGGTGGAATCCGCTGGTGTGGATTACCCGCGAGGAACTCCGCCTCCTGCACGAGTACGAGGCCGATGAAGGCGTGATTCAAAATGGCATCGATGCAACCCAATACCAATTATTACTGGTGCGAAAAGCCGTGGGAGAACACCGTTTCACCCTGGCCAGCGGCTTCCAGCACGCCCAACTTAAAAACCGTATCGCCATGATGCTTACCACTTCTTCTTCCCGCTGGATGCGCTTTGCGTATCTGGCCCTCCTCCCTGTGCTGGTCGTCTTTATGTACGCCTGCAACCCTACCAAGAACAACAAGGTCCCCGCTCCGGCCGGAGAAGAGGCCCAGACTCCGGCCCCTACCGCTCTCCCCACCCTCGGAATCGAGCCCGTTGACGGGAACGCCGCCCAGGTCACGCTCCCCGAGACCGAAGAAACCCTGAAGGGCAAAAAGGAAATCCCGTTCCAGCTTGTAGAAACCAAGCCCGGGTTCAATGGCGGAGACGCCAACGAGTTCTCCAAATGGGTAAACGCCCACCTCTCGTATCCCGATGAGGCCAAAAAGAACGAGATCCAGGGCCGGGTAACGCTCCAGTTCACCGTAGGGGCAGATGGCGTGGTCAGCAATGTCAAAGTCCTGCGGAGCGCCCACGAGCTCCTGGACGCCGAAGCCCTGCGCGTGGTATCCGCTTCTCCCAAGTGGGAGCCGGGCAAGCAAGACGGTCAGCCCGTTGCCGTCACCTATACCTTCCCGGTAATCTTCCAGCTCAGATAATGAGAAGAACCCTCCTGATATCGCTATGGCTTATGGTCTGCGTTCCGCTGGGGGCGCAGACCACCCAGCGCGATTCCGCCCTGGCCCAGGCCCGCTACCTCAAGAGCATCTACCGCACGGACGAAGCCATCACGGCGCTGTCGGCCCTGGTAAAGCCCGGGGATATGGATGAGACGGTCCTGGCCGAACTGGCCGACTGCCACTTCCAGAGCGGAGACCTGGAAACGGCGGCGGGTACGTACTTCCTGCTGTCGGCCCGCTTTCCGGGCAGCATCCTTTATAAGATAAGGCTCATGCAGATCTATTCCCGGCTCCGGGCTTATCCCCAGAGCATCGAGGCCGGGAAGGCGGCCTTGCAGCTGGACTCCATCCCAGCCGTGGTGAGCTCCATTGGCGATTCCTTCAACAGTATGCAGCAGGCCGATTCGGCCTTGTGGTATTACCGCCGGTCGCTGGCCCTGCGCCCCCAGAACGAGACCACCCTTTCCAAAGCGATGGGCATCCTCCTCAATGCCGAAGACTTTGACGGAGCGCTGTCCCTCAGCGAACCTTTCCTGGAACAGGACCCCGACAACACCACCATTGCCCCGCTGCAGGGCCTGGCCCTGTACCGCAAAGAGGCGTACAAAGACGCCATCCATGTATTTGAACGCCAGCTGGAAGTGGGCAACGACAGCTACCCCATCCACTTCTATCTGGGTCAGAGCTTCTGGCAGGAGAAGACCCTGTACCGGGCCGAACAGGAGTTCAAGGCCGCCTGGCAGCTGGACTCCACGGACGTGGGCCTGGCGTATTCCATCGCCGCCCTCAAGTCCGACATGTATTATCCCTTTGAAAGCCAGATCAAGCCCTGGCTGGACAAGGCCTGGGAGATGATCCAGCCGGATCCTTCCGTGGCCTCCCGCATCCAGCAGCAGTACGGCGTGGGCTATTACCGGAAGCAGGATTCCTGGGACCAGGCCATCGAGCACTACAAGCTGGCCTACCGGTACAACCCCAAGTTTATCCAGTCCCTCTCTACCATTGGCTACTGCTACCAGATGAAAAAGGACTACAAAGAAGCCCTCAAATGGTACGAGAAATATATGACCGTGGCCCGTCCGGGCTCCAGCGGCTATAAGTTCGTAGAGGAAAGTATCGCCTACCTCAAGGCCGAACTGTTTATGGAAGAAGGCCGATAGGCCGACTGGAAATCTTCCCCATCCTCTACCTCTTCCAGTCGGTGAGGTCGTAACGCCTAGAATTCCATCTTCGTCTCCGGAGCAAACTCCGGGGAGCGCATATAGTCCAGGAGGGCGCTGTAGAACTGGCGCCCTTCTGGCGTATTCAGCACTTCCTCCAGGTTGGCGCAGCACACCAGCAGGCGGCCCTGGCCCACTTTGAACTCGTACACCAGGCCCAGGCGGTGGTTGCGCTCGATGTTGTCAATCACCTGCACGATGGGCTTGTAACCGTCCAGCTGGTCCAGGATGGCAGGCCGGGAGGCCTTGGTTACGGGGAACCACTGCCAGGAGGTGTGCCCGTCCGTGGGGAATTCGCGGAACAGCGGGTGGGACGGGTCCATCAGGAGGCCCAGCGTGCCGGGAGAAACGGGCTTTCCGTTGCTCTCGCAGATGTCTTTGAACATCCGGTAGTTCCAGTAGTCGGTCTCAAAGAGGCCGCCTACGGTATCCGTGGTGTCGGAGGGCATCAGCAGCACGGAAGCGCCGCCCTTGAGGGCTGTCAGGGCCGAAGGGGAGAGCTCCCTCACGATGGTAATGCCGCTCTTGTCGGGCGTGTTACCGGCCGGATAGACCCAGAGGGGCCAGCTGTTCCGGCGGGGGCCTTTGGCGGTAAGGGCGGTCACGCTAAGCTCCAGCTGCGCCGGGGCGTCAAAACCGGAAAGGTCTATCTCAATGGCGCCTGCATCCAGCAGGCCTTCGCCCGCCGGGGTCTCCAGTCTGCCGGATTCGCCGGAGGAGAGGGCCCATTCGAGGCCGGTCACGGGCTCCTGGCTGAAGCGGGCCAGGGCCACCTGCGCACGGAAGGTTTCGTCCGTGCTCCAGCAGTATTTGTCAAACTGGGCCAGCGGTACAATGTCGCTGCACCAGCCTCTCCACTCATCGGCCGTTACAGCCCCCTTGCTGTCCATAAAGGCATCCAGGATGCCCACATAGGCCGATCCCTGACCGGGGTAGTCCTGCAGGTCCAGCAGCTGGAAGCCGCCCATACCGGGGGTGCGGAGGCACATCTCGATATCGGCCTTGTACAGCTGGGCCTGCCAGGCGGCCGATGCGCGCTGGAAGTCCTTGGCCTGGTCTCCCAGGCCGGCTTCTACCAGCCGGCGGCGGAACTCCACCAGGTTGCGGGGCTCCAGCGGGCCGGTGTATTTCTCAATCTGGTCGTAGTCCGGGTAGCTCTGGAACTGGGCGGTCTCGTGGCTGATGACCGGCACCGGCGAGCTTTGGAGGGCTTCGGAGAAGTTGTAACGGGTGTTGGGATAGAAGCGGTTGATGATGCCGCCGTCCAGGGCATCGCAATAGGCGAACGAACTGCGGACGTGCTTGTGGTAGCCGTCATAGGCCTCTCCGCCGGTGCGGCAGGTGGCCTGGAAATCCATTCCCTCCACATAGCCGTGGTAGCCCAGGTAGGCGTTGGTTCCGTTGGTGTAGAGGATCTGCGGGGCGTGGCTCCGGAAGGTCTCTACCAGGTCCTGCATCACGGCGGGCTCTCCCCAGACCTCATTGCCCAGCGAAAAGAGGGCGAAGGAGGGGTGGTAGCCGTAAGTGTTCACTATGTTGATGCCTTCCTTTTTGAGGAAGGTGAGCAGTTCTTCTCCTTCCAGCGTGCCCCAGAAGGGGAGTTCGGGCTGGAGGTAGATGCCCAGCTCGTCGGCAGCTTCAAAAGCGGCCTCCGGCGGGCACCAGGAGTGGAAGCGTACGTGGTTGATGCCGTATTCTGCGCACTGCCCGAAGTACTTGAGCCAGGTTTCCTTGTCCATAGGCGTGTGACCCGTGAGGGGGAACACGCAGGCGTCGTGCTTGCCGCGGAGGAAGACGGGATGGCCATCGGCCTGAAACTGCCCGTCTTTGATCTCCAGCCGGGCCATTTTGCTGTGGGCAACCGGGTCCTGCTCCTGGACCGGTCCCAGCTCCATACGGCCTATGATACCGTTCCAGTTGGTCTGCGTATCGTCCGAGTAGAGGTGCGAACTGCGGATGACGCCTTCCGGCACGCCGCCGGCGTTGTATACGCAGAGGGCCAGGGTGTGCTTACCCGGCTGCAGCGGTCCCAGCTTGTAGCTCTGCGGGGTGGAGACATCGTTGCAAGTGCCCACCTGGACGCCGTCCAGATAGAGCGTGGTCACTTTGGTGCGCTCCAGGAAGAGGCAGAGTTCCTTGTCCTTCCAGGCCTGCGGGATGGTGACCGTCTTCCGGTACCAGGCCTTGCCTACATAGGAATGGCGGCGGGTGAGCCGCATCGTTTCCACATCGGCCCCGGGCTCCCTGTGGTGCCGGGCAGCACTATGGTGTCTTCGAAGGGATCATCGGCCTTGAGGGTCTGGTTGGGGTCCAGCGAGAACTCCCAGGTTCCGGAAAGGTCTTGACGGGAAGAGCAGGCCAACAGGGTGCCGGTCAGCAGAATGAGGGGAAGGATTTTTTTCATACTAAGCATTTTTCTTTTCTCCAAAGACACACCAGCGGATAAACGGAATCCGGTGAAGGATTTCATACAGGGTAGGGGATAAGGTGAAAACCGCTACCGTCAGGATGCAGTATATCGGCAGCTGGGTGTACATCTTTAGCATGTAGCCAATGGCGGCCACCACCAGATAGTGGTCTATGTACAGGCCATAGCTGGTGCGGGTCATATAGCCGGCGAACTTGCCCGTGTAGTCAAACTTGGCTTGGAACCAGCCCATCAGGGCCAGGCAGGCCAGCCACCCGTAAAGGCAGTTGAGCGGACTGCTCATATAGATGGCGCTGGTATTATCCTGGCCGAAGGTGGTCACGATGAGAACGGTACCGGCCACTACGGCGCAGCCCAGCAGCGGTATCCAGGCCTGCTTGATCTTCTGCTGGACCTCCTCGTGGGAGAAGACAAAGTAACCCAGCAGGAAGCAGATCAGATAGAAGACGGGCTTGTACAGGTTCAGGAGGCCGTCGGCGCTCTCGGGGCGGGGATTCTTGATGAGGGTCTGCTCGCCGGCCCAGAACAGCACACCCAGCATGATGATCCAGACAATGCTGAGTTTGCCGCAGGCGTTCCAGAACTTGTCCTTGGAGTCCAGTTTCTTTACCAGCAGAAGCACTATGGACAGCAGCCACAGCAGCTGGACAAACCAAAGGGGACCGGTTCCACTCACAGCCATGAGGGCGTACTTGGCAACCCCCGGCATTCCGTCAAAGATGCCAAGCCCCCGGCCAACCGCCGTGTTAAAGTAGCCGGTCATCCAATGGAACACAAACAGGCCGATGGTCCCCGGCACCAGTAGCTTGCGGGTGCGGGCCTTGAACCACTCCCCGGCGCTTTTCTTCTCCAGGGCATAGCGCGCGCTGATGCCGGCCAGGATAAACAGCAACGGCATAAACCAGGGATACAGGATGTACATCACAATATCCTGGTACTGGGGCACCTCAGGATAAGGGCCGAAGCCTCCGATACCGCCAAAGACGCCTTTATTATTATAGAAGTAGATTACGTGATAAAAGAGCACCAGGAGCACCGTGACCCAGCGCAGATTGTCCATCCAATGCTTTCTCATTTGGTAAGGTCCCCCATGGCCTGGTCTATGATGGCCTGAAATATCTCGGTCTTCAAAAGGGCCATGCCCTTCTGGTCTCCCAGCAGCATCAGGGTGTCGCCGGGCTTGACGTCATAAATCTTGCGGGCTTCCTTGGGAATCACTATCTGTCCCTTGTCTCCCACCTTTACTACTCCAAAGAGGTATTTGCCGTCTTTTTCTTCCATTTTGTGAGAAAAGTTAGAAATTTCCCACAAATATAACTTTTTCTGAGAAAACAACAAAAAAACCAGCCCGTGAAGGCTGGCTTTTTAAAAACCTCCATTATCTTTGTAATATCAACACAATAGTGACTTCAATGAAAAAGATTGTTTCTGTCTTTGTTCTGGCAGCCCTTCTGGTGACTGCCGCTTCGGCCCAAAGTAAAATAGCCGATGAAAAGCCCGACGGCGGCGCCTATACCGAGCGTGTCGTTCCCGTAGTGACCAAAGTGGCTCCGGATTCCCGGGTGACGCTCCGTTTCTATGAGGATATGCCGGATGTGGCTTACATATCGGCCTCCGATTTCCAGTCCATTGTCCTGCCGGGTTCCGTGATGAAGGTAACCCACACCGGACCTGGCGAATATACGCTTGTGAATGCAGACGCCACGGCGGTGGTCAATGTGAACACGGACGTGTTTGTGTCGGACCAGTTCGAGGCCTTTACCAACCAGATGGGCCTGCTGCAGCCCGGTATGGCCAATGTCTATTATGACGGCCTGCCGTTTGTGCGCTACAAGGGCCTTGTCTCTTCCCCGGAGAAAGTGACCACCACGCTGGATTTCGGTGCCTACGGCATTGATATCCGGGCCGATGGAAAGGGAAAGGTCTATTTCCCGTTTGCCACCCTGGCCGATATGTACAGCGACCTCTTCTACCACCACGCCGGTTTCAACGGAGAGAAGGTGGTCGCCAATACCTCGGTGAACGAGGTGGACCTGATGGAAATCGATTCCACCTATAACCAGCCCCTTCTGGCCCGTACCGTCCGTCCGGCCAACCTGGCCCAGTTCAATTACAAGGAACTGTGCTTTGCCATGGACCATTTCTATGGCTTCCCGGGCCGTGTCAAATACAACGGGAGCCTCCGCACCAAGGGCCTGGACCGGACCCTGGAAGAGGATGTGGAATGCGGACCCGACATCAAAAAGCTCCTGCTTTCTGAGAAACTCACGGACTATTTGATGGGTATGACCGGCCTCACGGGCATCTACTTTGACGGCCATACGGCCCTGGACGTTACTTCGGCCGTGGTCAACGACGCAGAACTGAAATCCGCTTATCAGGCCGTTGTGCTGGAACACCAGGACGTGGTGACGGAAGTGATGCGGGGCTTTGGCTCCATGATGGCGATGATGGCAGACCAGATGGCCATCAACAACCTCCGTCCCCAGGCTTACGGAGAGGGCGTCACCTATTTCAAGAAGGGAGATACGGCTGTCTGCGTCTTCGATTCCTTCAACAACACGGACAACGAGGCCTGGAACAAGTATTACGCCGGAGAGGGCCCTATGCCCACCCTGGGCAACACCCAGGAAGACGATATGGTCATCTTTCTGGATGCCCTCCAGAAGGCTTCGTCAGACCCTGAAGTGAAGAACCTGATCATTGATATCTCTGCCAACGGCGGAGGCTCTGCAGACCTTGTGATGGCTATGACCTCCCTCCTCCTCGACCAGAGCTACATCAGTATGGACAACACCCTCACCGGCCAGAAGTCCTTCGTGGCCTACGAGGTGGACCGCAATTTCGACGGCGTCTTCGATGAGGCCGATAAGGATGTGCACTACGACCTCAATTTCGCTGTGCTTACTTCCGGTATGTCCTTCTCCTGCGGCAACCTGTTCCCGTCCATCCTCAAGACCGCCGGCGTCCCCGTGATGGGAGCCACCTCCGGCGGCGGCGCCTGCGCCATCCAGGCCATGTGCACGGCCGACGGTTTCTGCTTCCAGATTTCCTCCTTCCGTGCCCGGCTCAACACCCTGGACGGAGAGAACATTGACGCCGGTGTCACTCCGGACCTTCCCATCCCTTTGGACGGTACCGTCGAGTACACGGTCAAGCTACCCAATGGGACCGAACAGACCGTTCCCATGAAGGACTTTTCCAAGTTTTTTGACGTGGATTATCTGAGATCTTTACTAGAAAATTGAGCGAGATACGAGTCTCGAACTCGCGACCTTCGGCTTGGGAAGCCAACGCTCTACCAACTGAGCTAATCTCGCATCGGGAAAACAAAGATAAGACATTTTTTCTTAACTTTGCCAAAATTTCAAAAAATGGCTATTCAAAAACCCTCTATACCCAAAGGAACCCGCGACTTTGGCCAGACCGAAATGGCCCGTCGCAATTACCTCTTTGACACCATCCGCAGCGTCTTCCGCACCTATGGCTATCAGGAGATCCAGACCCCCGCTCAGGAGAACCTCTCCACGCTGCTGGGCAAGTACGGCGAGGAAGGAGACAAGCTTCTTTTCCGTATCCAGAACAGCGGTGAAAAGGCAGACCTGGCTCCGGAGAAAGGCCTCCGCTATGACCTCACGGTGCCCTTCGCCCGTTACGTGGTCCAGCACCAGAACGAGATTTCCTTCCCGTTCAAGCGTTTCCAGATCCAGCCGGTCTGGAGGGCCGACCGTCCCCAGAAGGGCCGCTACCGCGAGTTCTACCAGTGCGACGTGGATGTCATCGGCACCCGCAGCCAGGTGAATGAACTGGAACTGGTGCAGATGGTGGACGCCGTCTTTGGCAAGCTGGGCGTACGGGTGGGCATCCACATCAACAACCGCAAGGTCCTTACCGGCTTCGCAGAGATTGCCGGCGCCCCGGACAAGGTGGTGGACATCACCGTGGCCATTGACAAGCTGGACAAGATTGGTATGGAGAAGGTGAAGGAAGAGATGGCCGATAAGGGACTGGCTGCCTCCGGCATCGCCGTCATCGAGCAGATTCTCTCCCTGCAGGGCGGCTTCGAGGAGAAGCTCGCCGCGATGCGCGGCCTGTTCAACGGCGGCAGCGCTTCCGGTGTGGTCTCCGAGATGGGCCTGAAGGGTCTGGACGAGCTCTCCGAGCTCTTCGGCCTCATTTCCGTTGCCGGGGTTTCCGCTCCGGTGGAGATGGACCTCTCCCTGGCCCGCGGCCTGAATTATTATACCGGCGCCATCTTCGAGGTGAAGGCGCTGGATTGGGAAATCGGTTCCATCTGCGGCGGCGGTCGCTATGACAACCTGACCGGTATCTTCGGCCTGCCGGATCTTTCCGGCGTGGGCATCTCTTTCGGTGCAGACCGCATCTACGATGTCCTGGTGGGCCTGAACCTCTTCCCGGAGGCCCTCGAGTCTTCCACGCAGCTCCTCTTCGCGGTAATGGGGGCCGATGAGCTCCGCTACGTGCTGCCCATCGCCAAGACTCTCCGTGAGGCCGGCGTGGCCGTGGAGGTATATCCGGAGGCTACCAAACTCAAGAAGCAATTCGATTACGCCGACAAGAAGGCCATTCCCTTCATCTCCATCAACGGTTCCACCGAGATGGAGGCCGGCACCGTGAATATCAAGAACCTCCGTTCCGGCTCCCAGCAGGCTTTTGCCGTATCGGCCCTTTCGGATATCCTGGCCTTCCTGGCCCAGTAGCTTATGAAAAAACTCGCTTGGCTGCCTTTGCTGCTGGTGGCCCTTTCCTGTGCCAACCGTTCCTATCAGATCAACGGTATCTATTCGGCCCCGGATGGCACCGAGGTGTACCTGATTGACAGCCCGGCTTCCGATACGCTGGGCGTCACCACCGTGTCCGGAGAGAAGTTCACTTTTTCCGGCACTGTCAAAAACCCTACCTATGTATATGTGGGGCAGGGACGTGAGCGCATCCACATTATCCTGGAGCCCGGGGTGGTAACGGCCGATATCAATGAGCGCATCGGTTACGGCACTCCTATGGTAGACGCCTACCAGGATTTCCATCGCAAGTTTTACGGTTATACCCGGGATCAGAAGGATTTGAAGGTGGCCCTGGCCGATTCCGTGGTCCGCGCCAACCCTTCCAATCTGGTGGGCGCCCTGGCCCTGGAAGACCTCTACCACGTGGACAAGGAACGGTTCATTGAACTGTTTGACGTAGTGGGCCCTGAGGTAAAGGACTTCTATCTGGTGCAGTCGGTTTACAAGGATTACTCCCTCCTTCAGGCCACGGCTCCCGGTATGCCTTTCACGGATTATCTGGTGCCCGGCGGCAATCCGGACGGCTCTGATGTCCGTCTCTCGGACTATGTGGGCAAGGGTAAATTCATTCTCCTGGACCACTGGGCTTCCTGGTGTGGCCCCTGCAAAAGGGAAATGCCCTATATCAAGAAGACCTGGGAAGCCTTCCACGGAAATCGGTTCGATGTCGTGAGCATCGCCATCAGCGACAAACGCGAGAATACCCTCGAGGCCCTGTCCCAACTGGATATGCCCTGGAACCAGATTCTCGACGGTGGAAAAATCCCGCAGGGTCTCTACGGCATCTCCACCATCCCGCACCTCATCCTCTTCGGCCCCGACGGCACCATCCTGGCCCGCGGCCTTCGCGGTGAGGACATCTACACCGCGGTGGAGTCTGTCCTGGCTTCCCGGTAGGCTTTGGGCCTCTCGTCATGCCCGGCTTTGACCGGGCATCCCTCATCCCGGGCTTTGACCCTCTCGTCATGCCCGGCTTTGACCGGGCATCCCTCATCCCGGGCTTTGACCCGGGATCTCAATTTTTTTTGGAGTTTTCAAAAAAACTTCCTACCTTTGCATTCCCAAACCGCGGAGTAGAGCAGTCGGTAGCTCGTCGGGCTCATAACCCGGAGGTCGTAGGTTCGAGTCCTGCCTCCGCTACAAAGCTTTGAAAACCAGCCTTAACGGCTGGTTTTCTGCTTTATGCGCTTAGGCAGGACCTTTCCCTTACGTTACCCTCACCCCAAACCCCTCTCCTCGGGAGAGGGGCTCCGCCGCAGAAGCGGCGGTGCGGGCCTGAAGGCCCTGTCGGCCTATCGGCCTCCGAAACCCTTCCGATTCGCCTATCCCCGAGCACCAAAACCGGCTCTACGGTGCTCGGACCCTTGATTTTGGGCACTTCGAGCACGAAAACGACCTCTAGGGTGCTCGGACACCCAGACCCGGGGTCTCGTGCCCGCGTGCGTTTTTTTTGGCCGCCGGGACACCGCAGAGCCTTTTTGGTGTCCTAACGGTCCAGAAGGTGGGACGTTGGGCTTGTAATAGCTACTATTTTGACAAAAGACTTATCTTTGTATTCGATAAATCGGAATTTAACTAACGGCAAAATGAAGAAGATAAGAATATGTGGCATGGCAATTATTGCCTTGGTGCTTTTGGCTATTACCTTTGTGCCGACA
>ONCE01000029.1 GCA_900316245.1 uncultured Bacteroidales bacterium | reverse complement strand
AGCGATTCTCATTGGCCATCCTTTCCACGGAAATACTGCCGACAACCTGCCCGTCCACGACGATAGCCCGCCAGACGCCCTCCTTGCCATCATTCCCGGTCACCATCCCAAGCCACCAGTCGGCATCCGCTTCGGTGTCAGGATACGGCAGCCGGTCCGACAGGTATGTCCTGTCAACGGCATTGCAGAGCGCCATCAGCGCTTCCCGGTCAGCAGGGGTCCACTTATGAAGGTCAATGGTCATATTCAATTCAGTCCAAACAGATTGACTGCAAATTTAGCTGTTATCGGGCAGACGGGCAAATCCCGTCCACCGCTGTCCACCACTGTCCACCTTGTCCACACCGTCCACCGGTGGACAAAGTGGACGGATGCGTTTAGGCCGATGCCGATGATCCGGGCCGATGGTTCCCTGTTCCAGCGGCAGTGCCGATGCCAAGGCCGATAAAGGAAGCGGTACTTGCTCGTCTGTCAGTTTGGTTCTCCGCTGCGCTCCGCCCCAAACAGCCAGACCAGCAACCTCTATTGCCACCCTTCGCTGTGAGACTGTGTCAGTTGCCGCCACGGCGTCAACCGCCACAGACTCACGGCCGCACCCACGCTCCATTGGCCTACGCCTCCGGCTCCCGCACTTATAAAGGAAAAGCGGTGTGCAAGACTGTGCCGGAGCAAGTCCGCCACAGACTAGCACCCTCTCATCCCCCCGGCCCCCAAGGGAGATAATCGCCCGGGAGCGTCAGTGCCAGTTCGGGCGTCGTGCCCCGAATCCCGCTTTCCATAACATAATCCCATCGGAATTGTGTAACAGCCGCCGTCACCGGCAGTGCCCCGCATCAAGGGAGGAAGTATCAAGGGGTCAGAAGCCCGCAAAAACGGCCTGCAGGGCGTCTGATTACACAATTCGGATTATGTTAAGGACGCTCCGTCGTCAAGGTGCGAAGGTCCTACCTTCGAATTCCCGGGTGAGGCGGCGGCAGACAAGCGGCCCCCTTCAAGGACCTCCGGCCTCCAGGCCCGTCAGGGGGCCGCGCACTTTGCGCTCCCTCGTATCAACGTTGGTGAGTATTCCAGCAGCGCTCCACCCGCCGGCGGCACAGCCGCCAGCGACTTCCGCTTGGAAACTCGTATCAAAGGAAGAAGGTATGCCAGGGCGCAAAGTGCTGGTACGATCACCGTCAGTGCTACTCCACCGTCCGTCACCCGCTGGCAGCCTCAGTGCTGTGCGAGGAAGTCTGCCGCCTTAGGCGCTTCGCTTGGGGTCGGCCCGGCACCTCCAGTCGTGTGTCAGGCAAAGCCTGCCACACCACTTCCGGCACCGTACCTCCGCGGTACGGCTCCGCCGTGTTATCACCTGCCTGCTATTCCTCCACACATCCGCCGGGAAGAATCCCGCCAGAAGTGTTCCGGGCAGGCAGGACACAGCCGTCCGCTTCCGCTCCCGGCTGTTGGCGCAGACAGTGTCAGTCATCGCAGATCTGCTCTCCGGCATTCGCCTCCGCCCAGCTCCTGCGCTGCCTGCCACAGACTGCGCGGTTCCGCCCGCATCAAGGTTGTAGCCGTCTTCCCCTGATTCAGCGTCACTGCCAGGGCGCGAAACACCGCCGTGCCCCGCTCCAACCCTCTTACCTCGCGCCCACCGGATGGGCCGTTCCGGCCCAGGCCCGTGAGGCCGTCTGCCTACCCTTCGCGCCGGTCTCTTCCGCTGCTCCAGGGAGCCTATAGTCTCCCTTCCGCGGCGCTCCAGAGCCCGCCGCCCCCACACCTCCCAGACCGCCTCCCGGGCCACGCTCCACTTCGTTCCGCGCCCTATGGTACTGGCAGACTCACAGCCGCCACCCGCAGGCCCGCACACACTCCCGGCAGCTGTGAGACTGCCAGCACCATAGGCCCACCAGGAGACTTACGCCCCAGCGTCAGTGCCACATCGACCGGCATCACCCGCCCGGAGGGGAAGAAAGGGGTATAAATATATACAACGGGAGGCAGCGGCTTACGCCGCTGCGGGTGGTGGTAAGGTGCTGGTCTTGTGCGTGAAAATTTGCGCGTAACTCGCTGAAAATAAATTTGTTATTTTCGGAAATTATGCGTAACTTGTACATAGATAACTAATTGATTCTTGTTATGCTTACGCTCATAGATTTCATCAAAAACGTCGAGGACGAGGTCTTCGAGAAGGTGCTGTTCTACACCAGGCATCAGGAGGATTACGGCCTCCTTCCCATGATCTGGGTTCACCAGCTGAAGGGAAAGGTCTGCTTCAATGATGCACCCAGGGCCACCGGCTATGCCCATCTGCCTGTTTACAAGCTTTGTAATATGGATAGTGAGCTGAGGTGGATTCCGGACAAGAAGGCCATCAAGAAGTGGATCGAGGGTGAAGTTCTGATGCACTCGTTAAGCGCGTAGTTCCGACGCATGTATATTCCCTCTGAACTCCTTATAAGCCATTGCCCTGCCCAAAACTTATAGCACCCCATGCCCCGTTTCTATCCATCAATCCTGATCTCTGACGCCTACGGCTCCGTGGGCGAGGTGACCTTCTATCACCGGAACGGGAAGTGCTATTATAGGAAGCGCTCCCACAGCCGGTATCCTGGTACCGCCGCCCAGACTTCGGCCCTGGATGTGCATCGCCGGGCGCTGGCCGCCTGGAGGGAGGTCCCGCACCAGACGCAGCAGGTTTGGAACCGGCTGGCAGAGGAGGTGGAGCCGCATCGGCCACCGTTTGACCACAAGGCCTTCATATCAGGGCAGAACCTGTTCGTGTCGGCGTATCACGGATATGCTACTCTGGGCAATGAGCACCAGCCTTCGCCGGTGCCGTTTGAGTCTTTTCCGCCGTTTGCGGCATTCCTGGGCGATGCCGTGAAGATGAACGGAAGCCTGGTCATCCCCGCACGTGTGGAAATCCCGCACTGCCCGGACGCATCCCGGTACCGGCTGCTGGTGAAGATCCAGCTCACGGCCCCCGGCCGCTGCCGCCATCTGGGGTTCCTCAGGAACTACCTTGCAGAAGGAGACTGCGCTGCAGGCGTAGTCTCCGTAGTGATTCCCGGTTATGCGGGGGTATGGGGATTTGATTTGGACCAGTTCCAGGTCTATGCCCGGTTTATCCTGCTGGACAGCGTCACCGGCTACCGGAGCCAGTACCACGAATATGCTACTTTGATCCGAGCCACGGAAGGGACTGCCATAGGTCCAGCGTCTCAGGAAGATTGACCTTGTTCCCGGCGAACACCAGGTAGTTGCTATCCTTCCAGTTATAGACTGTCTGGCGGCTCACCTTCATCCAGGCTGCGAATTCCGTGATGCTGCAGGTGGCGTGGTTCCCGGAGAGCTGCTCCAGCCTGGCCACGAGTGCAGAATAGTCCTTGATCTTCGGAGCCGCCTCGTCCAGGATCGTCCGGATGTCAATCCTTTCCTTCCCGGCTTCCTTGAACATTGCCAGCAGGTCGTACGCCTTCGTGACGTCGACCTGCTGCATCAGTATGGTGATATCGCTTCTCGTAATCATGGCTCTACAGGCTTAAGGAGTTGGCAAACGTGTTCATGGCGTCGGACTTGGTCTTGCCGGCAATGTCAATGTATGGCTTCATGGACTTGTAGTCGCAGTGGCCGGTCCATTTCATCACCACCTGCGGCGGGATGCCGCTGGAGAGGGCCAGGCAGATAAAGGTGCGTCGTCCTGCATGGGTGGAAAGCATCTCATACTTTGGGTAGGTCTCTTCCACCCTGGCTCCAGCTCGGAAGCACACACGGGTGATGGGCTCGTTGAAACCGCACAGCTCACCCAGATCCTTCAGGTACTGGTTCATCTTTTGGTTACTGATGACCGGCAGGGCATGGTCGCCAACAGTATCCATATCCTTATATTTATCAAGGATTGCACGGGAGTAAGGATTCAAGTCAATAGGCAGGCGGTCGTTGGTCTTCTGTGTGGTGACATAGATGTAGTTCTCGGTCACATCCTTCTTCCTGAGGTTGTACATGTCAGAGAAACGCAGGGAGGTAAAGGCGCAGAAGCAGAAGAGGTCGCGGGCCTTGGCAAGGGCACCGGCCTCCTTGACCTCTTTCTCATACTCATTGCCATTCATATCGAGCAGCTTGACCTTCTCGCCGTTCTTGGGGATTGGGAGATTGTAGAGGGTATTCAGCTCATCCTTGTCCAGGAAGATGATGGGTTTCTCCACCACCTTGAACTTGGGTTTGTAGCGGGTGACGGTATCTTGACGGGTATATCCTTTCCGGAGCGCCCAGTTGGTGAACCAGAGGAGATTCTTATACTGCTTGCGGACGGAGTTGTCCTCCAGCCCCTTGTCCTTGCGGAGGTAGGTAACGAACTTATTGAGGCCGGTCTCGTCGAAGAACTCGAACGTGACATCACTCTTGAATTTCTCCATATGGTGGCGGAAGGTAAGCCAGCACTGGTTGGTGGCATAGGCCCACTGCTGCACGGCACCCTGCTCCCGGGTGAACTCATCCAGCATCTGGAAGAAGGTGAACTTCCTTGCCTTCTTCACAGGCGCAGGCTCTGTGAGGTCCTTGCGCTCCAGGGCGATGTCCAGCTGCTCTTTGATCTCATCCTTGGTGGGCCGGTGCTTCAGCTCCTTATCCCAGTCAAGGAAATGGTTTTCGATAGTGTTCAGGCGCTTGTTGATGTCGGCACCGGTCATCTTCTTGGAATTCCGGTAGGTGCCCTTGGTGACACGGCTTCCGCCCCACTGGTCAGGGTCAACACTGATACCGATAGTTGATATGCGCGTAACTCCCTTTACGCATATCTGGGCGCGGATGGGAAGTTCACCAGCCTTGTTCGCCCGACTCTCTAAAAAATAGTTTACTGCCATAGCTCCGTGCGTTTATCATTTACGCACAAAATTACGCATAATTAGGCAAATATCCAAATAAACTTCGATTTATTTCAATGAACTATATTGCTCTATTTCAGCAAGTTATAATACTATGTTAAACCCCGCTTTTTCATAAAAATGGACTTCCCAGCACCACTGTAACCCGCTCAGACCGAGCGGGTTTTATTTTTTGTTCACACTTTTGTTCACACTTTTTGGGAAATTAAACTCCATTTTAATGCCCTCTAATGCCTTTTTTCGATACCCGACCGAGACAAAAAAAATAGAGTTTTTCGCGTCAGAAAAAAGTGGGACGGAAAGTGGGACGGAGCAGCCAGGTGCCATCCTCGCGCTTCAGGTCTCTTTCTGCCAGCGGATATTCTTCCACCAGGAGGCTCTTGGCGTGAGTGTTCAGCTGCAGGACCACTTTCTCTACCGGAGAGCCGGTCATCCGGAAGACATCCGGTTTTTTGACCTTGTGCTTATCCTCGAAGGCCCAGGGCGTCTCGGTGGCCTCAACGGAATGGATACGCATCACCTTGAATACCCGGCTGTCGCCCTTCTCCACGTCGTAGGCCCGTACGTCAATCATATTGGGCGTGAAGGCCCCGGGCCGATGCCCTCTCCAGCTCCCTCTACGCCGCCGCCCAGGCCCACCTCCCCGGCCATCGCCTCCGCACCGACTACACCGACGCCGACCCCGACCTCGAGAAAGACTTCTATCTCCTACGCCATACAAGCTGCCCCGCCGTCCTCACCGAAAACCTCTTCATGGACAACCCCGCCGACTGCGCCTTCCTCCTCAGTCCAGAAGGCCAACAATCCCTTGTTGACCTTCACGTCGATGGCATCATTTCTCATATTGACTCTCTGTAACCTCAATCGCATCCAGAGCGCACTGCAAGGCCGATTCCAATTCGTATAGCGGGCTAAAAGCATCGATTTTTGATGTTTTTAGCCCATTATCCGATATATTTCAGTATATTTGCATCAAGTAAAGTTCGTCTATATGAAAATCATTGGTCGCGACGCAGAAAACGCAAAACTCAAGTCCTGGTACAAGTCCGGCAAAGCCGAATTCATCGCCATTTACGGCAGACGCCGTGTAGGAAAAACGTACCTGGTGAATACCTTCTTCGACAACCAGTTCACCTTTGACGCCACAGGCATCATCGGCGGCACCCGCACCGAAGAACTCGACGCCTTCTACTCCGCCCTTGTCGAGTACGGTTATTCCGGCCCCAAGCCCAAGAAGTGGATGGAGGCCTTCGAATTCCTGAAAGGCCTGCTGAAAGAGAAGATTGTAAAAGGGAAACGTGCCGTGGTCTTCATCGATGAACTCCCTTGTCTGGCCACGCCCAAATCAGACCTGGTCAAAGCCCTGGACTACTTCTGGAACAAATGGGGCTCCCGCCAGCAGGAACTGATGCTCATTGTCTGTGGCTCCGCCACCTCCTGGATTGTCCGCAACATCATCGACAACAAAGGTGGCCTCCACAACCGTATCACGCACGAAATGCACCTCTTCCCGTTCCATCTCAAAGAAACCAAGGAGTTCCTGCAGGCGAACAAATTCAAGTGGAACGACATCACCGTCCTCCAGGCCTATATGATTCTGGGCGGCATCCCTTACTATCTGGGCCTGCTGGATTCCGGAATGTCACTCTCCGACAACATCGACGCCCTGTTCTTTGCCGATGGAGCCCAGCTCCGCGGTGAGTACGAACGCCTATACAAGTCCCTCTTCAAGACCCCGGAGCGCTACAAAGCCATCATCAAACTCCTTTCCGACACCAAGAAAGGCCTCACCCGCAAGGAGATTGCCGAGAAACTGAAGGTTCCAAACAACGGCCACCTCAGCGATATGTTGGAAGACCTTGTGAACTGCGACTTCATCCGGCACTACAACGTCCTTGGCAAGAGCGTCCGCTCCAGCGGCGGCCTCTACCAGCTGGTGGACTTCTTCTCGCTCTTCCACGCATCCTTTATCAAGAGCAAGAATACAGACACCCACTACTGGCAGCACACGCTCAATACCACCACCCAGAACAACTGGTACGGCCTCACATACGAAAAGGTGGCCATGGCCCACATCCCGCAAATCCTTCGCGCCATCGGCATGGACCGCATCCTCACCGAATATTACTCCTGGCGCAGCCAGTCCTCAGACCCGGGTGCCCAGATCGACCTCATCATCGACCGGGCCGACGGCTTCCTGAATCTCTGCGAAGTCAAATACTCTAAAGGTGACTATGCCCTCACCAAATCCGAAGCCGACAAAATAGACAACCGAGTGAGCGCATTCCAGCAGGAAACCGGCACCGACAAGAACATCCTCGTCACCCTCATCACCGTCAAGCCGGTCAAGGAGAACGCCTGGAGCGACACCGTCAGCAGTTTCGTTTCCCTCCAAGACCTTCTCGGATAACGGGCTAAAAACCTTCTATTTTCACCTTTTTAGCCCGCTATCCGTAACATATTCAAAACCGCCGCCACCTCACTCTGAGGTAGCGGCAGTTTCTCTGTCATACACGGCCAGACCGGGTATCTGTCTTCCTGAGGCTCAGCCGAAGGATCTACTTCGTATATAACCCCATCCTCCGGAACGTTACATCGCCTTCGATCAGGTTCGGCCCGTCCACATTCACCTCTTCGCGCGAGAGCACCAGCTTGTCCTTGCTGCACTCCTTCACATAGTACCGTGCTGCGGGCGTGTAAGCCACCTTCCCGTCTTCTGCCATGAAATCGTGGTCAATATCAAAGAGATAGATCTCCGGAGTTGAACCGCCTACGCCGGGATAACCATTCTGGTGTTGCGCATAGATATATTTCGCCTCCGAATCACCGGTAAACACATCTGAGACATAGATGCTTAGAATCCACGTTTGAGGATTCGAGTCGCCCGCTTTGAAATCCCATATCACCAGCCCCGCATCCTGCACCCCTTCTGGATACACCTTCTCCCAACTTCCTTCCAGATTATCTGCCAGGTTAATCTCAGGAATCAGATTCTTCTCACACCCGCACAGTCCTGCCACCAGTAGCGCCGCGCAAAGAATTGTCTTCAAAATCTTCATTGCTTTCGTTTTCTTATTAAACGCACAAAATGCCGAAATACTGCTTCAAAAA
>ONCE01000031.1 GCA_900316245.1 uncultured Bacteroidales bacterium | reverse complement strand
AATATAGAATCAACTATTCAATTAATCCATTAACCAATTAAAACTGATCACATGAGAAAATCTCTGCTGATGAAGATGACAACCATCGCGTTGTCTCTCCTTGTGGGATGGTCCCTTGCTGCCCAGCAGCGCGTGACCATTTCCGGTGTGGTTACAGATGACCAGAACGAGCCGATGATTGCGGCTGGTGTTGTCCAGAAGGGCACCACCAACGGCACCATCACCGATCTGGACGGTAGCTTCACCCTCACTGTTCCGGCCGGTTCGGTCATCGAGTTCTCCTCCGTGGGTTATATCACTCAGGAGTACGTCGCCACCAAAACCGAGAACATCACCATCAAAATGCTCACCGACACCCAGATGATTGAAGAAACCGTCGTCGTGGGTTACGGTGTCCAAAGAAAGTCCGATGTTACGGGTGCTATCTCCCAGGTTAAGTCCGAGGATATCCAGAACCGTACCATCACCAGCCCCGAGCAGGCCCTGGGTGGTAAGACCGCCGGCGTGCAGGTGTTCTCCAGTTCTGCCCGCCCGGGCGCTGCCCCTGCCGTACAGGTTCGTGGTATTTCCTCCAACGGTTCTTCTGCTCCTCTGTACGTTGTGGATGGCCGCCGTACCAACTCCATCTCCGGTATCGACCCTAACGATATCGAATCCATGGAAGTTCTGAAGGACGGTGCCTCTGCTGCCATCTACGGTGCTGAAGCCGGTAACGGTGTTATCATGATCACCACCCGCAAGGGTAAGGGCGACGGTAAGATCAGTTACAGCTACCAGCTCACATCCCAGAGCCTGGGTCGTATCCCCAAGGTGATGAACGCCGAGCAGTATTTCCAGTATTATGTTGAGAATGGCCGTTTCCAGATCGCCGATCTTTACGAGCACTGGGACTTCAAGACCAACACCGACTGGATTGGCTACTCCTACGAGAACTCCCTGATGCATCACCACAACCTTTCGTTCAGCGCAGGTAACGACCGCGGAAATCTCTATCTGTCGGCCACCTATCTTGACAACAACGGTATGTTCGCAGGTGATGCCGATGTCTATCAGCGTGCAACCTTTATGGTAAACGGCTCTTGGAAGTTCAAGCCCTGGCTGGAAGTTCAGACCAACAACCAGGTTGAGTACTACAACGCCCGCAGCGTTTCCGAAGGTTCTGACTACGGCTCTGCCGTTCTCTCGGCCCTCCAGCTGGATCCGCTTACTCCTCCTACCTACAGCAAGGATGGTCCTCTTCCCCAGAATATGCAGGATATCCTGAATAGCGGTCGCCGTCTTCTCACCGACGAGAACGGAGATTACTATGGAGTCTCATGGTTCAACCCTTCCGAGAACGTGAACCCTCACATCATGCGTGACCGCTCATATTCGGTTATGAAAGGTTTCAACATCAACGGTTCTACCGCTGTGAACCTGACACCTATCAGGAGCCTCACACTCTCATCCCGTTTTGGTTACCGTCTTTCTGCCGGTGACAGTTATGGTTATAACCTGAATTACTATGTAAACCAGAACGCCCATCAGGAATTTATCTCACTGAGCGGTAGTTCCAACAACAGCATGTATTATCAGTGGGAAAACTTCGCCAACTGGAATCAGGCTTTCGGCAAGCATTTCGTTAACGTGATGCTGGGTACCTCTTTCTCCAGCTCCAGAAGCTATAGCGTCAGTGGTTCCTATTCCGGTAAGGATGATGATCTTGGCGTAAAGCAGGACAACCCTCTGTTCTATTACTTCGCTTACCATTCGGCTAACGCAACGCCCTCTGTCTCTGGTGCAGAACCCGGATATTCCCGCAAGCTCTCCTATTTTGCCCGTGCTTCCTGGAATTATCAGGGTAAGTACAATGCTCAGGTCTCTTTCCGCGCAGATGCTGCCGACCTTTCCGTCCTTCCCAAGCCTATGCGTTGGGGTTATTTCCCTGCTGTGTCGGCTGGTTGGACCATCTCTGAAGAAAAGTTCTTCATGCCCATCAAGGATGTGGTGAATTTTGCCAAACTCCGCGCCAGCTGGGGACAGAATGGTTCACTTGCCGGTCTGGGTGGATATCGCTATGCGAACGTTATTGCAAGCACTGGCCAGTATGCTACCGGCAATGGTTTGGAATACGTAATTGGTTATGCTCCTTCTTCCACCGGAAACCAGGAGCTCAAGTGGGAAACCTCAGAGCAGTTTAACATTGGCCTGGATATGCGTTTCCTGCGCGACCGCCTCACTTTCAATGTAGACTGGTATAGCAAGCAGACAAAGGACCTGATTGTGTCTGGTATTACTCCTTCTACCGTTGTCGGCGTCACCGCTTCTCCTGTGAATGCTGGTAATGTGTCCAATAAGGGTTTCGAGTTTGAACTCAAGTGGAGAGACACCATCGGCGACTTTAACTACAGCGTGAGTGGTAATCTCTCTACCCTGAAGAATGAAGTTACTTACATCCACGAATCTCTCTCCGATGGTATTGACGGCACGGGCGTGCGTAACTACGGCGCCATCACCCGTTTCGAGAAAGGCTATCCCGCATGGCACTTCTACGGCTATGATTTCCAGGGAATTGATCCTGCCAACGGTAATGCTGTATTCAAGGATTACGACGGTGTGGAAGGCATTGCCTCTGGTGACAAGGTGGATCTTGGCTCCGGTATCCCTAAGATTAACTACGGTCTCACTCTTACCGCCGCTTGGAAGGGCATCGACGCTGTCGTGTTCCTCACCGGTGCTGCCGGTCATAAGATTTTCAACTGCGTAACTGTTGTTGACTATCCTTCCAACCGACTCAGTTATTTCTATGAAGATCGCTGGACTCCCGAAAATACCAATGGTACCAAGCCGGCCGCAAATGCTGCCAACTGGCAACAGTATCTGACTTCCAGCGGTATGCTCTTCAACGGCGCTTATGCCAAGATTAAGCAAATCCAGCTGGGTTATACCCTTCCTCAGAAGTTTACTCGCAAGTTCTTCGTGGATAATCTTCGAATCTACGCTTCCCTTGATGACTGGTTCACTTTCAGCAACTATATCGGCTTCGATCCCGAAATTACCGGTACCGGTAGTTCCCAGGGTGTGGACAAGGGTTCTTATCCTACCGCCAAGAAGGTTGTCTTTGGTGTAAACATTACTTTCTAATATGACTGCCTTATGAAAACACGCAATATAATTTTATCTGCAGTTGCCGGTCTTCTCGCCCTGTCTGTTGTATCCTGCTCCAATAAGCTGGATATCCCTCAGCACGGTGTATTGGACTATAATACTTTCTATAAGACAGATGAACAGGCACTGGAGGCCGATGCCGCCCTGTATCTGGAAATCTTAAACGGCGGTGGCCTTGGCTGGGACTATTGGGTACGTCTTTGCAAGGCTATGCTCACCGACGACTTCTGGGCCGGCGGTTCCATGCGCGGTGACAACAACGACTTGGATCAGCTGAATGAGTTCCGCTTTGACGCTGAACAGGATTATATCCAGAATATGTTCACCTCCTACTACTCGTTGATTTACAAAGCCAATGTCATTCTTGGACATATCGAGGAGGAAGGTGCCTCTGACATTGCCAAGATGGTCCGTGCCGAAGCAAAGGTTTTCCGCGCTTATGCATACTTTGACCTTAAGACCATGTGGGGCAATCCTCCGCTTGTAGACCACGAGCTCAACCCTTCCGAGTACAATGTACCCAACGGTACCGATGAGGAACTCTGGGGCCTGATGGAGAAAGACCTCACCGAGGCCATCGCTTCCGGTTATCTTTCCGAAAAGAGCAATGCCGATGACTCCTCTGTCTGGCGCGTGACAAAACAGTTTGCCCAGGCTCTGCTTGGTAAGGTTTATCTCTGGCAGGGAAAATACGACGAAGCCGCCAAGCAGTTCGACCTGGTGGTGGAATCCCAGAAATACCGCCTGATGGACGATTATGCCAATATCTTCCGAATTGGATACAAGCATAACTGCGAGTCCATTTTTGAGATTAACCGTGTATATGACGACAATGCCCAGCCTTTCTCCATGTACGCCCTGATGACAGGTTGGCGTATGGATAAGATGAACTGGCCTGTTGACACTCCTATGATGAACACCGGCTGGGGCTTCCGCGTTCCCACCAAGAACCTCTACGACGAGTTTGTGGCCGATGAAGGCGTAAATGGTTATCGTCTTAACAATGCCATCAAGACTTACGACCAGCTTCAGAGTGAACTGGGTGTACAGTGCCAACTGCATCTGGATGCGTTACGCCGAGGTGCTCCTCTGCGGTGCCGAGGCTCATTTCATGAACAACAATACCACCAAGGCCACGGAATACGTGAATAATATTCGTACCCGTGCGCATCTGGCTACCCTGGGAACCGTCACGCTGGACGATATCAAGCGCGAGAAGCGCCTGGAACTCTTTGGCGAGGGTACCCGTTTCCAGGATCTGCTCCGTTGGGGTGAAGGTGCAAAGATGGCCAATAACGGTAAAATTTATCCTTTACTTCAGGTTAATGGCTCTGTGGATTATGTGGATCCGGCTAACCCCACCTATGGTTTCAAGGCTGGTAAGCACGAGCATCTCCCTTATCCTGCAACTGAAATCCGTCTTAACAGTGCAATTAAGCAGAACTCCGGTTATTAATCGATAAAATTGAAAATGGATATGAAAAAGAATATCTTATTGATTGCGCTTCTGGGCATTAGCCTGGTTTCCTGCTACAAGTCCCAGCTGGACCCGGTTTCCGGTATGTTCCCGGTTCCGACAGAGGTTAAGGCAAGTGAATTTACTGCAGCCTCTGCTACCAGCGTGAAAGGCGAACAGGGCCGTCTGATTGACGTGGACCTGAAGTCCAATACTGCAAGCGTTCATCTGGCTATCGTTGGAAACAAGTATTATCTCACTGAGAACGTTTATCTGGGCGCTTTGGAAGCTACTGCAACCAGTGGCACCTTCATCGCCGCCAAAACTACGGTGAACGGCATTGGTAGCAAAGAAGGCCGTATCACGGTCTCCCGTGTTCCCGTTGACACCGAGAAGAAGACCTACAGCCTTGACGATATCTATACCATCAATGCCGTCCTCTTCCTGGTCGATGGCGCTCCTGTCAAATTCGAATGGACTGGCAAGCTGGAATTCCATCCGGACCCTGTCATTGGTGATATCATCGTGGAAAACACCATGGCCGATGCCGCTTCCGCCACGGAAGCCGGTAAGATGAAGCACCTGATTACGCTTGTCGATGGTGATGGCAATCCTTCCGGCACCTTCGAGATTTACACCGAAGTCGATGCAACGTCCATTGCCGGTACTTATGTGTGCAAGGAGTTTGCAGAGATGCTGGGTGAGGCCGGTATCATCGCTAACGGATACAACATCCCCGACTGGGGCATTTCCGGTGGCTCCTACTTCATGAAGGACGGTGCCCGCGTGGACATCGCTGCCGGTCAGATCGTGGTGATCGCTCCTCTCACGGACAAATCCTATGTGTTCAATGTGGCCGGTACGGACATCGTGGTCGCCGGCTCGGAGATGGGTGAAGGCGTCGTATTCGGTACTGCCGGTGCCGATGCCGTTTCCACCACGGAAGCAGGTAAGAATAAGCACCTGGTCACTGTTACCGAGGACGACGCACCCGCTGGCACCTTCGAACTGTATACGGAAGTCGATGCCGATATTACCGGCACTTATGTGTGCAAGGAATTTGCAGAGATGCTGGGCGAGTCCCTGATCATTGCCAATGGTTATAACATCCCGGATTGGGGTATCTCCGGCGGTTCCTACTATATGAAGGACGGCGTCCGCGTAGATATCAACGCCGGTGAATTGGTTACCGTTGTGAAGGCCGGCGAAAAGCTCTATTCCTTCTGCGGAAACGGCTTTACCTACCTGGTTAAATTCTAAACGATATGAAGGTAACAAGCCGGCTGCTTCCGATGACAAGCCGGTCGATATCGTCGACCTGCTGGGCAAGGAAGACAAACTGTATCAGGATTTGACCATTCAGAGCCAGTACAAAGGACAGAAAATGACTTATTCCGTCTGGCTGCCCGGCGGCTATGATGAGAACAAGGAGTATCCTTTCCTGTATCTTCTGCACGGCTATGAAAGCGGAGACCAGAGCCACCTGGACCGTTACTGGGTGGAAAAGGGGAATGCCCGTGAGATTGCCAAGAAGTATGTGAAGGAAGGAGGCGTTCCCATGGTCATCATCATGCCCAATGGCCTGTCCGATTTCTATATCGGCAACAATCAGGCTTATGAGAAGTATTTCCATCAGGAGCTGATGCCTTCCGTGGAGAAAGCCTTCAAGTGTAATGGCAAGCGGGCCATCGCCGGCCTTTCCATGGGCGGCTTTGGCACTCTCTATTACGCCTTGAGCTATCCGCAGAAGTTCACCTACGCCTATGCTATGAGCCCGGCCACCAGTATGAGCTGGTTCATTACCCTAGACCAGATGAAGGAAAAGGCGGCTGCACTTGCGGGTATCAAACCGCACCCCGACTTTACCATCGAGGTGGGGAATCAGGATACTACTGTGAGCAATGCCGATGCCAAGGAACTGAGTGATGCCATCAATGATGCGTCTTCCCAAAGCCCTTCAAAAAGCAGGAGAATCCTTTAAGTAAACTATAAAACACGAATGAAACGAATCTTTTCTACCCTTGTCCTCGGCCTGGCCCTTATGGGACCCCTGCAGGCCCAGGAACTCACCAACTTCTCCTTCTGGGGCCAGAAACCCATTATCTCCCCGGAAATCCAGAACGACAGCGTGACCTTCCGTCTGAAGGCCGACTATGCCACCGTGGTGAAGCTCAGCGGCTCCTGGATGGAGAACCCCTGGACCGGTACCATCGACATGACCCGTGGAGAGAACAACGTCTGGTCCGTGAAGATCCCTCTTCCCGCTCCGGAAATCTACACCTACAACTTCGTTGTGGACGGCGTGGCCGTGAACGATCCCCAGAACGTCCTGGTGCAGCGTGACGGTACCCGTTACCTTCCCATGCTCCTGGTCCCCGGCGAGCGTACGGAAAACTACGGTGAAGCCAACCGGCACGGTACTGTGAGCCATCCCTGGTACCACAGCAACATCCTGGGTATGGACCGCCGCCTCACCGTCTACACTCCCTACGGATACGAGAACAACCCCAAGAAGAAATATCCCGTCCTGTACCTCCTTCACGGAGCTGGCGGCGATGAGGAAGCCTGGATCTCCATGGGCCGTACCGCCCAGATCCTGGACAACCTCATCGAGAAGGGCCTGGCCGAGCCTATGATTGTGGTGATGCCCAACGGCAACCCCGGACAGGCTGCTGCCCGTACCCTGAACATCCCCGAAAAGCCTTTCGACTGGCGTGATCCGGCCCACCGCGATTCTTACGTGAAGAGCCTCTGCACGGAGATTGTTCCCTTCATCGAGAAGAACTTTCGCGCCATTGCCAAGCCCGCTTCCCGCGCTATCGCAGGTCTTTCCATGGGCGGTGGCCACACCATTTCGGCCAGCATCCTCTATCCGGAGATGTTTGACTACATCTGCCCCCTCTCTGCTGCCGGCAGCGCTACGCCCGAGCAGATCGCTGCCCTCAAGAAGGCCGGCGTGAAGCTCTACTTCCTGGCTTGCGGCAACACCGACTTCCTCTTCCAGAATGCCGAAGAGATGCACGCCAAGCTCGTCGATCAGGGCCTGGAGCACGAATACTTCGTCTCCGAAGGCGGCCACGTCTGGTCCAACTGGCGCCTGTATCTGAATACCTTCGCCCAAAAACTTTTCAAGTAGTATGAAGAAACTCTTTATCGCAGTGGCTGCTTTGGCCATCGGCCTCAGTGCCAACGCCCAGCAAGCCCTCTGGGGTGGCCCCAGTGTGGAGTCTCCCGTCATTAATGAAGACGGTACCGTCACCTTCCGTTTCATGGCTCCCAAGGCCATCAAGGTGGAAGTGACCGGCGATTTCCTTCCTACCGAGAAGGTGGAAGTGGAGTTCAACGGCAACAAGATGACCTATGATGCCCCTGGCGTGGGCGTGCTCAAGGAAGGGAAAGGCGGCGTTTGGGAGTACACCACTCCTTTCGTGGTTGCCCCCGATATGTACAACTATACCTTCCGTGTAGACGGCGTTTCGCAGATCGATCCTCACAATATGTGGGTGAACAGGGATGTGGCCAGCCTTACCAGCGTGCTGCTGGTTCCCGCAGCCGACGAGCGCAGTGACCTCTACGCCATCCACAAAGTGCCCCACGGCACCGTTTCCAAGGTTTGGTATCCTTCCGCTACGGCTGGTTTCGACCGCCGTCTCACCGTGTACACGCCGGCCGGCTACGAGACCTCCAAGGCCAAGTACCCCGTGTTGTATGTGCTTCACGGCATCGGTGGTGACGAAGATGCCTGGGTAACCCAGGGCCGTGCCACCCAGATCCTGGACAACCTCATCGCCCGCGGTGAGGCCAAGCCGATGATTGTGGTCTTCACCAACGGCAACATCGCCTGCGAGGCGGCCCCGCTGGAGAATGCCGACGGTTATGTGAACCCTACGATGAGCCTGCCCAAAACTATGGAAGGCACCTTCGAGAAATCCTTCCCGGAGATTGTGAAGTTCATCGACAGCCGCTACCGCACCATCGCCAAAAAGCAGAGCCGTGCCATCTGCGGCCTGTCCATGGGTGGATTCCATACGCTGAACATCAGCCTCAACTATCCGGATATGTTCAACTATTCCGGTATGTTCAGCGCCGCTATCGGCGTATCCGATCCTTCCATCAGCCCCCTGTACCAGGACTTTGACAAGAAACTGGCCACCTACTTCGCCAAGAAGCCTGCCCTGCTGTGGATCGGCATCGGCAAAACCGACTTCCTCATCCAGTCCAACAACGAGTTCCGCGCCAAGCTGGATGCCAACGGCTTCCCTTACAAGTATATGGAAACCGATGGCGGCCACATCTGGAAAAACTGGAGAATCTACCTCACCGAGTTTGTTCCGCTACTCTTCAAGTAGCTGATAGACAGGTATATATAAATCAAGGGGTGCACTTCCAGGTGCACCCCTTGATTTATATTTGGCCGATAGTCAATCGACTACGTTAAAACTGCGAAATCATCCAATCCATGGGTGAACCCTCGGAGTAGTCATCCAGGAGGGGGACCCAGGAGAAGTGGGCCATCATGGGAGCCACGCCCCAGCTTACCAGATCCTCATCGGAGTAGATGAGAACCTTGTCCTGGGCGGCGCCCAGACGCTTCCGGGCTTCGGAGTAGGCATAGGTGCTGGCTACTTTGCAGGTTCTGTCGGTGGCGGCGTGCACAAAGTACATGGGGAGTTTCACAAAGGCCTGCACGTCCATCGGCCCCCAAACCATCTCAGTTCCATTCCATTTATATACGCAGTTGCCTTTCCAGACCTTCTCCACATCGTCTGTAAACTGGCCGGGATACTTTTCGTCCACCTTGTGGATGGGGACGATGGGGTCCATGGCGCAGCAGGGGATGGCGGCCTTGAAGCGGTCTGCGAACTGCATCATGAAGCGCATCGTGCAGCCACCGCCGGAAGAGGCACCGGCGCAGAAAAGCCGGGAACCATCTACGGCGCCTTCAGCAATCAAGGTGTCTATGAATGCCATCTGGAGGGCGTTGTTGCGGTCTATGAGCTCTATCTTCTCGGGATAGAGGGAGGCGCTGTAGGAATAGTTGGGGTTGGCCAGGGCAAAGACCAGGGCGGCACAGGGAATGCCTTCCGTGGCCAGGGAAACCAGGCAGCGGTTGGCAGTGGCCACCGTCATCATGTCTTTGTCGTACTCGCCTCCGCCAATCTGCCACACCATGAGAGGCACATTTTTCAGCACCTTCCCATTCTCGTCCTTGGGCAGGTACAGCATATACTCGCGCGTAAGGCCGCCAAAACTGAATTCTCCATGGATGCAGTCGTCCAGGACGGCAATGTGTTCGGCCGATACCTGGGAGGGCGTCACGCTAAGGGCCGAATCTGCCGCACAGTGCAGTTCCCAGGGGATGCGCTTGAAGAAGCCTTCCATCTTGCCGGCCTTGTTAAAGGGCGTCGCTTCGATGCGGAGCACGTTTTTCTTGCGGGATACCACCAGGCCGTCATCTTCATAGGCCTCGGGGGCTTTTCCGGTAGCGGGGTCTACGAAAGACCCGGGGACATTGTTCACTAGGTCGAAATCGGCCGCTGTGAGTCCTTTTAGGGAAGCAGGGTTGCTGACGGTGATTTCGATGGCATTCACCAGCATTCCGTAGTCTCCTACGGAAGTGCAGAGTTCGACCTTCTCCACCTGGGCGGAAGGCCTGGGGCCGCAGGCTGTCAGAAGCAGTGCGACCCCAAGGAGATAAGATTTATGCATAGGTTTAGATAGTGACTTCGGCGGTTTCGCGAATGTCGTCGGAGGCGGAGCCCAGCAGGAGCTGGAGCTTGCCGTGCTCAAGATCCCAGGCATTCGTGGTCTCGTTCCAGTAGCGGAGATCCTTCAAGGGGATTTCCAGGTTCACCACCTTGGTCTCACCGGCGGCAAGGCTTACGTGCTGGAAGGCCTTGAGCTCCTTGGCGGGCCATTCCACCTTGGAGTCTATGCGGTGCACATAGAGCTGAACCACTTCGTCGGCGGGCATGCTGCCTTCGTTCTCCAGCTTGAAGCTGATCTTGACGGCGTCCTTGCCCACCACGGCCTTGAGGTCGTCGTATTCGAATTCTACATAGCTGAGACCGTGGCCGAAGGCGTACATCGGCTTAACATCCTTGGTGTCGAACCAGCGATAGCCCACATAGAAGCGCTCGGTGTACTTGGAAACGGGCTTGGGAAGAGAGTCGATGAATTTCTGACGCTCCTCGGGGCTCATCTTGAGAACGTCGGGGCGGAACATCAGGCTGAAGAGGTCTCCACCGGCGCCATTGGGATCCGGGAAGTTCCCCATAGCATAAGCCGGGGAGTCTTCCAGCCGGGCCGGGAAGGTGAAAGGAAGTTTTCCGGACGGGGCGATGTCGCCGAAGAGGACCTCGGCAAGGGCGGTACCGCCTTCGGTGCCGTTCCACCAGCCCTGGACGATGGCCGGGGAGACCGGCTCCAGCTGCCGCAGGTCGGTAGGTCCGCCGGAAATCAGGACGGTGACAAGCTTCGGGTTGGCCTCATGCAGGGCGGCGACAACCTCGTTCTGGCCAGTCGGAAGGTCGATGTTCTGCCGGTCGGAGCCTTCGGTCTCGATGCTCTTGTTGGTGCCGCCGAAGAAGATCACAAGGTCGGCGTCCTTCGCCAGGGCGACGGCTTCCGTGAGAAGGGCGGGATCGGCTGGTTCGTCTATCGCAGCAGCCTCCAGCGGGTTCGGTTCGGCCGGAGCAGGTCCCCAGCGACGGCCCGGGAAGTTCTTGTAACCAGGGGCATAGGTCACTTCTACATCGGCGCCGGCGCGCTTGCGGATCCCCTCAAGCGGGGTTACCTCATAGAGCGCCTTCACGCCGGCACCCATGCCGCCGGACTGGGTTTTCAGCACGGCATTCTGGCCGATGACGGCAATCTTTTTCACTTCCTTCGCAATCGGGAGCATTCCTTCGTTCTTGAGCAGGACGATGGACCTTTCAGCCACCTTTTTCGCGATGTCCTGGCACTCCGGCTGGGAAGTCATTTTCGTATTGGCCACATCCTCCGGAACAGCCTCGATGGCGAACCGGACCCGGAGGATCTGACGGACTTTCTCATCCACCAGCGCTTCCGTGAGCGCACCGGTGGCGATGGAATCGATGACCGGCTGGCCCAGGTAGTTGGAGCCCGTCATCTGGACATTCAGGCCATGGAGCATGGCGCCCATGGTGCTGTGGGTTCCGCCCCAGTCGGAGACGGTGAAGCCCTTGAAGCCCCACTCGCCACGGAGGATCTCATTCAGCAGGTGCTCGTTTTCGGAGCAGTAGTCGCCGTTCACCTTGTTGTAGGCCGGCATCACGCTCATGGCGCCGCCTTCGATAACGGCACGCTCGAACGGCTTGAGATAGATCTCGCGGAGGGTGCGCTCATCCAGCTGGGCATCCACGCTGCCGCGGTTGGTCTCCTGGTTGTTCACAGCGAAGTGCTTGATGCACACGGCGGTACCCTTGTCCTGGACACCCTTGGTGTACTCCAGGGCCAGGGCAGCGGAAAGGATCGGATCCTCGCTCAGGTACTCGTAGGTGCGTCCACCAACCGGAAGGCGCTGGATGTTGACGGCAGGACCCAAGATCACGTCTTTGCCGCGGAGACGGGCTTCCGTCCCCATGCCAGTGCCGTACAGATAGGCCATTTCCTTGGACCAGGTGGCCGCGAGGGCCGATCCGGTCGGGAAATAGGTGGCGGAGTCGAGCGTCCATCCGGCGCTCATGAAGCCGTTCGGCTGGCCTTCCTCACGGATGCCGAAAGGGCCGTCGGCATAATGCATGTCGGCAATGCCAAGACGCTCCACGCCGGCGGAGGACATGTTGGTCTTGCTGTGCAGCATCTCCACCTTCTCCTCCAGGGTCATCTGGGCGATGATGGCATCGATTTTCTGGTCATTGACCGTCAGGCGGTCCTGTGGGGACTGCACGGTGGAGCAGGCCGCCAGAAGAAGGGCGACGCCTGCAGGGAAGAAAAATCTTTTGGTCATTATTATGTGAATTGATTGGTTTCCGGTAGGAAAGTTAGTGATTTATCCCCAGATACCGAAACGGAGTGAACGCAAATGGCAACAATTGAACGGATACGGAAATTTTTCGTCTGAAAACCGTATATTTGCAAAGGCCTGGCCCTTCTCGCCGCCTGTGCTCCCAAGAATCCGGTCCTGACCGTTTCCGGCGGACGGATCCAGGGCGTTCTCACCGACTCTTCCCAGGTTATGGTTTACAAAGGCATCCCGTATGCGGCTCCGCCGGTGGGCGACCTCCGCTGGCAGGCCCCGCAGCCGGTTCCGGCCTGGGACGGGGTGAAAGTATGCGATACCTTCGGCCCTATCGCCTGGCAGCCCGGCAATGCCCCCGGCACCTTTTACGGCGATGAATTCTACTGGGAGGGGACCCCTGAGCAAAGCGAAGACTGCCTGTACCTGAACGTTTGGGCGCCGGCGGCCACCGTGGGCAAGACGGACGCGAAACTGCCCGTGGCGATGTGGATCCATGGCGGGGCCTATATGAACGGCTATGGCTATGAGGTGACGATGGACGGCGATGCGTGGGCGCGCCGCGGGGTCATCCTGGTGACGATCAATTACCGGCTTGGCACCTTCGGATTCCTCTCGCATCCGGACCTGACGGCCGAACAGGGACAGTCCGGAAACTACGGAACGATGGACCAGATCGCCGCCCTGCAGTGGATCCGCGACAACATCGGCCAGTTCGGCGGGGACCCTGACAATATCACTATCTTCGGCCAGAGTGCCGGCGCGATGAGCGTCAAGACGCTGCTGATTTCCCCGCTCTCCAAGGACCTCATGGCAAAGGCCATCATCCAGAGCGGCGGCGGGCTGGACGTCCGTGCCCTTTCTCCGGACAACCGGATTCCCCAGTCGTTCTATGATGCTCAGGGCAAAGCCGTGATGGACTACGCCGGCTTCCCCGACCTGAAGTCCATGCGCGCCGCCTCCGCCCAGGAGATTTTCGACGCCTCCGCAAAGTACCAGGCGGACGGAAAGGGCTTTGTCATGTTCTCCCCGCATAATGACGGAAAGGTCCTCGTACAGGACTTCGACCATACCCTGTACAGCGGTTCCATCGCCCGGATCCCCGTGATGATCGGTTATAACAAGGACGACATGGGCATGCTGGCCGGCGCCTCCGTGGACCGCTTCTGCGCCGTCCGCGATTCCCTGGGCTGCACGGTCTACGAATATGAGTTCCTCCGCGACCTTCCGACTGATGAGGCCCACCCGGCATCTGCCGCCGGCGCGTTCCATTCCGCGGAACTGTGGTACATGTTCGGAACCCTCAAGAACAGCTGGCGTCCCTTCACGGAGGCCGATTACGCCCTCTCTGAGGAGATGGTGGATGCCTGGACCGCCTTCTGCCGGGACGGAAATCCCGGCTGGGCGCCGTACCGGCACGACCAGCCGTTCAAGAAGGAATTCAATTTATAACCGGATCCTTTTCTTCAGCCGGATATCTTCCGAAGAAGCGCCGATCATGATCTTTGTACGGCCTTTCCGGAAGCCGAAGGCATGCTTTGCGCTGTCCCAAAGTTTCAGGTCATCGGCC
>ONCE01000034.1 GCA_900316245.1 uncultured Bacteroidales bacterium | reverse complement strand
GACGCCTGGCTTTCTTCGTTTATGGACCTGTCGGTCCATAAACCAAAGAACCCAAAGCCCACGTTACCCCCACCCCAAACCCCTCCCCTCGGGGGAGGGGCTCGCCGTCAGAAGACGGCGTGCGGGCCTGCAGGCCCTGTCGCTTCGCTCCGGAATGAGTTTCCACCCTTCCCGAGCACGAAAACGACTCTCCTGGTGCTCGGAACCCGGTTTTTCCCCTTCCCGAGCACGAATAGGGCCTTCCTGGTGCTCGGAACCCGTTTTTACCCCTTCCCGAGCACGGAAATGGTCTTCCTGGTGCTCGGAACCCGGTTTTTCCCCTTCCCGAGCACGAAAACGGCTCTCCTGGTGCTCGGCCCCACCTTCATCCCGACCTTAGCCGTCGTCATGGCCGACCTGATCGGCCATCCCCTCATCCCAGGCATGACCCGGGATCTCCCGTCCAGAGCGCCGTAGACGTGCCACTATTTGTCCCGTCTACCTCGTTTCGGGTACCTTTTCGTGGTAGATGAGACATTTTTCGGCACGTCTACCGCACCTGACCGTCATACCTCGCCTCCGCCTAAAGCACAATTTCAGCCTTCTGTGCTACTTTTTGTGCTTTAGCTCTACTCTGTATCGGGTGCTGGCACTTAATTAAGTGATTGTGTGACCATTAGCCACTCGAACCCCATGTCAGAAGCTGGGGGTCCACATATCTATTTCATTGATCTAGCGCATACTAAGTGCCAGCGGATTTGTCGTCATGCCCGGCACCGACCGGGCATCTCATTCTGCGCCCTAAGTGTGCAACGGGCAAGCCCTGCATGGGCCCTTTAATGGAGCCCGTGCAGGGGTTGATCCGTAGCAGCCGGATATCGTTTATTCCGGCTGCGGTGCCTTCCGTTCCTTTACCTTTCCCTCACAGCGGGCAACAGACGGAGTCTGTAGCCGCCGAGCCTCGTTTCCGAGGCGGCGGTGCCCGTTACTCTTCCCTCCCAGTGGGGGATTGATGATGAGTGTGGAAGAAAATGATTATCTTTGTAAGCTATGACAAAGACATTGGATAATAATGCCATCTGGAATGAGGCGGCCAAGGGCGGGCTTCTGCTTGGAGGCGTGTCGGTTGGATGCCTCACCCTTAAGGAGCTGGCTGCGGTTTCGGGATCCGATTTTCTGGTGACCGCTGCGGCCGTGATCCTGTGGGTGGTGGAGTTCTTTGGCTGCATCCTTCTGATGAGGGGACAGATGTTCAAGCTCAAGGAGCGGTACGAGAACGTGACGATGGCGGATACGGCCAGGCTGGGTAGGCGCATTGCGCTGTTCTCCGGGCTTCTGTTGGCATCGGCCCAGGCTCTCTTTATTATGCAGATGCCTTCGGAGCAGATGAACGAACTGGTTAATCAGCTCAGTGAATCGATGTCCCTGACGGCGGCCGATATGGAGAACGTGAACGCGGTGCTGGACCGGCTGCCGCTGTTTTCCTTTATTTTCCAGTGGGCTTACTGCTGGCTGTACGGGTCCGTGCTGGCCTCCATCCTGTCCCGCTATATCTTTATGAAAGAATTGTTCAATCAATAAGTTATGGATCTTTCCCTGATCATTCCCCTGTTCAATGAGGCGGAGTCGCTGCCGGAGCTCAAGAGCTGGATTGACAGCGCCCTCAAGGATTTCAGTTACGAGATTCTTCTGGTGGACGACGGTTCCACCGATGATTCCTGGAAGGTAATCCAGGAACTGGCCGCCAAGGATCCCAATACCGTAAAGGGCATTCGGTTCCGCCGCAATTATGGCAAATCGGCCGCTCTGTATGAGGGCTTTGCCGCCGCCCAGGGAGACATTGTGGTTACTATGGATGCAGACCTGCAGGATTCTCCGGAGGAGATTCCCGAGATGGTCCGTATGATCCGGGAAGAAGGCTACGACCTGGTGAGCGGCTGGAAGAAGCACCGCAAGGACAATGCCCTTACCAAGAACCTGCCCTCCAAGCTGTACAACTGGACGGCCCGCAAGGTTACGGGCATCAAGCTCCACGATATGAACTGCGGCCTCAAGGCCTACAGGGCCGAAGTGGTCAAGAACATAGAGGTATACGGAGAGATGCACCGCTATATTCCGTACCTGGCCAAAAATGCCGGCTTTACCAAGATAGGGGAGAAGCCGGTGCACCACCAGAAGCGCAAGTACGGGTACTCCAAGTTTGGGATGAACCGCTTTGTAAACGGTTTCCTGGACCTGATGAGCCTGTGGTTCCTGTCCCGTTTCGGCCGAAAGCCCATGCATTTCTTTGGCACCAGCGGCATCCTGATGTTCCTGGTGGGCTTCGTGATGACGGTCTGCATTGTGGTGAACAAACTGGTTCACCAGGCGCAGGGCGTCAAATTCAGGCCCGTCACGGACCAACCCCTCTTTTACCTGGCCCTGCTGGCTGTGGTGCTGGGTGTGATGCTCTTCCTCGCCGGTTTCGTGGGCGAAATGATTGCCCGTTCCTCCACCGAGCGAAATCAGTACCAGATTAAAGAGAGGATTTAAGGTAAAAATTTGTTATCTTTGTAGGCTATTGCAAAAAATAGCGAGTGAAAGACATTGTAAGTAATAAACTCAAAAGATTATGATCAACATTACGTTCCCTGATGGAAGTGTACGTCAGTATGAGGCTGGCGTAACCGGTTATGACATTGCTATGAGCATCAGCCCCCGCTTGGCTGAGCAGGTTTTGGCCGTGAATATCAAGACGGCCGGCGAGCCCGAGACTTCCAAGGGAACCACCATTGACGTTATGCGTCCCATCAACGAGGATGTGGCCATCCGCCTCCTCAAATGGGAAGACGACGAAGCCAAGAAAGTGTTCTGGCACAGCTCCTCTCACCTGATGGCCGAGGCGCTGGAGGCCCTGTTCCCGGGCGTCAAGTTCGGTATCGGCCCTGCCATCGAGAACGGCTTCTATTACGACGTAGACATGAACGGCCGCACCCTCACGGATGCAGACTTCAAGGCCATCGAAGACAAGATGCTGGAGTTTGCCCGTCAGAAGCAGGATTTCTGCCGCATCGAGGTATCCAAGGCCGATGCTATGAAATACTTCACCGAGAAGGGTGACCAGTACAAGCAGGAGCTCATCTCCGAGCTGGAAGACGGTACCATTACCTATTATACCAACGGTCAGTTCACGGACCTGTGCCGCGGACCGCACCTGAAGAACACGGAGGTGATCAAGGCCGTGAAGGTTCTCTCCCTGGCCGGTGCCTACTGGCGCGGAGACGAAACCCGTCAGCAGCTCACCCGTATCTATGGTATCACCTTCCCCAAGAAGAGCCTGCTGGACGAGTATCTGGTAGTCCTGGAAGAAGCCAAGAAGCGCGATCACCGCAAGATTGGCAAGGAGATGGAGCTCTTTACCTTCTCCCAGCGCGTGGGTGCCGGCCTGCCTCTGTGGCTGCCCCGCGGCGCCGCCCTTCGTAACACCCTCCAGAGTTTCCTGGCCAAGAAGCAGGCCGAATACGGCTACTTGCCCGTGGTTACGCCCCACATCGGCGCCAAGGATCTCTATGTGACTTCCGGTCACTATGCCAAGTACGGCAAGGATTCCTTCCAGCCCATCCATACGCCTCAGGAGGGCGAGGAATACCTCCTCAAACCCATGAACTGCCCGCACCACTGCGAGATTTTCCGCAGCGCTCCCCGTAGCTACCGTGACCTCCCGCTCCGTTTTGCCGAGTTCGGTACGGTTTACCGTTACGAGCAGTCCGGAGAGCTGCACGGCCTCACCCGCGTGCGCAGTTTCACCCAGGACGACGCCCACCTCTTCTGCCGCCAGGACCAGCTCCAGGAGGAATTCGAGAAGGTGATCGACCTCATCCTGTACGTGTTCAAGACCCTCAAGTTTGACAAGTTCACCGCCCAGGTCTCCCTGCGCGATCCCAAGAACCCGTCCAAGTACATCGGTTCCGAGGAAAACTGGAACAAGGCCGAACAGGGCATCATCGATGCCGCCAAGAAGAAGGGTCTCCCTTATGTGGTGGAAACCGGCGAGGCCGCTTTCTACGGCCCCAAGCTGGACTTTATGGTGAAAGACGCCATCGGCCGCAGCTGGCAGCTGGGTACCATCCAGGTAGACTACAACCTCCCCGAGCGCTTTGAACTGGAGTATGTAGACTCCGACGGTTCCCGCAAGCGTCCCGTGATGATCCACCGCGCCCCCTTCGGCTCGCTGGAGCGTTTCGTGGCCGTGCTGCTGGAGCACACCGCCGGTCACCTGCCCCTGTGGCTGCACCCGGACCAGGTTAAGGTACTGCCTGTGAGTGAAAAATATGCAGATTATGCGAAAAAAGTTGTAAATCTGCTAAATAATTCCGAAATTCGCGCCTCCATAGACGACCGTAACGAAACGCTCGGAAAGAGAATTCGTGAGACTTCCCTGATGCGCATACCGCTGCTGGTTATCGTTGGAGAAAAAGAACAGGCCGAAGAGACCGTGTCTGTGCGCCGTGGAGCCGAGGACCAGGGTTCCATGAGCGTGCCTGCTTTTGTGGATTATGTCCGCAAGGCCGTGGCAGAAGAACTGGCCCAGTAAGTTTAACGTTTTAAAGGAGTAAAACTATCGCAACGCCTTTCAAACCCAGACCTTCGGGTCTGAAGAAGAAGCCCCAGCAGGTGCAGGGTAACCAGAAGGACGAAAACGCCCTTCGGATTAACCGTGAAATCACCGCATCCGAGGTCCGCCTGGTGGGTGAGAACATCCCGGAGCAGGGCATCTACCCGTTCTCCAAGGCCCTCCAGATGGCCGAGGATCAGGAACTGGACCTGGTAGAAATCAGTGCCAAGGCAGACCCGCCTGTGTGTAAGATTCTGGATTACCAGAAGTACCTGTACCAGCAGCGCAAGAAAGCCAAGGAGATGAAAGCCAACGCTGCCAAGATAGTGATCAAGGAGATCCGTTTCGGCCCCAACACGGACGAGCACGATTTCCAGTTCAAGCTCAAGCACGCCCAGGAGTTCCTCCAGGAGGGCTCCAAGGTGAAAGCCTCCATCTTCTTCCGCGGACGTTCCATCCAGTTCGCCCAGCAGGGAGAGAAGCAGCTCCTGCGCTTCGCCGTAGAGCTGGAGGAATTCGGCCGGGCCGAAAATATGCCCGTGCTGGAAGGCAAGCGAATGAGCATGATGATTGCTCCTGTGAAAAAGAAATAAGGCCGAGGTTCCCGGTCAGGCCGGGAATGACGCTTTAATGTATAATTATTTAATTGTTTAACACAATGGCAAAGCTTAAAACCAACTCCGGTGCCAAAAAGCGCTTCACGCTTACCGGATCGGGAAAGATCAAGAGGAAGCACGCTTATC